>JASHNV010000045.1 GCA_030041455.1 Spirochaetia bacterium
CTCCTCGGCGGCGAAGAGCTGCCGCTCGCTGAACTGCCGGGTAAGATCGAGCCTGAGCGCGTAGAAAAGCTCGCCGCGATACCGGACGTCCTCGGTCTCGACGCCTCGAAGCGCGCGTCTCGGTATCCATCTTCGGACGATCCCGTATCGCGCCGGTCCCGGACCGGTCGCGTCGTCGGAGAGGAGAATGACTTCGCTTTCCGTGACGAGAAGGAGCCGATTCACCGCGAGCGTCTTTTTCAGCCACAGAGCGAATGTCCGGCGAATCGCGGGCTGATAGACGGAGAGCAGGGCGGGCTCGGCGCGAAAGAAGAGGTCTCTCGAATAATTGTAGAACTTGTAGTTGAGGCCGTGGAGGCTCTCGGGCGCGCCCGATTCGAGCCGCTCCCAGGCGAGGCCGGTCTGGATCTCGCGGAGCTTTTCGACAAGACGGAGAAAGAAGTCCTCCACGACCGTATTGAACTCCACGGTTACCGACGTGCCCGACGGCGCCTCGACGAGCTTCACCCACGAATAGAGGAGCGCGGTCCCGTGCTCGATCAAACAGAGCTCCCTCACGGGGAGGCGGCGCGTCTTCAGGCCCTCTTTCCGCGACTCAAGGTGGAAAAGCGAGTCCTTCGAGAGCGCAATGAGGCTCGGGCTCGTCCGACGGAGCCCCCACGAAGTCGCCGGGGAAAAGATCGTGTACGGAAAGGAGACGGCGTCGCCGAGGAGCCGTACGAAGGCGTCTCGAAAGAGCTCCGGGACCCTCTCGGGGGCGGTGACCAGCTCTGCCCATTCCCGCTCAGCCTGAGGCATTCAGAGCCCCTTCGAGCGCGACAGGCGTCCGTGAAGCCTCGCGCGGCACGCGCATGAAAAAACCCGCCTTGCGGCGGGCTTTTCTCGATGGCTCCCGCCGCGTTGTGTCGAACGGCAGGAGTCATCAGCTCTCGAGGAGCGGGCACTCGGGGGACTCCATCCCCGAACGTATCGATACTCTACGCCCGTCGAGGCGGCCGGTCAACGGTTGCTCACCGCCAGTACGTCGCGGAGCGATCGATGCGGCTCGCGCAATCGTCGAGGACTCCGAGCTCGAAGGCGAGGTCGAGCACCGTGTACCGGTCGCGAATGGTCTGGGCGAGCCGGAAGGTGGCGACCGCCCGCTCGCGGCTGAGGCCGATCTGCTCGGGGGTCACCGGAAGCCCGGCCGCGACGAACATCCGCCTGAGCTCCCCGTAGGAGAAAAGCTGCGAGCCTACGCGCTCCTTGAGTCCCCGCCAGCGCGCTTGAGCCCGCTTAATCCGATCGCGAAGCTGCGCGCCTGAGAGGTGCTTCTTCCTGCACGCCGCGACCGCGGCGTCCGCCTGCGGACCCCCGGCCCAGGCCGCCCGGATCTCGGCCTCGCGCTCGGACCAGTCGGGCCATTCCCGCGCGCGCCGCTCCGCGTCGATCCCCTCCGGATCGAGATCGAGGAGAAGCTCCATGAGCCCTGTCGTCCCGAGCGAGCCGATCCCGACTTTGAAGCCGTGCGAGACCGGTATCCCGTCCTTGTGCAGGTGCTGCATCTCCCACACGTGGCTGAGAAGGTGCTCCGCGCCGGACACCGGCCGCGAGCTCCGGAGAGCCTGCATGGAGAAGCCGGTCACGGCGAGCCCGCCGAATAGCCGCTCCACCGCCGCGCCCTCGCGCCTTCCGACCGCCCCGGGATCCCGGACCCAGGAGCGGAGATCCTCCTGCACCATGGTCCAACCGAGCGGGACGATCGGATCGATGCCGAGCTCGTCGGCTATGATCCAGTCGGCTCCCCCGGGGACCTTCGCCACGAGGTCGCCGTACCCGGCGGCGGTCATCTCCTGCGGCGCGCCGACCAGCACGTCGAGATCCGCGACGACCCCGGCGGGCGCGTCGCATTCCATGCTCACCTTGAAGCCGTCGAGGACGAGCGCGGCGCCGTACGACGTGTAGCCGTCGACCGACGCAGCGGTCGCGGCGACGAGGTAGGGCCGCTTGACCTCGAAGGCCGCCCGCTTCACGAGATCGTTGATCGTGCCCGATCCGACGGCAAGCGGTACCTCGTCGCCGCGCGCGAGGAAGTCGCGGACCTCGATCGCGTGAGGGTAGCCGGCGTCGATCCGAGGCGCGCTCGGAAACACGAGCGTGCGGCTCACCGCTACGCCGCCTCGGACGAGCTCGGCGATCGCCCGGTCGCCCGCGGCGCGCATGGTGTTCTCGTCGGCGACGAGCGCCACCTTGCCCGCCCGGAAGCGCCGCTTCACGACGTCGGGAAGCTCCGCGAGCGCCCCGGCGCCGACGACGAGCTCCTTGGTGTGAGTTGCCGACGCGAGCGCTTCCTGCATGGTCACGTTCTACCTCCGCGAAGCGAGAACGGCGTAGATGTCGCCGCTCGAAAGCGGCGCGGGCGAGCTCTTGACGCTCGCCTCCCGCGCGACCGCCTCAAGCGCATCGGCGTCGAGACCGTAGCGACCGAGGCGGGGAACGCCGAACTGCTCGGTCCATTCGGCGAGGAGGTCGAGGAGCATGCGGCAGTTCGCGTCCCGGGAGCCGCCGTCCCGCCCCGACAGGAGCGCGCCGGCCTCCGCGTACTTGGCGAGCGCGGAGTCGGCCGTTCCGTCGCGTTCGAGCCGCTCGATGATCATCCGCGAAGCGGCCTCGACGAGCGTGCCGCAGACGACGCCGTGCGGGATCTCGGAGCGAGCGCCGACCGCCGACGCGATGCCGTGCACGACGCCGAGACCCGCGTTCGCGAGGACGAGACCCGACAGGTAGGCGGCGTAGGAGAGCGCCGAGCGCGCCTCGAGGTCCTGCCTCCCGGCGCGGACCGCCTGGGGGAAGGAAGAGGCGAACCTCAAGCCGCTTCGGGCGAGCGCGTCGGTGATGGGGCTCGCCTGCGTCGAGACGAAGCCCTCGATGAGCTGGGTGATCGCGTCGAGTCCGGAAGCGACGGCGACCTCGCTCGGACAGGAGAGGCTCAACGCGGGGTCGACCACCGCGACATCCGGGACGAAGGCGTCGTGCCTGAGGGACTTCTTGAAGCCTCCCGGACCGATTCTGCTGATCACCGCGTTCTTCGTCGCCTCCGATCCGGTTCCCGCGGTGGTCGGGACCGCCACGAACGGAACCTTCCGCCCCGAGGGCCTGCGCGTGCCGATCTCATCGAGGTAGTCCACGACGGAGCCCTCCTCGAGGATCATGGCCGCGACCGCCTTGCCGAGGTCCATCGCGCTTCCGCCGCCGATCGCGACGACGACGTCGGCGCCGCCCGAGCGCCTGATCTCGCCTGCTATCTCGTCGACCTGCTCCGCGGAGGGCTCGCCGGACGTCGAGAAGCTCGCGACCCGGATTCCGCGGGTCGAGAGCGCCCTGTCGAGGTCGCCTCCGCGCTCGGAGGCGCGGAACGAGCGCGAGCCGGTGACGACGGCCGCCCGGCGGGCGCCGAGCGTCGAGACGACGGAGGGAAGGCTCTCGACCTCTCCGGAACCGAAGCGAAGAAGCGGCGAGCGGGCGAAGCGGAAGGAGGTCATGCCTCGAGAGTATAGGGAGGCGCCGGGTCCCCTGTAAAGACGGCGCTTGGCGCTTGCCTCGTCGGAGCGGACCACGTAGAATGGCTCGGGGAGGGGCGGATGGCCGAGGCGCTGTACCAACGTCCGTCGTGGGACGACTATTTCATGGAGGTGGCCGACGCCATCTCCAAGCGGGCCACGTGCGATCGGGGCAGGAGCGGCTGCGTGATCGCGCGCGACCGGCAGATCCTCGTGACCGGCTACGTCGGATCGCCCCAGGGGCTTCCGCACTGCGACGAGGCCGGCCATGAGATGCGGAAGGTGGTGCACGAGGACGGCCGCGTCTCCCTCCACTGCGTGCGCACGGTCCACGCGGAGCAGAACGCGATCTGCCAGGCGGCGAAGCGGGGCATCGGCATCGAGGGCGCCACGCTGTACTGCCGCATGACGCCGTGCCGGACCTGCGCGATGCTCCTCATCAACTGCGGGATCAAGAGGGTCGTCTGCGAGCGCCGCTACCACGCCGCCCTCGAGTCCGAAGAGCTTTTCGCCCAGGCGGCGATCCCCTTCGAGTACAAATACGACGAGATCGAAGAGTACGCAAATCAAACAGGAGATACGCCGTGAAAACGATCATCCAGACGAGCGATGCCCCGGCACCGATCGGCCCCTATTCGCAAGCGGTCAAGGCGGGCGGCTTTCTGTTCATCTCGGGCCAACTTGGAGTCGATCCGGCGAGCGGAGAGCTCGTCTCCGGCGTCGAGGCGCAGACGCGCCGCTCGCTTGAGAACATCCGGTGCATCCTCGCCGCCGCGGGTCTCACCACCGCCGACGTCGTGCGGACGGGGATCTTCCTGCGCGAGCTCGACGTCTTCCGGCAGGTCAACGAGATCTACGCGGAGTTCTTCTTAGGCGATTGCCCCGCGCGAACGACCGTCGAGGTGAGCTGGCTGCCGAAGGACGGGGAGATCGAGATCGAGGCGGTCGCGGTCTGCCCGGATTGAGCGGAGGGCGCCTCCGTGACCTTCAACTTCGACGAGCTGATCGAGCGCCGGGACACCAATTCGGTAAAATGGGACTTCCCTCCGCCGGTCGCGGGCGCGACGGGGAGCGTGCTTCCGCTGTGGGTGGCCGACATGGATTTCCGGGCTCCTCCCGCGGTTCTCGACGCGCTCAAGGCGAGAGTGGAGCACGGCATCTTCGGCTACGCGCGCCACACCCCGTCCTACATCGAGTCGATCAGGGCGTGGCTCGACAGGCGCCACGGCTGGCGGGTCGAAAGCGAATGGATCGTTCCGATTCCCGGCGTCGTGCCGGGGATCCGCCTCGCCCTCGACGTTTTCACCGCCCCCGGCGACCGCGTCGTCATCCAGCCGCCGGTCTACCATCCCTTCCGGATCGTGCCGTTCGAGAGCGGCCGCGTCGTCGTCGAGAATCCGCTCCTGCGGACCGGCGGGCGCTACGAGATCGACTTCGAGGGGCTCGAACGGGCGATCGGCGAAGAGACCCGCCTGGTCGTCTTCTGCAGTCCGCATAATCCGGTCGGACGGGTGTGGAGGCGGGACGAGCTCGAGCGTCTCGTGGAGCTCTGCGCGCGGCGCGGGGCGCTCCTCCTCTCAGACGAGATCCACTGCGACCTCGTCATGAGCGGCCACGTGCACCGGCCGGCCGGGCTCGTGGCCGCCGGGCTCTCAGGACCGAGCGGAGGAGACGGAATCGTGACCTTCGTCTCGCCGACGAAGACCTTCAACCTCGCAAGCCTCTCGGCGGGAGCCGCCGTCATACCCGACCCGGAGAAGCGGCGGCGGTTCAAGAGGCGCCTCACGCAGGAGCGCGCCGAGAGCGCGAACGTCCTCGGCCTCGCGGCGAGCGAGGCCGCCTACCGCCACGGCGCGCCGTGGCTCGACGCGCTCCTCGCCTACCTCGAAGGGAACTACCGGCTCCTCGTCGAGCGGCTCGCGCGGGAGGCGCCCGATCTCGCCGTCGCGCCGCTTGAGGGAACTTATCTCGCGTGGGTGGACTTCTCTTCCCTGAAGGTCGCCGACCGGGAGCTCAAGGAGGCGCTCTTCCGGGCCGGCGTGTGGCTTGAGGACGGCCCGAAGTACGGCACCGGGGGAGAGGGCTTTCAGCGCGTCAACATCGCCTGTCCCCGCGCGCGGCTCGACGAGGCGCTCACGAGGATCCTCGCCGCGGTCGCTTCCCTCCGACGCTGAGCCTCTACCGACCCCGCCCGAACCCGTTCGCCGCGCTCGGAAGCTCGAAGGTGGGAAGAACCGCTTCGAGGAGCTTTCGGTGCTCCTCGAAGCGGGGCGGCAGAATGAGCCGGGTTCCGAGCGCGTCGGGCTCCTCGTCGATGAGGAAGCCGGGACCCTCCGTCGCCGCCTCGAAGAGCGCTCCTCCGGGCTCGCGGAAATAGACCGATTTGAACCAAAAGCGGTCGATGACCCCGGTCGGGCTCCCGCCGGAGCGGAGGACCTTGGCGCGAAACTCCGCCTGCTCGGCGTCGCCGCCGACGTTCCAGGCGACGTGATGAACCGTCCCGTCGCCGACCGCTCCGGCGCCCGAGCGCTCCTCGATATCGAGGATTCGGCTCGCGCCGCCGCCCCCGACGGCGAACCGCCGCCAGGGTCCGTCCTTCGCCACCTCTTTGAAGCCCATGGTCTCCTCGAGGAACGACGCCGTCGGCGCGAGGCTCCGCTCCTGCATCCGCACGCTGTGAAAGCCGCGGAGCTGCTCCGCCTCGCCGACGGGGCTCCCGGTCCACGGCGTAAAGGGGCGCGTCGGGATCGCCTCCACGAGCGAGAGCGCGAGCCCGTTCGGATCCAGGAAGGCAAGCGACCGCTCGCCGAAGCGCTCGACGATCGGCCCGGGCCGCGCGCCGCGCTCGGCGAGCCTCGCGCTCCAAGCATCGAGCGAGCCGGGCGGCGCCGCGAGCGCGACCTCCACGGTCAGACCCGCGCCCGGACGGCCCCTCGTCACGTCAGGCCAGATGAAGAAGGTCAGATCGGTCCCCGGGTTTCCTTTCGCGTCCGCGTAGAAGAGATGGTAGGTCTCGGGGGCGTCCTGGTTCACCGTGCGCTTCACCAAGCGAAGCCCGAGAACGCCGACGTAAAAGTCGGCGTTCGCCTGAGCGTCGGTCGCCACCGCGGTCACGTGATGAAGGCCGCGGATCTCGGTCGTCGTATCCGGCATGGTTGACTTCGGAGTATAGACGGAAAGCGCCATGCCGCAAAGGGGCCATTCGTGAGAATGGCCACGCGCGCGTGGCCCCTCGCGAGGGCGGCCCTCACGGGGACGGTCGCTCGTCTCGGAGGCGGAGCGCGCGCCGCCGCTCGATTCGGAACAGGAGCCCCTTGAGGTAGGCGCTTTCCGGCATCGCGATGTGGACGGGGTGGTCGAGGTATTGGTGGAAGCGGGCGAGCTCGTAGCCGCTTGCGCCCCCGGACTCGATCGCGTCGCGGACCTTGCCGGCGAAGAGCTCCTCGCCCGCGTGGTGGGAGCAGCTGAACGTGAAGAGGAGCCCGCCGTCCGCGAGCGTCTCGACCGCCGAGCGATTGAGACGAAAGTAGCCCTGGAGGCCCCGGTAGAAGTGCTTCCTCGACGGGATGAACTTCGGAGGATCGACGAAAAGAAAGTCGTTCGCTTCCCGGGGCTGGAGCGGCAAAAACGCAAGGACGTCCGACCGCACGATGACTCGACGCGACGCCTCGACGCCGTTCGCCTCGAGATTCTCCTCGAGGAGGTCGAGCGACGCTTGCGAGGCGTCGACGAAGGTCACCCGCTCGGCGCCTCGGCGGAGCGCGATCATGCCGAAGAGACCGCTGTAACAGAAGAGGTCCGCCCCGCTCATCGCGCCGAAGTCGATCGCGTCGACCGCCCGGTAGCTTCCGACCTGGTCGAGAAAGAGCCCGGTCTTCTGCGGCGCGTCGAGATCGACGAAGAGGCGGAAGCCGAGGAGGCTCACCCGATAGCGCCTGAGATCGAGCGTCTCGTCGCGGAGGAGGCGCTCGTCGGCGAGCGGGAGCCCCTGCTCGCGGCGGAGGTCGAGGTCGTTTCGAACGACGATCCCCTCGGGGGCGTACAACGCCTGGAGCGCCTCCACGACGCGGCCCTTCAGGCGCTCCATGGTCCAGGTGAGGAGCTGCACCACGAGGAGGCCTCCGTAGCGGTCGACGACGAGGCCGGGGAGGAGATCGGCCTCGGAGAAGACGACGCGGTAGCAGGGATCGGCGATGAAGCGCCGCCGCGCGCGCTCCGCCGCCTCGATGCGGGAGAGGAAGTAGCGCGGCCCGTCGGGCGGCTCCTCGCCGCTTCCGGCGAGGAGCCTGAGCGCGATGAGCGAGTGGGGCTCCACGCCCGCGATCCCGAGGCTCGATCCCGCGGGGCCCCGCACGTCGACGAGCTCGCCGTTCTCGAAGGAGGTGAGGTCGTCGAGAACTTCGTTGGAATAGATCCAGAGTCCCGCGGAGGCGATGCGCTTCGCCGCGGACGACTTGATCCTAACCGTCTTGCGTGGCAATGGCGTCCCTTTTCCCGCTTTTCGATGCCCCAGGAACTATACCGGTCTTGCCGGAACGTTTCAACGATGGTAGCATCAGCCAGCCTTCGACGGCCGGCTGGAGGTTGCATGGATCCTACGCTCGACCGCGGCTACGGGCGGCGCGTTCGCTCTTGGGCGTTCTACGACTGGGCCGACCACGGCTACCTCACCACGACCGCTTCGGCTTTCTTTCCGCCCTACTTCGTATCCATCGCGGCCCCCGCCTTCGCGGCGGGAATCGGGCTCGCGAGCTCGAGCGCCGCGGCTCGGGATCACGCGTCGAACGTCTTCGCCTTCGCCGCCTCCATCGCGCTCGCCGTCACGGCGCTGCTCGCTCCGCTCATCGGCGCGTATGCCGACATCACCGGCTCTCGCAAGCGGGCGTTGATCGTCCTCACCGTCGCGGGCGCTTTCTTTTCCTCCGCGATGTACGGACTGACGACGGGCATGTGGCTGCAGGCGCTCCTCCTCTACGGCGTCACCCAATTCGCCATGAGCATCGCCCTCGGGCTGAACAGCAGCCTCCTCCCGCACATCGCCGCCCCCGGCGACCTCAATCGCGTCTCGAGCATGGGGTACGCGTACGGCTACGTCGGCGGCGGGCTCCTCCTCCTCCTCGACACGATTCTCTACCTCGCCGCCGACCGAATCGGCATCGGCTCCGGGATGGCGGTGAGGATCGCGTTCCTTTCCGTGGGCGTGTGGTGGCTCGCCTTCAGCGCTCCCCTGATCGCGAACGTCCGGGAGCCCAGGGCGACGCCGCTTGCCGCAAGCCGCGGCAACGGAGCGCTCGCCGATACGATCGTGCGGATCGCGCGCACCCTCCGCGACATCAAGCGCTACCGGGAGCTCTTCAAGATGCTCGTCGCCTTCTGGTTTTACATGGAGGGGATCGGCGCCATCATCCTGCTCGCGACCGCCTTCGGCGCGGCCCTCGGCCTCCCGACCGCCGCGCTCATCGGCACGCTCCTCATGACGCAGTTCGTCGCCTTCCCCTACTCCCTCATCTTCGGACGCATCCCGCTCGCGAAGAACCGCCTGAGGAGCGTGTTCGTCTCGCTCCTTCTCTGGACCGCCGCGACCCTGCCGGGGCTCGGCGTCTACGCGAACCTCTCGGGGCGGCTGACGCTGCCCCTGACCTTCGCCGCGATCTTGGCGAGCCAGGCGCTCGGCGCGCTCTTCTCCCTCACGTTGGGACGGCGGCTCTTCGCCCGGCTCGCCGAGCGGCTCGACACGAAGAGGGCGGTCATGCTCGGCCTCGCGGTGTACGTCGTCATTCCGGTCTGGGGCTTCTTTCTCCGGTCGACGGCGGAGTTCTTCCTCGTCGGCTGGCTCGTCGGGACCGTTCAGGGGGGCACGCAGGCGCTCAGCCGAAGCCTCTACGCGACCCTCGCGCCCAAGGCGAAATCCGGAGAGTTCTTCGGGCTCTACGGCCTTTCGGAGAAGTTCGCGGGCATCCTCGGGCCTCTTCTCTACGCCGTCGTGGGGGAGATCACCGGAAGCCCGCAGGCGAGCATCCTCTCGATCTCGGTCTTCTTCCTCGTGGGTATCCTGCTCCTTTCGAGGGTTCGGGTGAAGGAGGGCGCCGAGCTCGCGGAGCGTGAGGAGGCGCGGATCGCCGCGGCAAGCGGGATGGATTGACCTGATCGCGCGCGCCTGAGGCGGAAATCGGGAAAATTGTCCGTTTTTTCTCCTTTTTTTCTCCTCAAAATCGCGCCGCGCCGCGGGCGGACCTTTTCTTTTTTCCGTAAACTGCGTACCTTATGCGCAGAGCACATGGGTGAAGGATAGCATGGCAAACGAACCGCAGGACACTAACAACGGCGACAAGCGGCCGACCTCCGGCCCGCCGCGAATCGGGACCGGCATCGGCGCGTTGGTGCTGGTGATCATTCTCGTCACGGTCTTTCTGCCGGGGATCGGCAAGCTCCTGTCGGGAAGCCCCGAGGAGATCAGCTACGACACCTTCAAGCAGCAGATTGTCGACGACAACATGCTCTCCGTGACGGTCGAGGGCGACAAGATCACCGGCGTCTTCAAGAGCGCGCTCTCCGGAAGCGACGGGTCGAAGGACTTCCTGACCTACCTGCCGTCGTTCGGCGACCCCGACCTTCTCGCGAGCCTCACGAAGAGCGGCGTGACGATTCTCACGAGACCCGCGAACCAGATCTCGCTGTTCACCATCCTCATCAACGTGCTGCCGTTCGTGCTGATCGGCTGGTTCCTCTACACCATGTACCGGCGCACGCGCCAGCAAGGCGACAGCATCTTCTCGGTCGGCCAGAACAAGGCGAAGCTCTACCGCAAGACGAAGGAGGGCGTCACGTTCAGCGACGTCGCGGGCATCGCGGGGGTGAAGAAGGAGCTTCACGAGATCGTCGACTTCCTGAAGACCCCGGAGCGCTTCCGCAGGCTCGGCGCGAAGGTTCCGAAGGGCGTGCTCCTCGTCGGCCCGCCGGGCACCGGGAAGACGCTCCTCGCGCGCGCGCTCGCCGGCGAGGCGAACGTTCCCTTCTACAGCATCTCCGGCTCCGATTTCATGGAGATGTTCGTCGGCGTCGGAGCCTCGCGGGTGCGGAGCCTCTTCCGCGACGCGAAGGCGCACAGCCCGAGCATCATCTTCATCGACGAGCTCGACTCCATCGGGCGCCACCGCGGCGCCGGACTCGGCGGCGGCCACGACGAGCGCGAGCAGACGCTGAACCAGCTCCTCTCCGAGCTCGACGGCTTCGAGCAGAACGACAACACGATCGTGCTCGCCGCGACGAACCGCCCCGACATTCTCGACCCCGCGCTCCTGCGGCCCGGGCGCTTCGATCGTCGCGTCACCGTCGACCGGCCGACCCTGAAGGACCGCGCGGAGATCCTGAAGGTTCACGCGAAGAACAAGCCCTTTCAGGCCGACGTCGAGTTCGAGAAGGTCGCCCAGGGAACGCCCGGCTTCAGCGGCGCCGATCTCGAGAACCTCCTGAACGAAGCCGCGCTCCTCGCCGTGCGCAAGGAGCGGTCGGTGATCACCATGGCGGACGTCGACGAGGCGCGCGACAAGATCCTCCTCGGCATCGAGCGGACGAACTTCGCCATGACCGAGGACGAGAAGAAGATCGTCGCCTACCACGAGGCCGGGCACACGCTCGTCGCGGTCAACCTGCCCTCGGCCGATCCGATCCACAAGGTGACGATCATTCCCCGCGACGCCTCGATGGGCGTCACCCAGATGATGCCGGACCACGATCAGCACCTCTACAGCAAGAACTACGTCCTCGACCGCATCACGGTGATGCTCGGCGGCCGCGCCGCCGAGGACGCCTTCATCGGCGACATCACGAGCGGCGCCGAGAGCGATCTGCGGGAGGCGACCCGTCTCGCGCGGAAGATGGTTCTCGACTGGGGCATGAGCCTCAGGCTCCACAACCTCTCGCTCGGAGACGAGCGGCAGGACGTCTTCCTCGGCGCCGACATCTCGCGGCGCAGGGAATACAGCGAGCGAACGGCGCAGCAGGTCGACGAGGAGATCAAGTCGATCCTCGACAAAGCGTACGAGAAGGCCGCGGCTATCCTGAAGGACAAGAGCGCGGCGCTCAAGCGCATCGCCGAGGCGCTCGTCGAGAAGGAAGAGCTCGGGAGCAAGGAGATCATGGATCTCGTCGGCACCATCGCCTAAAGGCGCGAGTCGTGCCCGCCGAAGCGCGTTCGCGCCCGGCGCCGAGGCGGCGGCTGCCGTGGCTCCTTGCCGCCTCGGCGCTCCTCTTCTCCGGATGCGGCGTGCACGGCCTCGGCGCCGAGCAAAGCCCTCTCGTACGGTTCCTTACCCCGAAGAGCGGCCGGATCGCGTACGTGGGCGTGGACGGGAATGTCCGCGTGTCCGACCAGGCCGGGAGCTCCCGCCCCCTCACGAACGACGGCGGCTCGGCGAAGAGCGCGGGAGCCAACTACCTCTCGCCGACCTGGTCGCCCGACGGCAAGCGGCTCGCCTTCATCCGCTACGAGCGGAACGGAGGAAGCGAGGCGGAGCTCCTCGTCGCCGCGCGCGACGGACGGGGCTCGGCGCGAGTTTTGTCATCGACGGAGCTCCAGCCGCTCTATCTCTATTGGGCGCCGAACGGACGGGCGATCGCCGTCCTCTCGTCGGTGCGCTCGACCGGAGGGCTCGAGCTCGGCCTCGTCCCGACGGTCGGCGCCGGGGGATATCGCAGGCTCGACGCGGGCTCCCCCTACTATTGGGTATGGGCGAGCGACGGCAGGAGCCTTGTCGCTCACACTCGCACCGAGCCCGAGCCGGGCGGCTCGCCCGGAGGGAGCCGGGTCTCCATCCTCGCGATCGGCGATTCCGTCTCGGCCCGCCGGGTCGACGTCGCTCCGGGAGCCTTCCAGGCGCCCGACGCCTCCCCGCGGGGCAAGCTGCTCCTCCTCGCGACCGGGCCGATCGGACACGCGCTCCTCGTCCTCGCGGACCGAAGCGGCCGGACTCGGCGCGAGCTCGCGCGGCTTTCCGGAAGCGTCTCCTTCGCCTTCGCCCCGGACGGCCGGCGGGTCGCTTACATCGAGGCGACCGACTCAAGCGCGTCGAACGGGCGCCTGCGTGTGGTCGACCTCGGCGCCCCGCGGCGCTCCTTCACCGCGAGAGAGGCTCCGGTGGTCGGCTTCTACTGGTCGCCCGACGGCCGCTTCATCGCCTTCTTCACGCCGCTCCTGTCGAGCACCGCGATCGGACCGGCCTTCGCCCGGAGCCCCGGGCTTCCCTACGTTCAGCTCATGGTTCTCGACGTCCGAAGCCGCTCCGCGTGGCTGGTGAGCCGCTTCCCCGCCGCGGAGGGTTTGCTGAGCAGCCTGCCGTTCAACGACCAGTTCCAGCGCTCCTCGACGATCTGGTCGCCGAACGGACGTTCGCTCGTGTTCACGGCCTACACGGAGAGCGGCGAGCCCGGGGTATTCGTCGCGCCGGCCGACGGCAACTTCCAGCCGGCCATGATCGGCGAAGGGGATTTCGCAAGCTGGTCGCCGAGGTGAGCCAGCTCGGTTCCTACGCGTCCGCGGCCGCCTCGGGAGGCTTAGGCTCGGCGAGGCGCCGCGCCCAGGCGGTGGCGGACTCGCTCGCGGCGACCTGAATGTTCGAGCCGAGGATCGCGAGCACCTGATCGCTTGAGAGCTCGCTGTGCTCGAGGAGCGAGTCGGCGAGCCGGGTAAGCTCCTCGTAGTGCGCGCGGAGGAGACGCTCGACCTCCGCCTCGAGCTCGCTCCAGAAGCGCTTGAGCACGATCTCGTCCTTCCCCGCGCTTCCGTCCGCGCCGATCTCGCTCACCGGCGGTCCGAAGTAGCCGAGGGCGTAGAGGTGGCGCAGATGGCCGCGGATCTGCTGGAAGTCGCTGTAGGCGCCGGTCCAGTCCTCGCCGAAGACGACCCGCGTCGCGACGTGTCCGGCGAGCGCGACCATGATCCCCCCGACGATCCTGCGGAGGGGATAGGCGTACATCTCGACCTCGTCGAGCGGGAGCATGAAGCCAAGGCTCTGAGCCCTCGCGACGATGGTCAAGTGGACGATTCGCTGGTCGGGCTGCAGGTAGTGCTGCGCGACCGCATGGCCCGCCTCGTGGATCGCAATCTGCCGCCGCTGCTCGCTCGCCATCTCCTCGATCGGGTTCTCGATGCCCATCCATTGCTGGAGAAAGGCTTTGTCCACGTCGGCCTGGCTGACCGCCTTCCTGCCGTCGAACAGCGCGATGCGCACGGCGTCCTTCGTGAGGGCGGCCATGATCTGCGCGGGCGTCGACTTCGTGGTATTCGCGACGATGGCGTCGACGCTGACGCTCTCGTCGTGCTTGATCGTCCTCAGGTAGCCTTCGATGATCTCCCTGCGCCCGGCCTTGTCGGGAAGCCCCACCTGGATCATCTGGTCGAACCGGCCCGGCCGGATGAGCGCGGGGTCGAGGACGTCGGGGCGGTTCGTGGAGCCCATGAAAAGGACGTGCCACGAGCGCTCAGGCGGCTTCCCGTGGGTCAGCTGCGCGAGCTTCGCCCGCACGCGCTCGGAGAGCGTTTTCGAGCCGATGCCGTCCATCTCGTAGAGCAGGCGCGTGAGGGCTCCGCTTCCGCCGCCGCCGAACATCCCGACGCCCGCGCCCGGCGAGCTCCCGCCGCCGCGCATGACGTTTCCGCGGCTCGCGCCGACCGCGTCGATCTCGTCGATGTAGGCGATCGCGGCGCCGTAGCGCTGCGCGAGCTTCCTCGCCTTGCGCACGAACCAGATCATCTTCAGGACGTCGACGCCCCAGAACATGGCTCTGAAGCCCGATCCCTCGATGGAGATGAACGCCACTCCCGCCTCGCCCGCCATCGCCTTCGCGAGCATGGTCTTTCCCGTGCCCGGCTCGCCGTAGAGGAGGAGTCCGTTGATGTAGCGGCCGCCCATGCGGACGAACTCCTCGCGGTCGGACAGGAGCCCGAGCCACTGCTTGACGAGCCGCTTGAGGTTCGGCTGGCCCCAATACTCGTCGAAGCGGATCGCCTTCGGGTCCTCGGGCCTGATCTTCTCGACCTTCGAGCGCGACATGAACCAGAAGAGCGATCCGAACTGCACGACCATGAAGAGGACCGCGAACAGAAGCTGTCCGACGAACCGGACCACGACGAGGAAGATATTGAGCACGAACGGGGTGTTCACGACCAGGTAGCCGAGCGCGGCCACGACGAGGAGCGGAACGATTCTCCTCAGAACGCGAACGACGCGCCTCCTCCGCCCGTCGAGATCGAGCCCGCCGGGGCTCCCGGGGGCCTTCGCCGAATCGAGCGCGCTTGGATGGTCCGTTTCTCTCAAAAAACCTCCGCCGCCAACCTCTGTGCTCACGACTTGTTACCCTACCTCTGCGCCCCGCGCGCTCTCACTCGGGGACCCTAGGAAAGGTCCCCGGAACGCCGATGGTTACAGCAACCGGCAAATTATTCGGCCCCGGAGGAATATCGCGACCGAGCCGGCCGCCTACTCCTCGTGCACGTGAATACTCTGTTCATCGGCGACATAGAGCTTCGCCCTGAGCTGATGGAGGTAGGGCTCGTAGGTCTCCAGGTACACGGGCCTGCTCCAGAGCTCGTGGATGTAGCCGAGCGTCTTCCTGCAATACTCCTCGTCGAGCGGCAGCCCTTCGAAGACATGCTTGAGGTACAGCTGCGAGCTTCCCTTGTAGTTTCCGTCGACGACGAGAATGCGCGGAATCCCCCAGTTCATGAGGCTCTGCACGAGATACTGCTTCACCTTCTCCCAAGCGGTTACTTCCACGACCGACTCGAAGGCGTTGTCGCGCTCCTTTTCCAGGTAGACGTAGAGGTTCAGGTCCTCCACCACCCCGCGGTCGAGGAACTCGTCGACGAAGAACCAGTCCATGTGGGTGCGGCGCACCTCGAAGAGCTTTTGGCGGCCCTTCATGAGCCCCGAGTCCCACCGCTCCCTCGCCTCGGCGTTCTCGACCTCGAGATAGTCCCGGCCGAAGCGTCCCTTGTTCCACCGGTCCTCGATGCTCTCGAAGAGCGCCGAGCCGAGGAGGTAGGGGTTGACCGCGCGGGGGTTGTGCGCCTTCACGCGGGCGTTGTACAGGTTGTACAGACCGTGCTCCTCGGTCGTGAGGAACCTCTCCTTGAAGAGCCGCTGCATGATCTTCTCGTGCCAGTAGGTGGCCCATCCCTCGTTCATGATCTTCGTGCGGCGATAGGGCATGAAATAGAGCGCCTGGCCCTTGATGACGGAGAGGACGTCCTTTTCCCATTCGGCGAGGGGCCGCGGGGAGTGCTCGATGAGGTAGCCGAGCAGGTCCACGGTCGGCTCCGGGGGCGTATGCTTCCTGAGCTCGCGCTTTTGGTCGGTCGGGAACTCGGGCGGCCGCGGAAGAAGGTCCTCGTAGGCACCGCGCGGCGCGTGGGGCTTCGCCCAGCCGAAGATCCTGTCGCGCGCGGCCGCCTCGCTCTCCTGGTGAAGGTCCTCGTCGGGATCGACGTTCCACTGGATCGCCATTCCCGCGTCGATCACGCGCTCGACGGCGTCGATTCCGTAGTCGCGCTCGTACTCGCGAAAGCGCGCCGCCGCCTCCGACGCCGAGCTGATCATGTCCCGGCGGGTGCGCTGGAAGTGGCGGCTCTCCTTCATGAAGTCGTTGTGCGCGTAGACGTGCGCCATGACGAGGACCTGGACGGCGAAGGGGTTGGTGTCCATCAGGTAGGCGCGCGCGGGGTCGCTGTTGAACACCACTTCGTAGGGAGCGCCGAAGCCGTGCTCGTGGCGGGTGCGCTCGCTTTCGTAGTCCCGGCCGAAGCTCCAGTGGGAGAAGTTGACCGGCAGGCGATAGGCCATGATCTCGAGCATCTTCTCGACGGGGACGACGTCGAACTCCTGCGACATGAAGTCGAGCCCCATGTCGCGGACGATCTCTTGAATGAGCCGGTCCGCCTCGTTCAGGCGCTCGATCTCCGTGCGCGTCATGGCTTGCCTCGGGGTTCGTTCGGGCTACTCGGTCCTCAGGAGCACCCGCAGCGCGGGATAGAGGTCCTGCCGGGAGCGGATGATCATGCCGAGGAGCGGGGTGGAGCTCCACTGCCCGCTGTAGTAGGTGTATCCGTCGGAGCGCTGCTCCTGCATGTCGAGGCCTCGCTCGAAGGCGGTCATGAGGATCGACGCGGAGTAGTCGGTCTGGATCTCGCCGTAGCCGAACGCCGAGACCCCGCGGCGGAGAACCGCCTTCAGGGAGAGCACCGACTGCTCGGCGTCCCAGTCCTCGCCGTCGGAGAAGTGGAAGGGGTAGATGTTCCACCGGCTCGGCGGGTACTCGCTGTCGATGAGCTCGCCTGCGAGGTCGTAGGCTGCGTAGCACTGGGTGCCGCCCGACTCCCCCTTGTGGAAGAACTCGTACTCGTCGACGAGCTTCGCCTCGGTGGTGTGGGCGATGAAACGGATCTCCACGTGCTTGTAGATCGTGCGGAGGAACGAGAGCATCCAGAAAAAGAAGGAGCGCGCAAAATACTTCTTCATGGTGTCCATGCTCCCCGAGACGTCCATCATCGCGATGACCACGGCGTTCGACAGGTGGCGCACCTCCTCCTCGATCGCGTGGTAGCGGAGGTCGCTCGAGGCGAGCGCGGGGCCCCCGCGCGCCTCGCCCTGCGGAAACGCGGGCGTCCGGTCGAGAATGAGCCGCGCCTGCGCGTAGTCGCCGAGCGCCATGTCGAGCGCTCGGCGACAGTCCTCCTCGATCCTGCCGGTCTCCTTCGCGAGCAGCCCGACGAGAATCTCGGTCCGCTTGATCGCCTCCTTGATCGAGCGCTTCTTGTCGAGGCGGGGCCGGATGCCGGTCTTTTCGATCGAGTTGTAGGTCCACCCTTCCGAGGTGGAGGTCTCCTCGATCTCTTTCTTTTGAAGGTTGGGCAGCCCCAGGTCGTCCAACATCATGCCGATGAGCTCGTCGAGGTCGATCTCCGTCTCGAGATAGTCGACGCCCGGCTCGCCTCCGGGCTTTCCCGGCTGGCCCGAGCCGGTCTTCGGCCTCGTCGCGACCACCTTGCCCTTCTGCGCCTCGCCGCTGCCGAAGCCGCCCCCCGCGCCCCCCTGGTTGTGAATGAAGTGATAGCTCTTCACGCCCCTCACCGGCACCCGGACGATCTGGTTCTCCTTGCGGGTGATGATCGCCTCGTTGCCGATGATCTCGGGGAGGTTCTGCCGGATGGCTTCCTTGATCTTCTCGCGGTGACGGGCCGCGTCGGTGTTCCCCCGGGGCGCGCTTCCGTAGTCGGGCTGGACGACAGCCACCTGAGCTACTCCTCCTTTCGGAGCATCTCGCCCACGAAATCGAGCAGCGCCTCGGCGCACTCCGCGCAGTAGCCGCGCTCGATGAGCTTGCCGACCGCGTCCTGCTTGCGTTCGAGCGTCTTCGGATCCCGCCGGGACTTGTCCGTGAGGGTGAGGGAGACGATGTTCTTCAGGTCGGCGATGAGCTTCTTCTCGATCGCCTCCTGCAGCGGCGCGTAGCTCTTGAAGTCGAACGGCTCGTTCCGGTCGATCGCGTCCGACTTGAAAACGAACAGGCCTTGGCGGAACTCGGGTTTCGCTCCCTCCGAGATTCCGATCATCTCCTCGATCGAGCGCATGAGCTTCTCGTCCGGATCGGACTCCTCCTGGGTCACCGGATCGATGTTCTTCCGTTTCAGGCAGTAGGCCGTCGCGTTCTTCATGTAGTTGTCGAAGAGCGCCTGCGCCTGGTCCTCGTACGCGTAGAGAAAGGCCCGGTTGATCTCCTTCTTCGCCTTCTCCCGGTAGTCGGCAAGGACGCTCCCCTTCTCGGCCATGAGCAGGTTCATGTAGCGCGAGCGCTCCTCGTCGCTGAAGCCGATGTGGTGATCGAACTGGTGCTTGAGGGAACGGATCACGTCGACCGGGTTGATGCACTTCGCCCCGCCCTGCGCCGCGCCGAGCGCGATGTTGAGCGCGTTCATGATGAACCGCGGGCTGACGCCGTTCATCCCCTCTCCCGCCTCGCGCCCTTCGGTCCACATCTTGCGGACGTCCACGGGGTCCTTTTCCTTCTCGAGGATCGCCTCGCCGTTGTAATACTTCGCCTTCTTCAGGAGATCCGGGTCGGCTTTCGGCGGGATGAGCCGCGTCAGGACCGCGAAGAGCGCCGCCATGTAGAGGGTGAGCGGGGCGATGTGGACCTTCTCCTTGAACTCGCTCGTGTTGATGAGCTTTCGATAGATCTCCATCTCGTCGCGCACCCTCAAGTTGTAGGGGACGTAGATGGGATACATCCGGTCGTGGAGCGCCTCGTTCTCCTTGTTCGCCTTGAACTTGTCGAACTCGGTCTGGTTCGTATGGCTCAGGATCACGGTATCGATGTACATCTGCGGAAAGCTCGGCGCCTTGATCAGCTGCTCCTGCGCCACCGTGATGAGCACGTAATGAAACTTGATGTCGCACTTGAGAATCTCGATGTACTCGATGAGGCCGCGGTTTGCGATCTGCAGCTCGCCGTCGAACTTGTATCCGAGGGGGTGCCCCTCGCCGTACTTCGTGATCTGGCCGAGATCGACGTGGCCGATGAGCTCGGAGATATCCTGGTTTTTCGGGTCGGAGGGCTGGAAGGTCCCGATCCCGGCCCTCGAGCGCTCGCTCAGCGAGATGCGGACGACCGGCATCTCCTCCCACTTGTAGTTGCCGACCTGGTCGCGGAAGCGCTCGTCGGCGGTGAGACGATACTTGCAGACCGGGCAGAGGTCCCCTTCGATCTTCACGCCGAGGAGCTGCTCGAACTTCGCGCGGAGCGAGCGCGGAATGAGGTGAAGGGGCTCCTCGTGAATGGGGCAGTCCTTGATCGCGTAGACCGGCGCCTTCACGCGCTCGAGACCGCGCCTGAGCAGCGCGGCGATGGTCGACTTGCCCGAGGACACCGGTCCCACGAGAATCAGGATCCGCTTCCCGGTCTCGGTTCGGTTCGCGCCCGCCTGGAAGAAGCGCACGAGGTCGTGGAGCACCTCTTCGATTCCGAATATTTCACCGTCGAAGAAGGTGTAGCGCACGAGGTCTTCGTAGTGCGGAAGCTTGTCGGGATGGCCGCTGTCGGAGGTCCCGCGCTCCATGATCATGTTGTAGACGCGCGCCGGAGCCGATTGCGCGACGACGGGATCGTCGTGCACGAGCGCCATGTACTCGGTCATCGTGCCTTCCCAGCCGTCGTCTTTGTCGGACTTGGTTTCGTGTATCAGCGCGTCAAGCGAATCGTGAAACTCCCTTGCGTCGGAGCTCATGGTCTATCCCCTCCCCTCTAACCGTTCGCCTGAGAAACAGACGACCGACTATTCCCTCGATGCGCAGGCAGCCGAGCGGGAGCTTGGAGGAAACGCAGTCTGCGATGGCGGAAACTGCCGCCGTCTGCTCGTCGGGGCGGAAGCGGCATCCTCGTGAGCGAGGCGATGCGCGTTCCCCGCGCGGCGGCGCGCCGCTCACCAGCTGGACGGCTCGCCGTCCAGTAACAATATAGTTTATCATGACGCCGAATTCCAGTCGGAGTGTCAAGAGACGCCCCGCCTGAAGACGTCCCTCGCGCGCGCTGTGCGCTTCGGCAGTGACTTAGACGAGGAGGCCGGAAGCGAAGTTCCGAGCGCTTTAGCGCGCCTCCGACGAGCTCCGTCCCGTCGCGAGGCGCTGGAGGATCTCGACCGCGTTCATCCACAGGTAGCCGCAGACCGGCCGCCTTCCGGAATGGAAGCGGTAGAGCATGCCGCGGAAGTAGAACTCGAGTCGCTCCTGGATCTGGACGTTGATCCCGGCGATCTCGGCGATGGGAAACGAGATCGTCCCGTGGACGAGCGTCTTGAACTCGATGCGGTCGAGGAAGAGCGTCATGTCGCCGTAGTGGAACCGCCTGAGCGGGCGCGTGCGGTAGCCGACCTGGATCAGCAGGTTCCGTTCGGCGAGAACGGGCGCGGAGTCGCCTCGCGCGAAGGCGCTTGAGAGCGCCTCCTCGAGAAAGCCGAGCTGCCAGAGGTTCCAGTCGCGGACGGTCGCGAAGCGGAGCGCTCCGGAACGAGGCTCGAAGAAGCCGTACGCGTTGTAGCGCACCCGGTAGCCGCAGCGGCCGCAGCCGAAGAGCCGTCCGCTCGACGCGAGCGAGCCGATTGCGCGGCAGGAGGGGCAGGCGAAGAGCGCGAGCTCAAGGCGCTCCGCCGCGCGACGCCCCCGATAGGGAAGCATCTGGGAGCGCTGAAACTCGTACTCGTCGTGCTCGATCGTGTCCACCATCCTCCGGTACACCTCGCCCGCCGAGAGCTCCCGCGTCTCCGCCGCGCTCAGCGCCAGGTGGAAATCGAAGAGGATCCGGCCGCGGCGGCGGAAGCGCGTCCACCTCGGCAGGGAGAGGTAGCCGCCCTTCATCACGGCGATCACGACCGGAAGCCTCAGAACCTTGACGAGCTTGGCGGTGGAAAAAAGGATGGCCGAGGTGTGGCCGTCCCACGAGCGCCTGCCCTCGGGGTAGATGCCGACGACCCCGCCCATGCGCACGACCGCGAGGATCTTCCGTACCGTCCCGAGGTCCGAGACCACCTTCGTCTTCGGTATCGCTCCGACGAGGCCGAGGAGGAAACGCATGACGGCGCTTCGAAACTGCATGTCGGAGGTGACGTTGTACACGGGCACGGGAATGAAGCAGCCGAGCAGGAAAGGGTCCCAGGTCGTGAAGTGGTTGGCGAGAAGCAGGTAGGGAGGTCGAAGCCGCCTGAGGACCGCGAGATTCTCGCCCGCGACGTTGTACCTGTTCAGGAGAAAGCGCCCGAGGGTGAGCTTGAGGAAAGCGCCGAAGTGCCGGCTCGCCCGCCTCACGCGAACCCCCTTCGACGTCATTGCGGCCGCGCGGATTCCATGAAGGCGCGCACCGCCTCGAGCGTGGGCATCGCGCCCTGGGCGCCCATACCCGTGGCGCACAGGGCGCCCGCCGCGTTGGCGAAGGTCAGGGCCTCCCGGGCGGAGTCTCCGCGAGCCAACATGGTCGCGAAGGCCGCGTTGAAGCAGTCTCCCGCGGCGGTCGTGTCGACGACCTCGACGGGGAAGGCGGGGATGTGAATCGTCCCGCCGCCGCCGTTGTAGTAGGAGCCTTCTCCCCCCGCTTTCACGACCACCGCCCGGCAGCCGCGGCGGAGGAGCTCCTCGATGCCCCCCTCGATCCCCGCGCCGCCGGTGAGACGCTCGAGCTCGTGCTCGTTGGGCGTGATGTAGTCGACGAGCCGGTAGAGATCGGCGGGAAGCGGCACGACGGGAGCCGGATCGAGGATGACGGTCTTGCCGAGGGCCCTGCCGCGCCTGCATGCCTCGACTACCGTGTCGATCGGCACCTCGAGCTGGAGAAGCACGACGTCGCAGCCGTCGAGAAGCGGAAGGAGCCCTTCGATGTAGGAGGGGGTCACGGAGCCGTTCGCGCCGACTGCGAGAACGATGCGGTTCTCCCCCGAGCGCTCCACCTCGATGAGCGCGACGCCGGTGGAGACGCCGCCCTCGACGCCGACTCCCTCCGTGCGAACTCCCTCCGCCTTCAGGACGTCGAGGTAGCGCCCGCCGAACAGGTCGTCGCCCACTTTGCCGACGAGGAGCACGTCGGCGCCGAGCCGCGCCGCGGACACCGCCTGATTCGCGCCCTTCCCTCCCGGGAAGGTCTCAAAGGAGCCAGCGAGGACGGTTTCCCCGCCTGAGGGGAAGCGCTCCACGCGGGCGACTAGGTCCATGTTGATGCTGCCGATGACGCAGAGCTTCTTCACGCGGCCGCCGCCTCCGACGCCGACTTGGCTCAAAAAGGGGGGGAAGGCTACTTGGCGTAGTACTCGATGACGAGCTGCTCGTTCGCGATCGTGGGAATGTCGCTTCGCACCGGCAGGCGCTCGACCTTGCCGCTCACCTCGTCCTCGGAGACCGAGAGCCAGGCCGGAAGGGGGTGGTCGTGCTTCGACAGGCAGGCGCGCACGAGCATTTTGCTCGCGTTCCGGTCCCTCACGGTGATCACGTCGGCCTCTTTCACGATCGCCGACGGGATGTTCACCTTCTTGCCGTTCACGAGGATGTGGCCGTGGCTCACGAGTTGGCGCGACTGGGGCCGCGTGCTCGCCATTCCGAGCCGGTAGACGACGCTGTCCAGCCTCCGCTCGAGGAGGGAGAGCATGTTGTCGCCGGTCACGCCCTTCATGTTCTTCGCCTTGTCGAAGAGGTTGTGGAACTGCCGCTCGCTTAGCCCGTAGCAAAATTTGAGCTTCTGCTTCTCGGCCATCTGCCGGCCGTACTCGCTTTCCTTCTTGCGGATCTTTCGCAGCTTGTCGAAGCCGGGAGGATTGCTCTTCTTCTTGAGCAGGCGGTCATATTTCGGATTGCCGAACAGGTTCAAGCCGAGCCGGCGAACTATCTTCCCTCTGGCCTTCGTTGCCATGAAACGTCTCCTTGCAGACAAAGAAAAAGCATGAACGGATTTCGCTCTCTGCGGGGCTGAAACTGACGCCTGGGCGCGAGAAACGACGGATTTA
>JASHNV010000046.1 GCA_030041455.1 Spirochaetia bacterium
AATCTTTTCCTGAGCCATATCCTGTTGCCGAAGACCGCACCGATACTTCCGCTGCTGCTCTGTGGTTAAGACGCCGAGCTTCTCAATGGCCTCGCGCAACTCGATAAGAGCGTGGTTGGCAAACAGGATCCCGTTGTCCACAATCTCGAACTCTTCAAAAGCTTCGATAGATATGGGATAGCGTTCTGGTCGCCATAGATCGCAAGATTGCCGGCCCGATCTGGATTCCACGATGCAGCTGCTCGAGCAACATCTCCAAAATTCGTCGATCATGGAGACCGAGCATGGCAAGTATGTCCGCGAGGGTTTGGAGACAGCAACAGGCCCCACACTCACGCCATACCTCCATAACGCGGTCTCTTTTGTAGGTACGATAGACACAATGGACTCTTTGGGACCTCTCAAACGCACCCCAACGAACACTGAGAGCTTGAGAAAAACGATTGCGGAACAGCCCGATGAAGATTGAGCTCCGTCTCGCCACGTCCCCGCCTGGAGGGCCGAGAAAGTCATTACCGTCGGCAACGGAGCAGTCAAAAATGGATGACTGCCTCTCGAACATACAATCCGCGGCGCTTCCGGGAGTGGAAATTCGAGCGCTTGCGGGCTTCGTGGGGGAAGCGTCGGATCGTTCCGCGTGCTTGCATGATGGTCTCCGCGCGACAATCGAGGCATTCTCCGGGGCCCGGCGCCCTGCTATCGAAAGCGAGCTGCCATATCGTTTCACAAAGGCGGGAGTCCCTCGAGATGCGAGGTCATCGTATGGCCTCGGACCGATCGCGCCGCCTCTCGGTCGAGGGGTCCCTTCCGATTCAGGTGGAACCGAATCGGAAGGGGAGATCCTGTACGCGAAACCTCGCGCCCTCGGGGTCGGCTTCCCCGGGCCGCCTCTTCCGAACAACCCCCGCCCTCCGTTTGTCGCGAGCTCCGGGGACATGGTATCATTCCCCGAGTATGGTGAAGCGGACTCCGTTTTCCGTTTTGGCCCTCGTTGTCTCGGTCGCCTGCCAGCTTGGTGCCATCGCCGAGTTCTTCAGCCAATACCCAACTCTTCCGGTGCCTTCGTCGTGGCTGAGGGAGTTCTGCGTCCTCGTCGGCCTGTCCGTCGTCCTCACCACCGCGCTTTTCTTTGCGCGGCGCGGCTACGTGGTGATCATTCTCCTCTATTCAAAGCTCCTCGTCGCGACCGTCGCCTCGATCCCCGAGCCGAAGTTCGGAGGAATCGAGATGACGCTCTTCACGGGGCTCGTCCTCGAAGGCTCCGCGTACCCTCATCGAGGCCGCAATTTTTGGATCGTCGCCTCGATCGTCGCGCTTGCCCTCGCGAGCCTCGCGCCGCTGAGGGTGTGGAACGCCTATACGGCCGAGCCGTCCCTCGACGTCGTGATCGCCTACCTCGCCGTTCTCCTCGCGGTCGCCGCGGTCAGCCTCTCGGGCCGCGGCCTTTCCGACGCGCTCGCCGAAGAGCGCCGCAGGAACGGCGCGCTCAACGACTCCATCATGCAGCTTACGAGCGCCAACATCGGTTTTCAGCACTACGCTTCGACGATCGGCGAGCGCTCGACGGAAGAGGAGCGCAGGCGCGTTTCGCGGGAGATCCACGATACGATCGGATATACCCTGACGAACATCAAGATGATGATCGAGGTCTCCCTTGATTCCCTGCGGGCAAACGAGCTCCGCCGTCTCGAGGAGGTCCTCGAGACGATGAAGGAGCAGACGCTGTCCGGGCTCGCGGAAGCCCGCCGCTCCTTGAGGACTCTCCGGTCGGTCGAGACGACCCGCGTCGGCGGAATCCATCTCTTCCGGCGTCTCACGGACGCGTTCGCGAACGCGACCGGCGTGACGGTCGACCTCAACTTCGGCAACGCGCAGCTTACCTACGGCGACGACGTCGACCAGGTCGTCTACCGCATGCTCCAGGAAGGCATGACGAACGCCTTCAGGCACGGCGGGGCGACGAGGATCACCGTCAACTTCTGGCAGGGCGACGGGGCGCTCAACGTCACCATCCGGGACAACGGCACGGGCGCGGAGCAGATCGACGAGGGCATCGGACTCGGCGGGATGGGCGAGCGGATCGCGAAGCTGAACGGAACTCTGAGGGCGCAGAACGTCGCCGACGGCTTCCAGCTTCTCGCGAGGATCCCTTTCGGCACCGGACGCGAGGCGGCGCCATGGAGCTGATTCGAGTCGTCCTCGCCGACGATCAGATCCTGTTCGTCGAGGGACTGAGGACGGTGCTTCAGTCCCGCTCGCAGGACATCGCCGTGGTCGGAATCGCCCATAACGGGCGGGAGGCGGTCGACTGCGTGAGGAGCGAGCAGCCGCACATCGTGGTCATGGACGCGCGAATGCCGGTCATGGACGGCGTGGAGGCGACGAGGGTCATCCGGAGCGAGTTCCCCGCCGTTCAGATCATCATCCTCACGACTTTCGACGACGACGAGTACGTGCACGAGGCGATCAAGTGCGGCGCCGCGGGCTATCTCCTCAAGGACATTCCGCCGGAGGAACTGATCAACGCGATCAGGGCGATTCAATCGGGCTCGGTCCTGATCGCCTCGTCGGTCGCCCGCAGGCTCGTGGAGCGGCTCTCGGAGCTGAAGGACCGGTCGAGCGCGAGCCGGAGCGTCGCGGCCGACGAGCTTCAGTGGTTCAAGGATCTCACGAAACGCGAGCGGGAGGTGCTGTTCCTCCTCGCCGACGGCTGGGACAACCGGAGAATCGCCGAGCACCTCTTCCTCGCGGAGCAGACGGTGAAGAACCACGTGAGCGTCATCTACTCGAAGCTCGGCGTCCATGACCGGATCCAGGCGCTGCAGCTCGCCTCGCGGCTGAAACAGACGAAGGAACGGGCCGATCCCGGCTGAAGGCGCGCCCGCACAGTACCGCGGTACCATGAAAAATGATCCCAGAATCGGTACCGTCGTAACTTGCGGGGAGAGCGCCGTCCCCGTACCGTAAGGCAAGCTTACACAAACAAGGAGAGCTTTGGCCATGAGAAAATTCCTAACGTCAATTCTCTTCGCCTCCGCCGCGGCAAGTCTTGCCTTTGCCGGAGGCGCGAAGGAAGCGTCGGCGTCGCAGCAGCCGCTCGTGCTTGCGACCGTGAACAACCCCGACATGCAGATCATGCAGAAGTACGCGCCGACGTTCACGAAGCAGACCGGCATCGAGGTCAACTTCGTGGTGATGCCCGAGAACCAGCTCAGGCAGAAGGTGACCGAGGACGTGGCGCTCGGAGCGGGGAAATACGACATCGTGACGATCGGCACGTACGACACCCCCTTCTGGGGAAAGAACAACTGGGTCGTGGCGCTCGATCCGTTCTTCCAGAAGATGTCGGACGCCGACCGGACCGCCTACGACCTCGACGATCTCATGCCGCCGATCAGGAGCGCGCTGTCCTACAACGGCCAGTTGTACGCCCTGCCCTTCTACGGCGAGAGCAGCATGCTGTTCTACCGGACCGACGTCCTGCAGCAGGCGGGCATCACCATGCCGCAGGCGCCGACGTGGCAGCAGGTGGCGGACATCGCGAAGAAAGTCAACAACCCGTCGGCGAACTTCTACGGCATCGTGCTGAGGGGGCTGCCCGGCTGGGGCGAGAACCTCGCGGTCTTCGACACGATCATCAACACCTTCGGCGCGCGCTGGTTTGACCAGAACTGGCAGCCTCAGTTCAACACCCCGCAAATGCGGCAGGCCTGGCAGTTCTACAAGCAGATCCTCGCGGACTCGGGCGAGCCGGGCCCGACGACCACCGGATTCACCGAGGGCCTCGCGCTCATGTCGTCCGGCAAGGCGGCGATGTGGTACGACGCGACGGTCGCAGCTGGAATGCTCAACTCGAAGGACTCGCAGGTCGCGGGGAAGATCGGCTACGCCCTCGCGCCCACCGCGGTGAAGTCGAACTCGGGCTGGCTGTGGTCGTGGGCGCTCGCGATCGAGAGCGCTTCGAGCCAGAAGGCGGCCGCGTTCAAGTTCGTGACGTGGGCGACGAGCAAGGACTACATCAACCTGATCGGCACGAGCGTCGGCTGGGGCCAGGCTCCTCCGGGGACTCGCATCTCGACCTACCAGAATCCCCAGTACCTCGCCGCCGCGCCGTTCGCGCAGATCACCCTGCAGTCGATCCAGAACGCTCAGTACGACAACCCGACGGTCGACCCGGTGCCGTACAAGGGCGTTCAGTACGTCGCGATCCCGGAGTTCCAGGGGCTCGGCGACAAGGTCTCTCAGGAGCTTGCGGCGTACATCTCGAACCAGAAATCGCTGGAAGACGCCCTTGCAGCCTGCCAGCAGGACGCCCTGCAGGTCGCTCAGTCGGGCGGCTACCTCAAGCAGTAAACATCGCATCGGCGCGGCTTGCGCGGGGATCGGCGGAGCCTCCCCCCGCGCGAGCGCGCCATCGTCGAAAGAGGACCGCGCCATGTCCGACGGATCGTACAGGTATCAAAAGGCAAAGTTTCTGACGCTCCCGGCGGTGATCACGGTGGCGCTGGTCACTCAAGTGCCGATCATCTTCACGCTCGGGCTTTCGTTCGTGAAGTGGATCGTCGTGCGGCCCGACCTCGGCGTGAGCTTCGACGGCCTCGGCAACTACCTGCGTATCTTCACCGATCCCGAGTTCTACGCGGTGATCGCCCACACGATCGAGCTCACGGCCGGCTCCCTCGTCTGCTGCACGGTCCTCGGGATGTTCTTCGCGCTGCTCCTGAACCGGAACTTTCTCGGAGTCAATCTCGTTCGAACGCTGATCGTCTCGCCCTTCTTCGTGATGGACGCGGTGGCCGGAATCATCTGGAAGACCCTCCTCCTCCATCCGTCGTTCGGCTTCAACGGCTACATCGCCGCGCTCTTCCACGTGAAGCCGATCGATTTCTTCGGCTCCTTTTCCCTTCTTACCGTGCTCGTCCTGACCGTCTGGCAGTGGACCCCGTTCTTCATCCTCATTCTCCTCGCGGGCCTCCAGGGCATCTCCGAGGAAACTCTCGACAGCGCGAAGGTGGACGGGGCCGGGTGGCTGCGAACGCTCTTCTCGATCAAGATTCCGGCGATCTACAACCATATCGAGGTGGCGATCATGCTGGGATCCATCTTCATCCTGAAGGTGTTCGGCTTGATCTTCGTGACCACCTCGGGGGGGCCGGGCGTGAGCTCGACGAACCTCCCCTACTACGTCTACAAGGTGGGCTTCTACGAATGGGACGTCGGACGGGCGACCGCGATCGCGATCGTCACGGCCGTCCTCACCCTCATTGCGATCATGGCGCTCTTCCGATTCTTCCAGCGCCGATTCAAGGAATGGGAAGTGTAGCCATGAAAACGCGACGCGTCAGGCATATCCTGCTCGTGATCGTCATCTATCTGCTCTGTCTGATCTATTTCTTCCCGATTCTCTACATGATCCTCACGAGCTTCAAGCCGGAGACCGAAGTCCTTCCGCCGAGGCTCTTCTTCACTCCCACCCTCGCGAACTACCGGCTCGTGCTGAACCCGGACATCATCGGCTATCTGAGGAACTCCGCGGAGGTCTCGATCATCACGATGGCGGTGTGCATCGTCGTGGGGATCCCCGCCTCGTACGCGATCGTCTTCGGCAGGCTGAAGAAGCCCGACAACCTCTTCTTCTGGTTTCTCTCCACGACCCTTCTTCCGCCGGTGAGCGTGATCATCCCCGTGTTCCTGCTCGCCCGCTACAGCCACTTCCTCGACACGAAGTTCTTCCTGATCCTGATGTACACCGGCGCCAACGTACCGATCGTCATCTGGATGGTACGCTCCTTCCTCAAGGACGTCCCGCGGGAGATCCTCGAAGCGGCGCACATCGACGGCTGCTCGAAGCTTCGGACCTTTTTCGCCATCATCGTGCCCCTCACGAGGATCGGAATTACCTCGACTGCCCTTCTCGTGTTCATCTTCGTGTGGAACGAGTTTTTCTTCGCGATCAACTTGACCTACGTGCACGCGGCGACGCTTCCGGTCTATATGGCCTCGTACATGACGCAAGAAGGCCTCTTCTGGGCGAAGCTCAGCGCGATCGCGACGGTGACCGTGCTTCCGCCTCTCGTTCTCGGCTGGTTTGCCCACAAGTCCCTCGTGAAGGGGCTCACGCTCGGGGCGGTAAAGGGATAGGATGACCCCATGAAAGCGTTGATTATCGAGCGGCCGAGCTCGGCGCGCGTCGCCGAGCTTCCCGATCCCCGGCCCGCCGACGGCGAGGTCCTCATTCGCGTCATGGCGTGCGGAATTTGCGGCACCGACGTCCACATCTTTCAAGGCGAGTACCTCGGCGGCTATCCGATAACGCCGGGCCACGAGTTCTCAGGCGTCGTCGAGGCGGTGGGCGCGGGAGTCGAGCGTTTCCGCGTCGGAGACCGCGTCGCCGTGGAGCCGAATATCGCGTGCAACAACTGCCCGAGCTGTCTGAATAACCGACAGAACTTCTGCGAGCGATGGCAGGCGATCGGCGTGACCCTCCCGGGCGGCATGGCCGAGCTCGTGGTTTGCCCCGAGAGCGCGGTCGTCCCCGCGGGAGCGCTGCCCTTCGACAAGGCGGCCTTCATGGAGCCGCTCTCCTGCGTCATTCACGGCGTCGAGCGGGCGCGCTGCCGCCCCGGCGACCGCGTTCTCCTGCTCGGCGCCGGTCCGATCGGAATCCTGCTGCTGCGGCTCCTCCTTCTCCAGGGAGCCTCGGAGATCACGGTCGTGGAGCGGAACGCCTCGCGCCTGTCGGTCGCGCGCCGAAGCGGCGCCGCGGAGACCCGCGCGGGCACCGACGGGCTCACGACCGACTTCTACGACCTCGTCGTCGACGCGTCCGGCGCTCCGGCGCTCGAGGCGCTCTCGCCGCGCTACGCGAGGGCGGGAGGAACGGTTCTTTTCTTCGGGGTGCCGCCCGCGGGAAAGACGATCGAGATCGAGCCGTTCGCCCTCTTCCGCAAGGGTCTGACGCTCCTCGGCTCCTACACCTCCTTGAGGAACTCCTACCAGGCCGTCGCGCTCATCGAGTCCGGAAAGCTCCCGGTGGAGGACCTCGTCTCCCACCGGCTCCCCCTCGAGGAGTTCGGCCGAGCGATCGAGACGATCCGCAAGGGGACGGAGGACGCGATGAAGGTCATGCTCTTTCCGAGCCGGACGTAACGCGGGTATGCCGGGCGCGGGAGCGGAGCCCCGCGCGGCTTCCCGAAACAGCCGGTCCATTTCGCCCGGCACGACCAGATCCGGCGGAATCGCACGCGCGAGACGGTCTTTTCGCGCTCTACTGGGACGATCCGGGATACCGGCCGCTCGCGAGCGGAAGATTGAATTCCCGCGGGATCGTACGCGCCTTCCTGAGATCCCGTCCGTTCATGTCGATCTCCTCCGGGATCGCACACTCGATGACGCCTCTCTCCTCGACCCCTTGGTCTGCTCGAGGCGAGCGATTCCGGAACGGACGATCTCACGCATGCGCGCATGATAGGCCTTCCGGGTTCCGCGACGGGTTCGGAAGGCGAGAGGGGCTTCCGACCCGTTCGTCGTAGCTTCCTGAGCAAGCGCTTCCTCGAACGACGGGCTCCATGGCGAGCGCCGCCGATTGAAGGGCGTCTGCTCCTTCCCGTCGAAGCCCTTGCAAGACACCAGGGCTCGTCCCTGACGGGTCGATCCTCCCGCGCGGTAGCCGGTCCGGCGAAGCGTCGCGGTGCCCGCGTACCTTCATGCGTGTCGCGGATGCGCTGCTCCCTCGGCGAGAACCGGCCGCGGATGGAAGAACGAACCCGCCTCTCGGAGGACGAAGGCGCTCGTGTGCCCCTCAGACCTGCAGTTTCTCTCTCGCCGCCGCGCTTGAGAGCCTCAGCTGGAAGTAGCGCGACCGATAGAACTGGAAGACCACGATCAAGAGCAGGAGAAATCCGAACGCGGACTTTCGGAAGAACGGCGAGAATCCCAAGATGACTAGCCCGCTCTGAAGAACTTGCAGAACAAAAATCGCGAGCACGACTCCGAGCGTCGTTCCGAAGCCGCCGGCCGGATCCGTTCCTCCCATGACCGCGATGAGCACGGAAAGGAGGAGATAATCCGAGCCGTATCCCGGGCGGACCGAGTTCACCCCGGAAATCATGATGATCGCCGCTATTCCCGAGAGAAGGGCGCTCAGGATGTAGGTCTTCACGACCACCATTTCGTTGTTGATGCCGGAGAATCGCGACACGAGAGGATTGGTGCCGTACATGACCATGCGAAAGCCTTGGGTCGTTTTGTTCAGGAGGAGCCCGACGAGCGAGGCAACCACAACGAAAATCAGGAACTGCGTCGGAATACCCAGGACGTTCCCGTTGCCGAAGAAGAGAAACGCGGGCGGAAACCCGATGATTCCGGCTCCTTTCGTCAAGACGACCGCGACGCCGAGGAAGAGACCGTTCGAGCCGAGCGTCGCAATGATGGCGGGGACTCCCGCAAATGCGACGAGGGCGCCGTTGAAGATCCCGCACAGGAACGCGGCGCACAGCGCTACGGCGATCGCGATACCTATCGTAAGGTCCGTCGGCAGGCCTATCGTCTGATAGCTCGAGAGCACGAGCCCCGCGAGCACGCCCGACAGGCTCGTAATCGAAACCACCGACAGATCGATCCCGCCGGTGATCATCGCGAGCATGTTCGCGAGCGCGAGCAGCCCGTACTCGGGAAGCTGCCGTCCCATGTTCTGCATGTTGCGGAGCGAAGGGAAAATCGTCGGGAGCGAAACCACCATGACGCCGGACACGAGAACAAACAGGACCAGCAAGGTCAGGTTATTTGACCGCTTCGTGTTCATGGGCTTGCCTCACTCCCGCAGCAAGGACAGCTGCCTTCTGCCGCGAATTCTCCGCTGAATGTGGGTGACGCTGACGCCGACGACGAGCACGACGCCGACGAAGAATTGGTCCCAGTAGGAGGGGATTCCGAGGAGGACGAGATTCTTCTCGAGAAGCGCGATCAACGCCATGCCGAGGAGCGTTCCGGTGATGGTCCCGGCCCCGCCCATGATACTTGCCCCTCCGAGCATGACCCCGGCAAGGACGGGAAGAAGCTCGGTATCGACGATGTAGGTAGGATCGCTGTACTGGATGAGCGACCCGCTCATCACGCCCATGACGCCCGCAAGCAATCCCATGTAGCAGTACATAAAGAATTGGATCGCTCTGATGTTGACGCCCGACCGCCGGACGGCCTCCATGTTCCCTCCCATGGCGTAAATGACCCTTCCGAGGAGCGTGCGACGAAGGATGATCCAGCTCAGAATCACGACCCCCGCGAGCACGAGCGCGAATACCGAGAGGCCGTAGGACGATCCGGTCAAAGTCTTCAGCTGAAAGACGTTCGTCCGGCCGAAAACCTTGAAACAGTTCGGCAGCACGGACGCATACACGCCCGCGGAGCCGAGCACTTGGAGCATCGCGCCGTAAAAGAGGCCCGACGTGCCGAGGGTCACGATCAGGGTCGAAATGTTGAAGAATGAGATGAAGAAGGCGTTCACGGCCCCGAAAACCAGCCCCACTCCGCAGGATATGGCAAGCGCGAGGGCGAGACTGCTGACGTGCAGGGCAATGAGCGCCTTGACGGCGATGTATTGCCCCATGATCGCCACCGCGGGAAAGGAGACGTCGATGCCGCCTGAAAGCAAGATGACAAGAAAGCCGACCGCGAGGATGGCGGACCCGGAGCTGTCGTGCAGCAGGTCGAAGAAGTTTTGCAGGGTAAAGAACGCGGGATTCACCGCGGTGACGGTCGCGCAGAACGCGATGACCACGAAGCACAGGTAGGTCTCGTTCCTGCGCAGAAGCCTTTTGACCATCATTGAACCTCTTCCGGGCGCCTCGCGGTCACCACATCGAAAAGGCGCTCTTCCGTCATCTCGTGAACGTTCCGGATCTCCCTCTCGATTCTGCCCTTTCGCATGACGAGAATGCGATTGCAATTGCGCAGAACCTCCGGAATCTCGTCGGATATCATGACGATCGCCATGCCGTGCTCGGCCAGATTCCTGATGATCTCGTGAATGTTGCTCTTGGAGCTGATGTCGATGCCCACGGTCGGGCCGTCAAGGATGAACACCCTCGGCTCGGTTGCCAGCCATTTCGCGAGGACCACCCTCTGCTGATTGCCGCCTGAGAGGCCGAAGGCGGCGGCCGCGGCGGTCGGCGTCTTGATCTTCAGGCGCTCGATCCAACGGTTCTCGACCTCCCGTCTCTTCGGTCGATCGATGAGCCGGAGCCTCGACAAAAGGCTCTTGAGGATCGTGACCACGATATTGTCTCCGATTGCGCGCGCCACGAACAACCCCTGGTTGAGCCGGTCTTCCGGGAGATACGCAATCCCAAGCTTCGCCGCTTCTTCCGGCGACTTCACATCGACGGGCTTCCCGTCCATGAGGATCGTCCCGGCGTCCCGGCTGTTCAGTCCGAAGAGCGTGAGCGCGACCTCGGTCCTGCCCGAGCCGACGAGCCCGACAATGCCGAGGATCTCCCCCGGCCAGAGACTGAACGATATATCCGTGAACTGGCCGGTCTTCGTGAGTCCCCTGACCTCCAAAAGCGGCGGCTCGCCGCGACGCGTCTCGTCGAAGCGATACGGAGAGCTGGTGAAGCTTTGGCCGGTCATGAGGAAGGTGAGCTTGGCGTCGTCGAGCTCGGCGGCCGGATAGTCTCCGACTTTGTTGCCGTCTCTGAGGACGGTGACGCTCTCGGCAATCTCGAAAACCTCGCTCAGCTTGTGACTGACAAAGACGATCGAGATGCCCCGGGCTTTCAAGCCCGAGATCACCGAGAACAGATGCTCGACTTCGCCCCGCGTGATGGCGGTGGTCGGCTCGTCCATGATGATGAGCTTGGCGCCTTGCGTAAGCGCCCGCGTGATGGCGACGATTTGTTTTCTCGCGATGGAGAGGTTCTCCACCCGCTCATCGAGATCGATCGTCTCGCCGATCTCCTCGAGCCCCTTCGCGGCGAGCGCCTGCATCTTTTTCCGCGTCGTGAGCCGCACTCCTTTCTCGATCATCTGGTTCAGCGAGATGTTCTCCGAAACCGAAAGGTTCGGATAGAGCGAGAGGTCCTGATAGATGATTTGAATCCCTTCTCGAATTGCCTCGATGGCCTGCAGACGGGCGTGAGCTCTTCCGCCGATCACGATCTCTCCGCGGTCCGGGGCGACGACGCCTCCGATCACCTTGATGAGCGTCGATTTGCCCGATCCGTTCTCGCCGACGAGACAGTGAACTTCCCCTCTGCCGACCGATAGGCTCACGTCCCTCAGGGCTTGAACGCCTTGGTACGCCTTGAAGATGTGCTTGACTTCGAGAACGTTGTCTGCCACATCGCAGCCTTTACACGCAAAGGGGTTGATCGAGCCGGGGCCTGCCGCCCTGAAGCTCTATCAACCCCACAAATTCGTCATACGACGCGGAGGAAATGCCGGCTTGTCCTACAGCTTCCAGCTACCGTCCGGATTTTTCCACTGATCGAGGTTGCTCTTGTCCACATCGACCCACGCCTGGCCGTAGACGACGGGAACGCCGTACTGGTTTTTCACCACGGTGACGCTCTCGTAGCCCGGTCTGCCGAGGTTCATGCCGTCGACGATTTGAACGCCTTTCAGGGCATCGTAAGCGGCCATCGCCACCTCATAGCCGGCGTCCGCGGGAATCCAGAAGTGAATTTGCTTCGCCGCTCCGCTCATGATGTAGGTGCCGGCGACCGAAGGCAGACAGGTCCCGAAGGCCGCCACCTTGCCGATGAGTCCCTTCTCGGTGATCGCCTGAGCGGCGCCCGGGACCGTTGTCATGGCGCTGCCCATGACCGCCGTGAGGTCAGGATAGGTCTTGAGCAGCTCAAGGGTCTTCTCGTAGGCGACCTGCTGGTTCTCGAGGTCCTCGATCCTCGTCGTCGCCTGCTTCAGGTCGGGATACTTGGCCGTCGCTTCCGCCTTTTCGCCGTCGACCCACTCGTTGTGCGACGGAGCCGTGAGGTGGCCCACGAAGGGCTGCCACAATCCCTGGTTGCCGAGCGCCTGCGCCATCATGTCCATCATGTGTTTTCCGTAGGCGTCGTTGTGAAAGGCCTCGACGTCGTAGTTACCGACCTGGAGGTTGGCCGCCTCCTGCGTCGCCACGACGATATTGTCGGATTGCGCGCGCTGGAACGCGGGAACAAGAGAATTGGGATCATTCGGAACCGCCAACACCGCGTTGACGCCCTTCGCGATCTGATCGTTCACGATCTGGGCCTGAACGGCCGGATCGGCGGTGCTGCCGCCGGTTTGGCTGATGTCGACATCGGGATGCTCCTTGCCGAACCGATCGATGCCGAGCGCCATATTGTTAAACCAGGCGATGCCTTGCAATTTTACGACCATGACCATCGTGTACTTCTTCGCTCCGCCGCTGGGGACCGATCCAGTCTTTTCCGACTGTCCAGTCGCGAAGAGAAGCGTACCCGCCGCGACCGAAAAAGCGAAGAGAAGTGCGAAACGCTTCATAGGACTACCTCCACTAAAAGTTTATTCAAATATTTTATCATCGCACTCCCAGAATTGTCAACTTTTCTTTTATTCTCACAAAACGCACTTAATTATGTTTAGTTGGGGTCGTATGTATCTCCCCTCCCCCCCCGCGGATTCTTATTCCGGCGCTATGTTCGCGGACCTCTCATGATCCCAGCCGCATCGTCTCCGCCAAAGCCGTTCGGGTGCGCACCTTTTCGAGCTCGTCTCCTGTGCGTCGAACGTCGTGAATCGTCCTCTTCCTCAACCCAGCCTGAGGATTCCGGTACCCGAGTCATCGCACGAGAGCGCGGAGCGGTTGGACTCCCCTGAGGAGCGCCCCCGTATTCACGATGTAGGCATAGGGTTGACCATCGAGGGAAACGACGAATTGTGCCCCGCCGGCAAGCTCGCGGGCCGTGATACGCCAATCCTTTCCGTCGGCCGTCGTCACCGCCACATCGAGCGCGCGATGCCGGGTGCGTTCCGCGGGCGGATTCGGGAGGAGATCGACTCCCTGGAGGCTCACGAGGTTGTTGGCGGTCGCGTCGACCTTGGACTGACTGAGCGCGAGCGCCTGTCCGGAGGCCGACCATGTTCCCGGGCTGTCCAGAGTCCCGCGGACGAGCTTGTAGGACTCGGTCGACCAGGCGGAGCCGTTCGCGTCGAGCGGAATATCTCCGCTCACGAATATCGCGGATACCGCGCTCTCCTTCACCTGATCGGGGAAAACGAAAAGCCGGTACCAGTAGGCGCGATCGCGAGCCAGGTAGAAGCTCAAAGAGCTCCGCGCGAGGAAAACCCGGCTTTCTCCGTCGATTCGCACATAGTCTTCGTAGCCGCTCGCGCCCGGTTTGCCTACGAGGAGATCGGCGATCGTCTTGCCGGTCCCGGCGCGGACGAGGATGCGGCCTGCCTCGCCTCTCTCAAGACCGAAATCGGAGAAATATTCGGAGCCGGTGCTCACGAGCTTGCTTCTGCGGAGATTGGAAACGGCCGAGAGCAGGGCCTCGACCCGTTCCGAGGACGCGGGAAAGCCCTCGCCGTGGACCCGCGCGAGCCAGCGAGCGCCGCTTTTCCGGAGCACGACCCGCTGCGCCCCGCCTGAAGAGAGAATCACCTCCGCCGCCTGCGGCGGCTGGAAGGAGGGCAGGAGGAGGCGGCCGGACAGACCGGGGTCCGCGCTCTCCCCGGCGAGAACGACGCCCGCGACGTAGACGAGGGCGAGCACCACGATCAGGGACGAGAGCGTCGCGATCTTCCGTTTGAAGCTCCTCACCGATCGAGCCTCCGGACCCGCGGGCGGCTGCCCCCCGCGCGGGCGATCATCATCCGCTCCCTGCGGAAATACCATCGCGCCGCTCCTCCCGCGAGGAGGAGGAGCGGAATGAGCGCGACGTTCAGCGCCTCCACGAGGAAAATGAGACGTTGCCTCGTGGCCGGATCCTGGATGTGGGTCAGCCGCAGATCGTGGAAGTTCCGCGTTTTGATCGCGAGAAGATCGGAGTCGCTGGACAGCCACTCGACGGCGTTCTCCAGGAAGAGCGCGTTGTATGCGCTATCCGAGAATTGCATGAGATTCGAGGCGAAATCGTAATCTCCGATAACGATCATTCTCGTGGCCGGGCTCTCCGTCAACAGCCTCTCGTACGGCGCCTCCGCGCCTGAGCCCGGGACCCGGCCGCCCGCGAACCAACTATGAAATCTCCCCGACAGGGCATACGCGAGCGCGTACTGGCCCTTCGTCGGGTAGGACGAGCCGTCCAAGCCGACGATATCGAAGGGATCCGTCGTGAAGGGAGGCTTCATGAGCCAAGCGTCTTTCGTCGACTCGACGAGAAGCTCGGCGGTGACGCCGCGAGAGCCCATGAAGCGAAGGTCGCTCGGCCACAAGAGGTCGAGTCCGGGGAATCTCGCGGTGATCGGGTTTGAAGCGGATACGTCCTGCGGGAGAATCGAGACCCATTCGGGATATTTGCCGAGAACCATCCACTTTATGGATCCGAAAACGAATTGAGGCAAGCGGTAATCGCGCGCCGAGCGATCCAGGACCATCTCTCGGCCGACCTTCACGCCGTAGGACTCAAGCATGGCGAGGAGCGGGGAGGAACCGACGACGACGGCGTTCAGCCGCCGTGTCGTCTCGACGCGCAGCCCCTTGACCGCGAAGAGCACGTGGCCGCCGCTCATGATGAACTGGTCGACCGGCACGAGCTGCCGAGCCGTAAGTCCCGTCCCGCCGAGCACGACGAGCACCGGCACCTCAAGCGGTATCGTTTCGCCGGGCCGGAATTCCCGAACGGTGAAGCTGAGGCCGAGCTGCTCGTCGAGCATGCTGTAGTCCTTGTCGAGCCGCTTGGTCGGGTCTCCGACCAGGATTCCGACGGTCGCCGGGGAGTTGCGCAGAATGCGGCGGATGGTGAGCGTCAAACTGTACTCGAGCGTCTCGGGATTGAAGACGAACGGAATCGCAATCGTGCGGTTCAGGTACTCGATCACCATGCCCGAATAGACTTCCGCGACGCTTTGCTCGTTTTGCTGAATCACCTGCATCTGCTGAGGCACGATCCCGAGGCGTTGAACCGCGTCGGCCGCTTGGCCCCTTGATGGATCGACGACGGTAACCTTGATCCTGCCGTGGGAGTAGGCCGCGTACTCCTCGAGTAAGTCCACGATGTGTCCGGGAACGGGGCTCAGACTCTTCAGACGGTCGCTCACGTAGTAGGTTATGTGCACCTCCTGCGGGATCTGTCGGAAGAGGGTTCTCGAGACCGGCGAAATCGTGAAGATCTTGTCCTCCGTCATGTCCACGCGGAAAAAGAACTGGGTCGTGTCCATGGCGATAAGGATAACGACGATGACGGCGAGCACGAGGATCGCAATCTCGCGACGCGCTTCGTTCATGTTGCTCCCATTCCTATCGCCATTTCGCGATCAGGAGCGCCTTGACGTTCGCATAGAGAAACACAAACGCCGCGAGGAGAAAGTAGGCGATGTCGCGGCTGTCGATAAGCCCCTCGCGAAAGCTGTCGAAGTGATAGTCCAGGGACAGATAGGTCACGACCGCCGCGGCGCCGTCGGGCATTTCCACGAACTTGGGAACTTCGCCGATGAATGACAGGACGAGCAGGCAAAACGCCGAGATCAGGAATGAGGTGATTTGACTTGTCGAGACCGCCGAGATAAAGATCCCGATCGAGAGCTCGGCGCCGCCGAGGAGAAGCGCGCCGAGGTATTCCGTGAGAATGGGCCCCCTGTCGAAGGGACCGAAGGGCGTCACGCCGAGCGGGATTGCCGCCGTCAGGACCAGAATGACCGCGAGAAGCGCCATGCCGGCGAGGTATTTGCCGAGCACGAGCTCGACGTCGCGGACGGGAAAGGTCAGGAGAAGCTCATGCGTGCCGAGCTTCCGCTCCTCCGCCCAGCTCCTCATGCTGATGGCGGGAATGAGGAGAACGAACGCCGCGGGGAAAACCCCGAAGTAGTCCCGAAGAGACGCGTTGTCCTGAGCGAAAAACTGCTGGATGAAGAAGAACCACACGGACGTAAACAGGAGAAAGAATACGATGACGACGTACGCGACGGGAGTGTTGAAGGAGGAGCGCAGCTCTCTGCCCGCGATGACGAGAATATTACGCATCGGCCTGTCCCGGACGGGTAAGCTTGAGAAAAATTTCCTCGAGGTTGCTGCTTTTCGGCGTCATGCCCGCGATCTTCAGACCGCGAGAAACCGCCCAATCGAAAACGGCGCTTTCCGAGACGCCGGTATCAAGGGCGAGCTCGAAAAGAACCCTCCCGCTCCCTAGGTCCGAGGGGCGCCTCGTCACCCTTCCCTGCTCGAAGGACTCGAGCTCCCGGTCGACCTCCCCGGCTGATCGCGCCTGAACGACGACCGCGAGCACGACGGCGCTCGCGAGCGACCTTTCCAACTCTCCGGCGGTTCCCTGGGCGGCGACAAGACCGTTGTTCAGGATGATGACTTCGTCGCAGATGCTTTCGACCTCTTGGAGAATGTGCGTCGAGAGCACCACCGTCTTCTCCCTGCCGAGCTCCCGGATCAACTCCCGGATCTCGATGATCTGCCCGGGATCCAGGCCGGTGGTGGGCTCGTCCATGATGAGCGTACGGGGATCGTGCAGGATCGCCTGGGCAAGTCCTACGCGCTGTCGGTATCCTTTTGAAAGCCGTCCGATATCTCGGTACACGACCGGGGCGAGGCCGCACTGAGCGATCGACCACTCGACTCGCTCGCGCAGAGCGGCCGGCGGGAGGCCTCTGATCCTCGCAATGAAGCGCAGGTACTCGAGTACCTTCAAATCCGCGTAGAGGGGGGCGTTCTCCGGCAGGTAACCGACCGATTTCTTCACCTCAAGCGGCTCCTCCCGCACGTCGTGCGCGTTGACCCTCGCCGTTCCGCTCGACGGGAAGTGGTAGCACGTGAGGATCCGCATGATCGTCGTCTTGCCCGCGCCGTTCGGCCCTAACAACCCGACGACCTGTCCCTCCGGCACGGTGAAGGTCACCCCCCGCACCGCCTCGAACGAGCCGTAGCGTTTGACGAGATCGCGCGCCTCGATCATACAATACCGGTGCTCTTTCGCCTCACGGGCGCGGACCGACGACCCAATCGCGGAACCCCTGAATAACGAGGAATCCGGCCGCCGCGCCGGGATCCTCCTTGCCTCGCGACTGTTCCTGGTAGTAGGCCGGCCTCCCGTGCTGGGCGATCATGTCTCTCGTCTTCACGAGACCCTCTCGCGCCGCGTCGAAGCATCGCTCCATCCCCGCGCTCAGCTCCTCGCCGGCGGCGGCCGCCGAGGCGAGCGCTTCGGCGGCCGGGGAAAGAACGTCGAGGACGGTCTTTTCCCCCGGCTTCGCCTTCCCTCGCCGCGCCACTCCGTCGACGAACGCATTGAAGAAGGCGGCAAGCGACGAAAGGTCGAGGGCGTCGGACCCCGCCACCGCTTTCCCGCCCGCAAGGAAGCCGGACGCCAAGAGCGTGCCCATCGTGGAGGGGGCGGCCTTCGCGAGCGCCGCGCCGACTTTCATGAGCAGCTTGCCGCAGTCCGCGTCGGCGACGCTCTCGGTTTCCGAGCGCGCCGCGGCGAATCCCCTCGCCATGGTAATGCCGAGATCCCCGTCTCCGATTTGACCGTCGATCTCGATGAGATGCTCGCGGCTGCGGTCCACGATTCGGCTGATGTGGGCGACGATGCCCTTGAGATCTTCGATCGTTAAGGTGTTCACTCCGCTCCTCCGGATGCGAGCTCCGCGCTTCAGCGCATGAGCATGCCTCCGCTCACGTTCAGCGTGCTGCCCGTGATATAGCCCGCCATCCCGGATGCGAGAAAGAGAACCGCGGGCGCGACCTCCTCCGGAGTGGAAATCCTCCCGAGGGGAATGCGAGCGAGATACGCCGATTCATCGGAGGCAAGGACCGCCTCGTTCATCTCGGTCCGCATCATCCCGGGACACACGGCGTTGACCGTGATGCCGTGGCGCGCCGCCTCGTGGGCGAGGGAGTAGGTGAACGCGAGCAGTCCGCCTTTCGCGGCGGCGTAGTGGGCGTGCCCGGTGGCGGATCCCTGGACGGAGGTAATCGAGACGATGTTGATGATCCGTCCTTTCCTGCCTGAGGCGACGAAGTGGGCGACCGCCCGCTTGGAAAGAAGAAACGCGCCCGTGAGATTGACCCTGATCGTCTCGTCCCACTCGCCGTCCGGAATCTCCGCCGCGGCTCGCGTCGGCCACGTTCCGGCGTTGTTCACGAGGACGTCGAATCCGTTCAGGCTCCGCACGCCCTCCTCGAAAAACGAGTCGATTTCCGCCGCGTTTGCCAAGTCCACGGGGACCGCACGGACGGTCCGACCGTACGTTCCGCTCAGTCGCGCCGAGATTTCCCGCGCTTCGGCTTCCCGACGATGGAATCCAAGAATGACGTCGGCCCCTTCGGCGCAGAACAGCTCCGCGACCGCCCGTCCGAGGCCGCCGGTCGCTCCCGTCACGATCGCGACCTTGTCGGCGAGACCTAGGTCCATGCGAATATCCCGGACGGGCTCATAGTTGTACCTGCTCGAAAAAGGGAGTCCTTGCCGGGCGAGCAAGAAAGCGCTTCAGCTCGGCGTCGAGCCGAAGAAGAGAGATCGAAGCCCCCGCCATCTCGAGCGAGGTGGCAAACTCGCCGACGTACGTGCGGTAGGCCTTGATCCGCCTCTCCTTGAGGAGGAGACCGACTTTACGGCAGACGATATACAGCTCCTCCTTCGGCGTTGCGCCGAGCCCGTTCACGAGAATCGCCACCTCGTCGCCCGCGCCGAAGGGCAAATCGGATAGAATCGGCTCCATCATCTCGGCGACGATCTCGTCGGACGGCCTCAGCGGGCCGCGCCTGATCCCCGGCTCGCCATGGATCCCCATTCCAATCTCCATCTCGTTCTCGGCGAGCGTGAACTGAGGCTTCCCTACCTCGGGGACGATATTCGGCGCGAGCGCGACGCCGATCGTGCGCACGTTCGCGGCCGCCTTCTCCGCAACTCGCCTGACCTCGTCGAGATTCAGCAGCTCGGCCGCGGCGGCGCCGGCGCACTTGTAGACGAAGAAGATCCCCGCGACGCCGCGGCGCTTCGCCGCCTGGTTCTTCGGAGCGGATGCGACGTCCTCGCCGGCCACCACCTGCTCGACGCGGATGTTCTCGGCGCTTGCGAGCTCTTTTGCCATGTCAAAGTTCATGATGTCGCCGCCGTAGTTGCCGTAGATGTAGAGGACTCCCGCTCCGCGGCTGATTGCCCGCGTCACGTTCAGCATCTGTTCGGAGCTCGGCGATTGGAAGACGCCGCCGACGGAGCATCCGTCGAGCATCCCTTCGCCCACGTAGCCGAGAAAGAGCGGCAGATGTCCGGACCCCCCTCCCGTCGCGAGTCCAACCTTGCCCGTCGGCATCGTACCGGCTCGAACGACGCAACGCGGATCGTCGGCTACGTACGCGAGCTGATCCGGATGCGCAAAATAAATGCCGTCGAGCATATCGTCTACAAAATGCTCCGGCGCATTGAGAAATTTCTTCACCCGTGCCCTCCATTTTGTCTCGAATCGCTCTCGCGAGACGATCGCGAGCCTTCCGCGTACAACTTGAAATTTACCCGAATTAACTGAAACTTTTAGTGAATTGTAACACGAAAAAGCCGGATGTCAACTCGCAGGTTCGAGACGCGGGGAAGGGCGGGCGGAGTCTCGCACGGAAGCGGACCCCGGCAAAAAGGAGAGCCCAAATTCCCGCTATTTGATCGACGCCCGGGGTCTCGCCAGGGGACTGTCCGGCGCGGGCTTCCCCGACCCATACCGATCGACCGGCTTGCGCCCGCGAAAAGCGATCGCGAGCCGTTCTTGAAACCACGTGGCTCAAAAACTTTAAGTCGGCCTCCGTTGACCTTCGTCGTCCTCGGGAGACGGCATGTCCGCGGAAACACGCTCCAAGCCATGGAAACAAGGCTCAACGAATTCGCCGCACGCGAAGGGTCTCCCAGACGGCCGTATCCCGTGCCGCCGGCGCGGTGTTCTCCTGATGGTTGTCGGATTCGACGACCCGCCCCCTTCCACGGGAAGGGAGCCTCCGCTCACCGCCATGCACCGCTCACAAGGCTGATGGGTGAGCTCGCGATCGACGGATCGGCCATGGATCGAGGCGAGCGGAAAGTCGCCTCCCGTCAAGATCCGGGTGGCGGACAGCCGATCGTGCGACGTAGCGTCGAGAACCTTCGCCGAGCGGCCGGTCGAGACGCTCTCCCGAGCCCATCGTGCGCGTCGCGGCCCCTTGAGGAACCGGACCAGGCTCCTACCATGAGCCGCGATCCATGCTCGCGTCGTGGCCGCGAACGACGTGCAGGTCCCGGCCGAGAATTTCGCGAACCCCCCGCTCCCCGATGCCCGAAGAAAGGGCCGGGAGGCCTTTCTCTCGCGCGAGGAGGGAACGCACGAGATACTCCATTTGCCTGCCGCAACTCGCCCGAGACCATGGAGGAGGCGACCGTCGTGAAGGAGCCCACATCGCCGGGGCCGCTGGCCCGCCTCTCCACCGGGAGACCGCGTCATGACGAAGGGGGTCGAATCGGTAGACTCGGGCTTCCTGCGCGCGATCCTGGTCGCCGAAGGCCGGCATCGCGCGGTGGGCAGGAGTTGGCCGTTATGGCCGAGAGGCTGGATACCCCTGGGCTCCCTTCAATTCCCGTCCCGAAGATGGCGCACGAGCTGCCGAGAGTCCTCCCTGAGGTGCTCGTAGGTCGCGACGTACTGTCTCACGAACTCCGCATAGCGGCCTTGGACCGCGTCGCCGGACGGCCTGACGATCCGTTTCGTCCGCACCATCCGAGACGCCGCGTCCCGGATCGTAGGATAGAACCCCGCGGCGACGGCAGCCGCGACGGCGCTTCCGAGCGTCGCGGCTTGCTACTCCTCGGGAATGACGATGGGTTTCCCGATGACGTCGGCGTGTATCTGCATCCAGAGATCGCTCATCGTCGCCCCTCCGCAGGCGATGATCTCTCGGATCTCGACCCCGACGGCTTGCATCTGCTCGATGATGACCTCGGTGCCGTACACGATTCCTTCCATTATGGCGCGGTAGAGGTGTGCCGGAGTGTGGCTCAAGGTCAGGCCACGGATCACGCCCCGGCTCGCGGGATCGGTCCACGGCGTGCGATTTCCCTGCCAGTGCTCAAGCACCACGATCCCCTCGGAGCCGGGTTGGATCTTGGCGGCGTCTTCGTTGAGCACATCGAAGAGCGTGAGGTTGCGCTCGTGGGCTCGACGGATGATGTCCGCATTCACGAAATTCGAGGTAAACCACCGCATGACCGACCCGGTGGAAATCTGGCCCGCCTCGACGACCTCGGGCCCGTCGACGATCGCGTCGGGATAGCTTCCAAAGAGGCCCTTCGCATGGATCGATCGATCGGCCAAGGTAATCTGCAGCTGGGAGGAGCCCGTGATGAGCGCGAGTTTCCCGGGATCGAGCGCATTGACGCCGATCACGCCCATGAACGCGTCGGCACCCCCTCCTGCCACCGGAATCCCCGGTCGCAGCGAGGTTTTTTGGGCCATCTCTCGCGAAAGCCCGCCGACTATCTCGCCGATCTTGACGACGCGTTCGGGGATCTTCGCGAAGGCGTCGTCAAGGCCGATTCGACGATAGAAGGAAAGGGGAAATCCTCCTTCGCGGGAGTTGTAGAACCAGCGGATCGACAGGGTGTCGATGTTTACCGTACGCTCTCCCGTGAGGCGGAGCGCAAGCCAGTCGGTCTCCTCGAAGACCGTTGCGGCTCTCCGGTACCGATCGCTTTCGTTGCGTTTGACCCAGAGGAGCTTGCAGGGAAACCATTCGGGAGAGACGTTGCCGAACCCGACGTATTTGAGCGCAGGGTCGCCGCTCGCGGCGATCTCGGCGGCCTCGCCGCTCGCGCGGATGTCCATCCACATGATGGCGTCCCGTACCGGCCGATCTCGTTCGTCGAGGAGGACCACGGTACAGCTCGTTCCGTCGATGCCGATCGCGTCGATCTCAGCGGGGTTCACTCGGCAGGCGCGAAGCGCGGTCCGAATCGACTCGACGATCGCCTGATCCCATTCGGAGGGACTCTGCTCCGCCCAACCGGGATTGCGAAAGGCGGTCGCGTTGGGACTCGCGCCGAAGCCGAGACATCTGCCCTCGTGGTCGAACACGCCGGCCCGGAAGCTCTCGGTCCCGGCATCGATTCCAAGAACGTATCTGCCCATTCCCCGACTCCAGGTACCCAGGCGTTCGGACGCATGACTATACCATTGACGTGACTCGGTCAACAGACCTTTCGCGGAATCCGGTGGCGGCGAGAACCGCTTCGGTTTCCCGGGCCTTGTCCCAGGACAGGCGACGGGACGAGCCCGACGGAAGGCCGCTCATCCCGCGCGTCGAAAGGCACGGGAACGCGGAAGACTATGGGGAAAATCGGACGATGGAGTCCCGGTCCCGTCCGGCGCCCGCTCGTGAGCCGCGCGGAGCGCCTTCCGAAGCGATCGAGTCGCCCCTGTGCGCTTTCGGAAGGTCTCGGATCCCCCTCTCGGGCGCGGCAGTCCGGGGACGGAGCTCAGGACCACAACGAGTTGCTTTTTTGCCGGGTTCTCAGCATAGTTGGAGAGATTGGAGGGCCGCATGAAGGGGATTATCGTGGCCGCCGGTTTCGGAACGCGCTTCCTGCCGGTCACGAAGAGTGTGCCCAAAGAGATGCTCCCGCTGGTCGACAAGCCTTCGGTGGCGTTCGTGATCGAGGAGCTCATCGCCTCCGGCGTCCGCGACATCGTCGTCGTCACGTCGCGGCGCAAGGGAGCGATCGAGAGCTACCTCGACCGCGACGTCGAGCTCGAGGAGGTCTTTCGGAAGGAGGGCTCGGATCGGAAGCTCGACCTGATCAAGCCCTACGACGCGAGCTTCTCTTTCGTGCGCCAGCCCGAGATGCTCGGCACGGGCCAGGCGCTCCTCCTCGCCCGGCCGTTCATCGGCGAGGAGCCCTTCGTGGTCGCCTATCCCGACGACCTCCATTTCGGCGGGACGCCGCTCACCCGGCAGCTCATCGAGGTCCACCGACAGACCGGATGTTCGGTCCTCGCGACGCTCCACGATCCGCCCGAGCTCAATCGCTACGGAATCCTGAAGCTCGCCCCCGACGGGCTTCACGTCGCGGACATCGTCGAGAAGCCCCCGCGCGGCTCGGAGCCGAGCCGCGAAGCCTCGATCGGGCGCTACCTCTACACGCCGGAGCTCTTCGACCTGCTCAGCGCCGGCTGGGCCGCCCATCGCGGCGGGGAATACTACCACATCCACGCTCTCAGGCGGCTTATGCAGGAGGGCAAGGTCGTGTTCAAGCGGGCGGAAGGAGAGCGACTCGACACCGGCTCGCCTGAGGGCTATCTTCAGGCGATCATCAGGTACGCTGGGGCCGACCCGGGCTACCGGAAGGTGCTGCGGGAAGCCATCTCGAAGGAACTGAAGGAAGAGAGGCCATGAAATTCACGATCCGAGTCAAGTTGATGTTGCTCATAGCCATCCTCATCACGGCGTTCGTCATCTCCGTCGTCGCCTACTTTGCGATTCTCGCGCCGGTCGCCCAGATTCAGTCCGAGGAGCAGACGCTCACCGCCCTTCGCACGGCGTTCATCAGCGAGGAGACCGAGGCAAACAAGCTCGCGACGAGCCCGTTCCAGCCTGAGATCAAGAGCTTCACGGAAGCTTCCGCCCGCACCACGGCGGCCTTTCTCCGGGTCCAGAACCTGCGCGCGCTTCCGAAGATCGGCAAGTCCGTCCGCGACTCCCTCACGTCGATCCAGCGGCTGAAAACCCTGATCGACCAGTTCATGCTCGGTTTCAACGACAACGTGGCGCTCGTCTCCCAGGCGCAGCAGCAGCTCATGATGGTCAAGAGCACCTCCGCGGACAGCTCGATCACCATGTTCGACATCTTCTACAACGCGACGGTCGCCCAGACCCAGGGCCATCCCGAGGGGGTTCTCGGGGTGGCGAGCGTGTATCAATGGCTGAACCAGCTCGCGACGGTTTCCCTGGGCCTCGAGCAGGCGGTCCAAGTCATCGACGCGCAGTACGCGGTGATCCAGCGCGCAGTGAACGGCATCGAGGAGCGAAGCAACGTGGTGGCCGTTCTCATCGCGGCGCTTCTCGCCGCGACGACGATCGTCGTGGCGCTGTTCCTCGCGAACCGGATCGTGCGCTCGGTGAGGACGATCGGGGGGAACATTGCGTTCATGAAGGAGGGGGATCTGACGCGGGAGTTTTCGGTGGAGACCTCCGACGAGATCGGGAAGCTGTCGGGGGACTTGAATCAATTCATGCTGTCGCTGAAAGGCTCGATCAACAGCGTGCAGACGGTGTCGTTAGAGAACGTGCGGATGAAGGAGAGCCTGATCGTGACGACCGAGGAGGCCTCCGCCTCGGCGCACCAGATCAACGCGAACACCGAGAGCATCAACCACCAGATTTCGACGCTTGACGAGGATCTGCTGAAGTCCTCGGGGGCGATACAGAACATTGCCGACAGCATTCGGGGGCTTGACGAGCAGATTCAGGAGCAGCT
>JASHNV010000047.1 GCA_030041455.1 Spirochaetia bacterium
CGCGCTCCCGACCTGCGCGCGCTCGCGGGGTCTCTATCCGTCGCAGCGCCGGCCCGTCCGCGATCATGTTCCGCGCGCGGCCGGCCGCGCTTACCTCGCCCTTCGATCAATGGCTCTTCGGGCGGCCGAAATCACGTCGTCTACCGAGAGCCCCCATGCGTCCATGAGGCTTTCCGGGTCCGGGCCCGTCTCCGCAAAGGTGTCCTTGAGGCCCACCATTTCGAGGGGAACGGCCGGGCCGAAGCCCGCGATCGCCTCGGCGACGGCGCCGCCGAACCCTCCCACGACGGTGTGCTCCTCCGCGGTCACGAGAGCCCCGGTCGACCGCGCCGCTTCGGACACGAGAGTCGTATCAAGCGGCTTCACGGTCGAGAACGCCACGACGGAAGCGCGGATTCCGTCCCGTCCGAGACGCTCTGCCGCGGCAAGACAGCGCGCTACCATGGTGCCCGTCGCGAGGAGCGCTACGTCGGATCCCTCCGTCAGGACGGTCCCCTTCCCGATCCTCGGAACGTAGGTGCCGTCGAACACCCGAGGGACGGCGGCGCGGCTGACGCGCATGTACACCGGTCCCGGCCATTCGGCGACAAGCTCGACCATGGCGGCGGCCTCGCGGTTGTCCGCCGGAGAGACGACGGTCATGTTCGGCATCGAACGCATGACCGCCACGTCGTTGGTCGCGAAGTGCGTCGGTCCGTCCTTGTAGTCGGAGATCCCGGCGTACCCGCCGACGAGCTTGACGGGAGCGCGAGCGTAGCAGACGCACGTCCGGATCTGCTCGCATGCGCGCAGCGTGAGCAGCGCGGCGAACGTGTTGACGAACGGAATGCGCCCGGAAAGAGCTAGTCCGACTCCGACGTCGACCATCGAGGCTTCCGTCACCCCAAGATTGAAAAACCGGTCCGGATAACGGGCGGCAAAAAGGCAACTCAGGGTCGACGTGGAGACGTCCGCGTCGAGGACCACGACGTCGCGGTTGCGCTCGCCGTACTGCGCGAGGGCCTCGCCGTATGCCTGCCGCTGCGGAGCTTCGCTCATGGCTCCGCTCCTTCGAGCTCAAGCCTTGCCCTTCCGTACTCTTGCTCCGTCGGAACGCCGCCGTGCCATTTCGCCGTGTTTTCCATAAAAGAGACTCCCTTGCCTTTCGTGGTGTGAGCGACGATCACGACCGGCTTGCTATGCGCCTCGGCCGCCGCGTCGAGGGCGTCGAGAATTTGAAGAAGGTTGTGACCGTGGATCTCGATGACGTCGAAGCCGAATGCCCGCCACTTGTCGCAGATCGGGTCGATCGGCATGATTTCGTGGCCGGGGCCGTCGAGCTGCACGTCGTTGAAATCCATGATGGCCGTTACCTCGGTCGTGCGATACTTCGCCGCGGCGAGCGCCCCTTCCCACGCGACTCCCGCCTGTACGTCGCCGTCGCTCACGAGCACATAGGCGCGAAATCGTTCGCCGGCCAATCGCTGGCCGAGCGCCATCCCCACGGCGATCGACAGACCGTGACCGAGAAATCCGGAGGACATCTCCACGCCGGGAGTCTTGAGGCGGTCCGGGTGTCCCTGCAGCCGCGATCCCAACCTACCCCAGGTGGCAAGCTCCTCGACGGGGAAAAAGCCGCGCCGCGCGAGCGCCGAATAGAGAGCGGCGGCCGCGTGCCCTTTGCTGAGGATGAAGCGGTCCCGGCCCGGCGAACCGGGGTTCGAGGGATCCACCTTGAGGTGATGGAAGTACAGACACGCGAGAATCTCCGCCGCGGAAAAGCAGCCGCCGATATGGCCGGCCTGTCTGCGGTAAACCATGTCGAGAACGTCGATTCGGATGGCTTTCGCTTGGCGAGCGATCTCGGCAAGCAGCTCCGGACCATGTGTGTGCACCTCATTCCTCCCTAAGCTCCGATCTGCGCGCGTGGGGGCCGGACGTTGCCGGAGGCTCACTCATCCTCCCGCCAGTTTCGCAAAGGTCTCAAGCGAAAGCCGCGCGGCCTCCCGCGGATCCCGGCGGAGCACGGTTTCGTACCAGGTAAACGATTCGAACTCCACGGACAGGAAGCCGTCGTACCCGATCTCGTCGAGCGCGGCCAGAAAGCCCTTCCAGTCCACCCTGCCCTCTCCGAGCTGCGGGAAGAGGTACTTGCCCATTACCGGGATGCCGGCGGCATCCTTCAGATGGACGTTTTTTATTCTCCTGCCCCATTGGGCCGCGATCCAGCCGGTATCGAAGTGCTCGTACAGCACGTCGTGGGACGGATCGAAGTTAACGCCGAGGTAAGCGGAATCGTAGTGGTCGATGAGAACCTTCGTCGTATAATAGTCGTGGCACAACATACCGAAGACTCCCTCGACGGCCAGGCACACGCGTCGTTCGCTCGCCGCTTTCACGAGTCGATCGAAAGCGTCGTAGACCAAGCGCCACGCTTCGCCTTCCTTGATGTCCCGACCGATTTTCGGGGCGGTGTCGACCCACATGCACGGTCCGGTGAAAACATTCAGATTGCGCACGCCGGTTTCGGCCGCAGCGTCGATGCACTCAAGAATGAGGTCGATTCGGTCCTGCCGCACCCTCTCGTCAGGGCAGACGACGTCCTGCTGCACGGCGACGTCGCTGATCTCAAGGCCGTGCTCCCGCGTGACGCGCACGAGGTCGGCGAGCTCCTTCCGCGATTTCGTCCTCGGATTGAAATGGGCGAGCGTCCATTCGACGCCCCCATACCCTAGCTCGGAGAGCTGGCGACACACCTCGTGCGGCGCCATTTCCGCGTATCCAAGCGATGCCATGAACGAGAGCTTTCGTTTCAATGGTTCTTCTCCCTGGATGGAGCCCTCATGGGGCTATCTGCTCGATCGGAACCTCGACCCTCGTGGCCGACGACCGTTCCACCGCTTCGATAACTTGAACGGCCCTCAGTCCGTCGTAGAAGCTCGGCGAAACCTGCGATCCGGTCCGAATACCGTGCACGAAGGTTTGAGCCTGGTCATATCGCGGTTCGACCAGAGGCAATTTTGCCGGGAGCGCTCGGCTGCTGAAGGGAACCTTCAAGAACGCTTCGGGAACCTTCACTCTCCTAAACACCCCCGCCACCGACTCTTTGGGGCCCAAGCACAGGGAAAGGGAGTCGCCGTCGTGCGGTATGTCCGGTGAATCGTCCTCTTCGGGAGCCTGAAACTCGTAGATTGCGGAACCGCGAGAACCGTTGATTTCCAGGAATTGGTAGCCGCTCTTGCACCCTCGGCCGGGCGCGTAGCGAGTCATGTCGAACACTCCGGACGCGCCGTTGGTAAAGCGCGCAATGAACTGGGCGGCGTCGTCGGCGTCGCACGTCCTCTGCTTGCCGGTCGCCGGATCCATTCTCGTCGGAACCAAAACCGTGAGGCTGCCGAAAACGGCCCGGAACTCGCCCACGAGAAATCTCGCAAAATCGACCAGGTGCGAGCCCAAATCTCCGAGGTGTCCGGTGCCCGCGATCGACTTATCGCACCTCCAGATCCAATTGCCCTCCAAAGGCCATTGCTGGAGGTAGAAGGCCCGTACATGGTAGATGGTGCCGAGCTCCCCCTCCGCGATAAGGTGCTTGAGGTACCGAATAGCCGGTACGAACCGGTAGTTGAAGGCGACCATGTTGACGAGCTTGCTTTTCTCGGCGAGGCGGTACAGGCGGACCGCCTCGGAGGTATTCATGGCCATGGGTTTTTCCAACAGGACGTGTTTCCCGGCACTCAGCGCCTCTGCGGCGATGTGTGCGTGGTACGCGTTGGGCGTCGCTATCACGACTCCGTCGATTTCCTTGTCGACAAGGACCTCACGGTAGTCGGCGCAAACCCGCTCGATACCGTGCTTTTCGGCGAGAGTCCGCGCGCTCGCGATGTCCGAATCGCAGACAACCGCGATCCTCGCGTCGGGGCATGACTTGAAGCCCGGAATGTGAACATAGTCGGCGATTCCGCCGGCGCCGATTATTCCGACCGTAACCTCGCGTTTCACGATGACGCTCCTTTGGGGAGAAGCCGGTCCAACTTCCGCTTTGCTTCCGCGGCCACGGCGAACGGAGCCCGCTTCCAATACTCCCTATTGAATATCTCGACGGAGAGAAAGCCGTCGAAGGCCGCCTCTCGAAGCTTCGTAACGAAGACCGCGAGGTCGAGAATCCCGTCGCCGGGAAAGACGCGGTCGAAGTCGGTCATCCGCTCGCGGGGGACGTCGACGACGTCGTCGATGTGCGCGAGGTAGATCCTGCCCCGGGGCACGAGCGCGATGTCGTGAAACGGGCTCCCTCCGCGGTACAGGTGGAAGGAATCGAGGACGAAGCCGAGGTTGTTCGCGCCCGCTCGGTCGACGAGCTCCGCCGCTTCTCGTACGCCGGAAAACCGCGGAGCGAACCCCAACGGTTCGTAAGCGACCCTCGCTCCGAGCGAACCGACCGCTTCGCAGACTTCCGCGATTTCCTCGGCGGCTTCGACCGCCGGGATGTCGACCATCGAGTTGACCGTGACGAGCCCGGCTCCTAGAGCCGCCGAGCGCTCGGCGCTCCTTCGAAGCCTTTCGATGGTGCGCGACCTCTCGCGGCCGTCCCCCGGCGCCCAGAAGGGGTCGCCGCCGTAGACGGCGATCGCCTCGACGCGGTTCTCGATCAGCTTCGCTCTCAGGTCGGCGAGACGGTGACCGCTCGCGAGGAACTTCTCCACGGCCTCGTCGGTGAGCTCAAGTCCGTCGTAGCCGCTCGCGCCGCAGATCCGAATCTGCTCCTCAAAATCGGCCGATTGAATGGTGTAAGGGTTCAAACCGATCTTCATGATTCCTTCCGTGAAGCGCTCCGGCTATTCCTTTGTCGCTCCGAGCGTGATGCCCGCGACGAGTTGCTTCTGCATGGTGAAAAATATGATGGAGGTCGGAACGACCGATATGACCGCGCACGCCATGAGCACGCCGTACTGAGGATTCATCGATCCGACGAGCGACGACATGCCGACCGGGAACGTAAACATGTCGGGAGTCCTGAGCAGGATCAGCGCGTTCAGGAAGCTGTTCCAAGAACCGAGAAAAGCGAAGATCGTGAGGGCTCCGAGCGCCGGAGCAATGATCGGAATGACGATTCGCGCGTAGATCCCGAACTCTTTACAGCCATCGACTCTCGCGGCGTCTAGAAGCGACGACGGTACGCCCTGAATATACTGCCGCATGAGGAACAGGCCGAAAACGTTCGCGCTGCCCGGCAGGATGACCGAGAGATAGCTATTGACCAGGTGAAGCCGCGAGAACCAGCTGAATATCGGGATGATGGTCACCCACGGCGGGATCATCGTCGAGGAAAGCAGCGCGATAAACAGTCCGTTTCGACCGGGGAACCGGTACTTCGCGAAGGCGAAACCGCCCAATGAACAAAAGAACAAGACGAGGACCGTGTAGGCGATCGCCACGAGGCAGCTGTTCACGAACCACCGGACAAAGAGGGTCTGCCCGAAGAGTTGCGCGTAGTTCGCAAGGGTCGGCTGACGAATGAAGACGTTGGGAAGGTCGAAGAGCTCGCTCTGGCTCTTGAACGACGCGACAAGCGACCAGTAAAAGGGCGTAAGCATGACGATTGAGGCCGCCGTAAGCAGGAGGTACAGCGAAATCCTACGAGCTACTTCGCCGCCGTAGCCGTCCAAGCTGCCGTTCATATTTCCGCGAACCCGGCCCTTTTGCCGAATGTCAGGATCTGCAACAACGAGATCGCGAGGATGACGACGGTCAGGACGTAACCGACGGCGGAGGCGTACCCGAGCCGGAAGTCCAGGAAACCGGTCTGGTAGAGGTAGATCGCCGTCGAGAGCATCGAATCGGCCGGTCCGCCGCTCCCCGCCCCCCCTCCGTGCATGTTCAGGATGAACGGCTCATCGAAAAGCTGAAGCGATCCGATGACCGACATCACGATGACAAAGAAGATGACCGGAAACAGAAGCGGGAGCGTAATGCGGAAGACGATTCGTAGCGACCCCGCGCCGTCCACGCGCGCGGAGTCGTACAACTCAGCCGGAATATTCTGCAGGCCCGCAAGAAGAATCACCATTTGATAGCCGACCCATCTCCAAATACCGATCGTGATCAACGACGGCAGGGCGTACGTGGGATCTTCAAGCCACGCGTGGGTCCGCATATGCACAGCCCGCAGCAGCATGTTGAACAACCCGATCTCTTTGTCGAGCAACAGCTTAAAGACCATCGCGGCGACGATGAAGGAGGTAATGACGGGGAAAAAGAACACGAGCCGGTAGACATTTCGCCCCCTGAGCGTGCGCTGATCGAGGATCAACGCGAGAATGACGGCCAGCACGACCATGATCGTGACTTGGAAGAAGGTGTAGGTGAACGTCACGACAAGGGAGTGCAGAAACCGGGGATCGGACACGAGGTCCAGGTAGTTTTTCAGACCGACGAACTGCAGGGGGACGTAGATGCCGACCACTTCCTGGAGGCTGAGCCACAGCGAATAGACGATCGGCGACAGCACGAATGCCGCGAACAAGACGAAAAACGGCGCTATGAACAGGTACGGTGTCCGATACTTCCCGAGCTTGGACCGCAACAATTACGCCTCCGCAGGACACATGGGCGCGGAGGGCCGTGCCTAGTCGGCCCTCCGCAAAGCCTTCCGTTATTTGACCACCCGCTCGCGGTCGGCCTGAGCGGCGGCATCCCTGATCGCGTCGGCCGCCGGCACGCCCTGGAGCGCAATGCGGTCGAGCGCCGTATTGAGCGCATTCAGGATCGGCGCGTAGTTGGGCCCGTAGATCACCGGAGGAGCCGCCGAGAGCTCGTCCATCATCGTCTGGTATATCTGCTGGCCTCCGTAGAGCGCAGGCGTCTGCGTCGCAAGCTGCTTCATGGCGCCGAGCTGGAAGGGGAAGATCCCGGACTTCGTTGCCTGGTCGTATTCGGACTCAGGGCGCCCGAGCACGAACTTCATCCACTCCGCGGCCTCTTTGACGTGCTGCGACTGCTTCGGAACGAAGAAGCCCGCGCCGCCTAGGAAGGACCCGGTCGCGCCGTCGCCGGCTTTCCACGGCAGCCAGCCTGCGATCCGCCACTTCCCGCTGAGGTCCGGCGTGTACGCGAGATCGCTGATGCCGAAGCCCGAATACCAGAAGCCGGCCGCGACCGCGGCGATCTTGCCGGACTTGATCAGCTCGTAGCTTGACGGGTCCCACGGCAGCTTGTAGTAGATGCTTTTGTCTTTGGCGATTCGGTCGCCGAGCCACTGATAGGTGTCGACCACTTGAGGATTGTCAAACAGTATCTTGCCGTCGTAGTCGCTCACGGAGGCATGCCGGCCGAAGAGCCACAGCGTAGCGACCTCGCCTTGGACCGGCAGAATGTAGATTCCGTTCGCGGCAAGCTTGCGTCCGGCCGCGGCGAAATCCTGCCAGTTCGTGGGGAACGGGATCCCGGCGTTGTCGAAGATGTCCTTGCGGTAGAAGATCGCCGCCGGTCCGCCGTCGAACGGCAATCCGTAGACGCGGTCCTTGTACGAGACCAACGCCCAGACCGCCGGGGAGTAGTTGGCCTGGTAGTCGGACAGTTGATCGGTCAGGTCCGCGAGAGCGCCCATCGCCTCGAAACGGCCCACCGCCCAGTATTCCATGAGAAAGAGGTCCGGGGCCCCGACGCCCGATACGAGCGCCGTGAGCACCTTATCGTGGGCATCCTGCGTGCCGAAGTTAACCGCTTGAACCTCGATATTCGGATGCAGCTTCATGAACTCCTGACTCGCGGCCCACGTCGTGTCGGTCGCCCGCTTGTCCCATGCCCACACGACGAGTTGCACCTTCTTGCCGGACGTCGACTCGGACGTCCCGCCGGCGAACGCGGCGCTCGCGCACAGCAGGAACGCAAGCGTCGTCAATGACGCGAAGACTCTCGCTCCACGCTCATTCATCTATAACCTCCTTAGGTTACGTTGATTGGTCATAACCCTACTCATTCGAATCACCGGATCTTGTTGTGTCGTCCGTCGCTCCTCGTGAAGTAGTCGCCGACGGCGTAACGCGGTTGATAGCCGAGCTTTGCGCGAGACGTGGCTATGTCGAAGAAAGGGGCGTACGGGTCGGAAAGGTAGTAATCCGAATTTTTCAGCGGAGGGACGGTGCCCCAGATTTTCTTCGCCTGCTCGAGAGTGGGCGTCGTAAGGAACGTCTTCGCCGCGTGGACGTAGAACGCTTCGAAGGGAAACGGCAACCGTTCGTCGATCCGATAATCCACGGCGAGGGCCACGATCTGCGCCACATCTTCGGGCATGACGTACGACCCGAACCAGTCGAACCGGTCGGTCTTACCCGATTGGATCTCCGAAACGGCCTCCCTGTCGCGGTCGAGCAGAACCCACATGAACCTGATCGATACGGTGGGAATATTGAACGCCCGGCTGTATTCCATGAACATCAGCTCGCCAAACCATTTTGTGAAACTGTACGATTCGTGGGGCCAACAGGGATGTTCGGCGTCGAGCGGCAAATACAGCGGCCGGTAGGCTTTCTCGTGCCAACCGAAGCCGGTTCCGGAATCGCTGCCGCCGTAGACGAGCTTCCGAACGCCGTTTGCGCGCGACGCCTGCAACACGTTGTACGCGGTGGCCGTGTTGACGGCCATGATTTCGTCGGGCTTACCGTGATGCGGACTCGGGATAGCCGCGAGGTGGACTACGGCGTCGCAGCCTCTAACGGCGCTCATGGCGGCGTCCAGATCCCTGAGGTCAGCTTCGCGAAATTCAACGTCTTTGTTCTTCGCGGGAGGTCGTCGGTCGGCTACGGTCACCGAATGCCGCTTCTTGAGCTCCGTCACGACGTACTCTCCAATCGCGCCGCTTCCGCCGGTCACGAGCACCTTCATTTCCAGCCTCTCTCGTGTCGCGCAACAGCTTATTCGCGCGCGCCACGCATTGATCATGCTACATTAGCTTTGCGCGGATGTCAACAGAAATTTTAGCCGGTATTGCGCTTCGGGAACGCGCAGCCGCCACGCGGCGTGTCCGCCGCGCCATGAGACGGGCCTTCGCTCTGTGAGAGTCGCGAAGAAGGCGTTCGACTGAAGGGGTAAAACGGATCCGAAGACTCGAACGAACGAGGGCCGATTCCGAACCGCTACGGTATGATGCTCGGAGACTGGTCCGCCGCCGGTGCGGCCGCTGGGTGTCGGTGGCGGCGCGATCGCTCCTCTCGGCGACCGGCGCGGTGAAATGCCGCTTCGGCCTTGGAGGAGACTTCCTGTCAACGCAAAACGACGGCGAGAGAAGCCGGAGCGGGCGGCGTGACGTGACGGGTCAGCGGACGGCGGCCGCGGCTGGAGACGCTACCGGCCTGCCTTTCCTCGGCGACCTTTCCGGCTCCTCGTTCCAGCCGGCCTGCGCGGAAACTTGCTGCGCGGCCTTCTTGAGAATGACGCCCAAATGGTCTGCGCGCGCGGAGGTTATCCTGTTCGCCGGGCCGGATATCCCCATGGCGGCGATCGGCGCGTGCTCGTGATTGAATACCGGTACCGCCACGCAACGAATGCCTTCGATATATTCTTCGTTGTCGACCGCGAAGCCCTTCTGCCCCACCTTGACGAGCTCGCTTCTCAGCGCGGCGACGCTGCCGATCGTTCGCGAGGTATAGCGTACGAAGGGGATCTGCACGTAGTTCTCGATCTCATCGGGGGGCACGTAGGCGAGAATCGCCCTTCCGATCGCCGTGCAGAAAAGCGGCTCGCGCGCGCCTATCTGCGTGTTGACCGAAAGGACCTCCGTGCTTTGGACCCGGTCGATGAAGACGATTTCCTTCCCCACGGCCACCGCGAGGTGCGTAGACTCTCCGGTCTCCTCGGCTACCTGGACAAGATACGAGTGCGTCGCGTCGTGGATGTCGAAGTTTCTTGTGAGCGAGTCGTACAACGCGTATACCTTGAGGCCGAGGCTGTACAGCTTCGTGGCCGGATGTCGGAGCAGGTATCCTCGTCGCTCGAGGGTAGCGAGGATGCGATGGACCGTAGCCTTGTCCCAACCGAGCTTCAGCTTGAGCTCATTCAGACCGACCGGATGGCCCGCTTGTTCGACCAGCTCGAGAACAAACAACCCCTTGTCCAGCGACTGGATGATATGCGTGTCCCTCGCGGGCGCTTCGGTCTTCCTGGCTGATTCCATCTTTACCCTACTGGCGACCCGAGGGGAACGACCTCGTCGGATCACGCTCGTGCGCGCTTACGATACCAGAAGCAGGATTTCAATATCAAGGCTCCCGACGGAACGTTTTTCGCGCCGTGCCGGCTGAAAAGTCGACTGGACGCGTTCAAGTGTTGACGTAAAAACAAGGCTGTTGTAATATACACAATTCCGTGTCCTCATGAACACCGGAGGATAGCCTCGTGAGAATTGCCGTCATCAACGAAACCAGCGCGGCCGACCGGAACAGCGACATCATGGCCGCGTTAGCAGATCGCGGACTGAACATTGTGAATTGCGGCATGACCAAGAGCGGAGCGCCGCCAGAGCTTACCTACGTGCACACCGGGTTGTTGAGCGCCCTCCTGCTGAACGCCGGAGTTGTCGATTTCGTCGTGGGAGGCTGCGGCACCGGCCAGGGATTTCTCAACTCCGTCGCGCAGTACCCGAACGTCGTGTGCGGGCATATCGTCTCTCCGCTTGACGCCTGGCTTTTTCAGCGGATCAACGCCGGCAACTGCGTCAGCCTCGCGCTCAATCAGGGCTACGGATGGGGGAGCGACGTCAACCTGCGGCTCGTCTTCGACGAGCTCTTCTCGGGCCACGACGGCGAGGGATTCCCCGCCCATCGAAAGGAGTCGCAGCGGCACTCCATGGGCCTGCTTTCGTCGGTTTCCCACGCTACCCATCGTTCCTTCCCGGACATCGTCGGAAAGCTGCCCGACGAGGTAGCCGGGCCGGCTCTGCTGTATCCGGGCATCAAGGCCCTGATCGACTCAGCGCCTCGGGAAGGTCGTGAGCTCGCCGACGCGGTCGCCGCCCGCGTCGCCGCGATCTCCCCGGCGCCACGGAACGATCGATGAGCGGATCGGACAGCTCGAGGATCTCCCGCGCAAGGGCCGTCGCCGACGCCGGCGGAGTGACAGAAGCCGTCGACGCAGGCACGCTGGCGCAGTATCAGGACCTCTCGCTGAGCGAGGCGCTCATTCTCGGACTCCTCGTCCAAGGAGTCAAGAAGTACATCGGCGTGTTCGGACACGGTTCGACGGATCTCGGCGAAGCCCTGCGGGTCTACGAACAGGCCGGAGTCGTGCGGGTATTCAACGTGAGAAACGAAGTCGAGGCCTCCCATGCGGCGACCGCCTTGAGGTGGCACTACCACGAAACGGCGGCGGTTTTTACGTCCATCGGTCCGGGAGCTCTCCACGCGCTTGCGGGCTCTTTGGTACCGCAATCGAACGGGATGGGGGTCTACTATCTCTTCGGAGACGAGACCACCCATGACGAGGGGTTCAATATGCAGCAGATTCCTCGTCACGAGCAGCTGTCGTTCTTGAAGCTCACCTCCGTGATGGGGACGGCGTACGCCCTGCATACCGCTGAGGCGCTTCCGGCGGCGCTGCGGCGCGGCGCCAATACGGTTTTCAACCCGCAGCAAGCCGGCCCATGCTACCTCCTCATGCCGATGAACGTGCAGGGCCAGATCGTCAGGCAATTCAATCTGTTGGAGCTGCCGCGGAAGCCCCGCTTCTTCCCGGTCGCCCCCGGAGGCGATACCGCCTACGAAGAGGCTCTGCGGCTGATATCCGACTGCGGACGCATTCTCGTCAAGGCCGGCAACGGCGCGCGCGGCGTCGATCCGAAGTTGCTGGACGAATTTCTCAGGCGTACCGACGGCGTCTTTGTTCACGGTCCGTCCGCGGTTGGGATTCTGCCGGGCTCGAACGCGCGCAACATGACCGTCGGCGGATCGAAAGGGTCTATTTCGGGAAACTGGGCCATGGAGCACGCGGAGCTCGTGGTCTCGATCGGGGCGCGAGCCGTCTGCCAGTGGGACTGTTCGGGAACGGCGTGGAAGAACGCGAGAGCTTTCATCGCGATCAACACGCGGGCCGAGGACGCCGCTCACTACAATAAGACGCTCCCCTTGGTGGGCGACGCACAGCTCGTCCTGTCCGAGCTCGTGAGGTTCCTGCGCGAGGCCGACATCGACAAATCGAAGACGGGAGGCACGTGGGTCTCCGAATGTCAACGGAAACGCGAGGAGTGGGACTCGTTTCGAGCGCGACAGTACGAGGTGGAAGCCCTTTTTGACGCCAAATGGCGGACGAAGATTCTCACCCAACCTGCCGCGATCAAGACCGTCGTTACCTTCGCCGACCGGCACAACGCGGTCAAGTACTTCGATGCGGGCGACGTGCAGGCGAACGGCTTTCAGATCATCGAAGACGAAGAACCGGGCTGGACAATTACCGACACGGGCGCCTCCTACATGGGGTTCGCGGTGAGCGCAATTCTCTCGTCGGCGTTCGCCGATTCGCCGGAGTACTCGATCGCCTTCTCGGGCGACGGCAGTTTCATGATGAGTCCCCAAGTCCTCATTGACGCGGTGGAGCACAAGCTGCGGGGCATGGTTGTTCTCTTCGACAACCGGCGGATGGCCGCAATCTCGTCGCTTCAGCTTGCACAATATGGACACGAGTTTCGCACGGACGACTCGGTGGAAGTCGACTACGTTGCGCTCGCGCGCTCCGTCCGCGGAATCAACGGTCTATTCGGGGGCTACACGCGTGCGGACCTCGAGACCGCGTTGGAGAAGGCATATCCCTATGAGGGCCTTTCGTTCATCCACGTCCCGGTCTACGGAGGTTCGGAAGGCCCCGCGGGGCTCGGCGTCTACGGCGCGTGGAACGTCGGACCGTGGTGCGATGAGGTCCAACGCGAGAAACACAGGCTCGGATTTTGAGTGGAACGAAGCCATGCCTGCGCGATCCGCGCGGAGGGTATGCTCCGCCCCTCTTTCAGGTCAACCGCGGACCTCTCCGCCGGCGCCATTGAAGGCTTCGAGGGCTGATCGGGAACATCCACGCTCAAGCCCGATGATCGAGAATGGCCCGACCTGCCGCGCCGGATCGCCGGGACGGCTGAAGACCTCCTCCGAGCTTTCTCCGGTACCGCCGGGGGATCTACGGCAAGACCGAATGCCCGCCTTATCCTCAGGATCCGGATCGCGACTCTTTTCGTGGAAAGGACTTACCCTTAAACCCAGGATGATGCCGCCGGTTCGAACCTGGGGAGTAGCCTCGGGCAGAGGATCCGGCCGCCCGGTCCGACCGCCGTCTCAACCGGTGGACTCGATTTGAGCGGGTGTACGTCCTTTGGACGGCTACGAGACTACAATTGAACGATTGACTTTTTCCGCCGATGGTAGTAGGTATTAAGGAACCAATGGGGCGGTCTCGACGGACGAGTCGCCCGTTCTGGAGGCACGGTCACCATGAGCACTGAAGTTGAATCGACGACGAACAATCTCATCTCCATCTCCGAGAGCGCGCGCAACGAGCTCATTCGGCTGGAGGTCAGCAAGGAAGAGTTCCTGCGCATTTCCCTCGTGCCCGGCGGCTGCTCGGGCCTGAGCTACCAGCTCGACACCGACACGGTCGTGACGCCCTTCGACGCGGTGCTCTACGAGGACGACGCGATCAAGGCGGTCACGGACAAGAACAGCCTCCGCTACCTGAAAGGGCTCGTGGTCGACTTTTCCGACGATCTCATCGAGGTCGGCTTCCGCTTCTTGAATCCCAACGCGGTCCACACCTGCGGCTGCGGCCACAGCATGTCGGTGGAATGAGCCTCAAAGAGGTTGACCTCACCGGAGGGGAGTCGGTCTACTGCATCAACGAAGCGCAGCTGAAGCGGGCCTTCGAGATGGTGCGGACGAGCCCGGAGACGAGCGAGAAGGTCAACAAGCTCATCGAGCAGATCGAGCGCGATTTCTCCCGCAACGAGCGGGCCGCCCTCTCGTTCATTCTCGTCGACCGCCTCCTGAAAAAACGGATCAACTAGCCTTCCCGCCCTCTAGCGGCCGGAAGGAGGCGAGCTTCATCCCGTAGACTCCCAGAGCGCTCGAATGTGCGCCGAGGCGAGCCTGTTTTTTCGCGCGCACAGCCCGACGGTGTAGGCGGTGAGCTCCGGTCTGACCGGGAGGGTCCGCACCGACTGCGGCGGGCTCTTCTCGAAGACGAGCTCCGGCACCACCCCGACCCCGAGACCCAGTCCCACCATCGCGAGGATCGCCTCGTTCCCCGAGACTCGCGCGTAGATCGAGGGCGAGGCGCCCTGGGCGCGGAACCAGGCGTCGACCCGCTTGCGGGTGAGCCCCTGCTCGGAGAGGATCATGGGGACCTCGCTCCACGGGATCTGGCGGCGGGCGACGAGCTCGGCGACGGCGCACGGGACGTCGGGCGCGACGAAGACGAGCGGAGTGCGGGTCACGGTCTTGAACGCGAGCGCGCGCGGCAGGGCGTCGGGCAGCGCCGCGACCGCGACGTCGGCGGCTCCCTCTTGGACGCGCTGGACGGCGAGCGCCTCGTCGCCGGTCTGGAGCTTCAGGTGGATCGCGGGGTGGGCGGCGCGAAGGCGCGCGATGATGTCCGGAAGCACGCTGTAGCAGGCGGTGACCGAGCAGTAGAGCGCGATCTCGCCGCGGAGCACCCCCCGGGGGGCCTCGAAGGAGGCGCAGAGGGCGTCGAGCCTCCCGATCATCTCGGAGGCGTACTCCCGCAGCTGCGCTCCCGCCGGGCTCAGCCGGACGCTCCGGTTGTCGCGCACGAAGAGCGTCGCGCCGACCTCCTCCTCGAGGCGCTTGATCTGGCGGCTCAGCGCCGAGGGGCTGATGTTCCGCTCGCGGCTCGTGCGGCTGAAGCTCAGCGTCGCCGCGAGGTGGGTGAAGTTCTCAAGCGAGAAGGTGTCCATGCGGCGCTCCCGATCACGGCCGTGATGCGTTCGATGCACTACTGTATACGAAACAATGCACTTTCTGCAACGGTTGGCGCGTGGTATAGTTGGCCGTGACGGGCGAGAGGTAAGCTTTCCGGGCGCCTGAGGCGAGGAGGACCAGCATGAAGTTTGATTTCACGACGAACGTCTTCAAGAAGGAGAAGGTCAAGATGGGGCCCGCCGACGAGTATATCGTGCGCGGCGGGCGGGATCTCTTTCCGCTCCTGCCCACCGCCTTCAAGGGGATCAAGCAGATCGGGGTAATCGGCTGGGGCTCGCAGGGCCCGGCGCAGTCGCAGAACCTGCGCGACTCCCTCGAAGGGACCGGCATCCGGGTCAAGGTGGGCCTCCGCAAGGGCTCCGGGTCGTGGGCCGCGGCCGAGAAGGCCGGATTCGCCGAGTCGCGCGGCACCCTCGGCGAGATGATCAAGGTGGTCTCGGAGTCGGACCTCGTGATCCTCCTCATCGCCGACGCCGCGCAGGCGAAGGTCTACAAGGAGGTCTTCGCGGCGATGAAGCCCCGATCCACCCTCGGCTTCTCGCACGGCTTCCTCGTCGGCTACCTCTCGACGATCGGGGAGAAGTTCCGCTCCGACATCAACGTCATCGGCGTCTGCCCCAAGGGGATGGGACCGTCGGTCCGCCGCCTCTACGAGCAGGGCAAGACCGTGAACGGCGCGGGCATCAACTCGAGCTTCGCCGTCGAGCAGGACGCGACCGGCTCGGCGACCGACTACGCGCTCGGCTGGTCGGTCGCGATCGGTTCGCCGTTCACCTTCATGACGAGCCTGGAAATGGAGTACCGCTCCGACATCTTCGGCGAGCGCGGCATCCTCCTCGGGGCGGTCCACGGGATCGTCGAGGCTCTCTACCGCCGCTACGTCGACGGCGGCATGAAGGGCGAGGCGGCCTTCAACGAGTCGGTCGAGTCGATCACCGGCCCGATTTCGAGGATGATCTCGAGGAAAGGCCTGCGCGCGGTCTACGAGTCGCTGGACCCGGCCGGAAAGAAGACCTTCGAGCAGGCCTACTCGGCCAGCTACCGTCCGTGCCTCGAGATACTCGCCGAGATTTACGACGAGGTCGCGAGCGGAAACGAGATCCGCTCCGTCGTGATGGCGGGCGAGCGCTTCGCCCGCTTCCCCATGGGCACCATCGACGACACGCCCATGTGGAAGACCGGCATCAAGGTGCGCGCGGCGCGCGTGGAGGAAAAGATCCCGCTCAATCCCTTCACCGCCGGGGTCTACCTCGCCTGCATGATGGCGCAAATCGACATTTTAAGCGAGCGCGGCCACGCCTTCTCGGAGATCGCGAACGAGTCGGTCATCGAGGCGGTCGACTCCCTCAATCCCTACATGCACTACAAGGGCGTCGCCTACATGGTCGACAACTGCTCGACGACCGCGAGGCTCGGCTCCCGCAAGTGGGCCCCGCGCTTCGACTACATCCTGAGCCAGCTCGCCTTCCCGGCGGTGGACGAAAAGCGGCCGGTCGACGCGAAACTGCTTGATGCCTTCCACAAGCACCCGATCCACGAGGCCTTGGCGGCGGCGGCCGAGCTCAGACCGAGCGTCGACATCGCGGTGCGAGGCTAAGAGGGGCCGCGGAGAATCTCGGCCGAACGGGAATCCCCGAGCGAAAGCGGCCGCTTCGGAGGAAGGCGCGTCGCTCGACCCGCCGAAGGCAGAACCGCGTCAGGAGGGATGCCTGAGCGCCTCTCGCCCGCCTTTCGATTCCGCGCGCACGAGGAGAGCTTCCGGGAGCGAGAGGAAGGCGGCTTATTCTCGAGGCGGGCGTTCCAGGGAGAGGAGGTCGGCGTCGTCCGCGAGGGAGAGGAGCGGGCCGCCGTCGGTGGGCGCGACGAGCGTGTCGAGGACCTCGCAGCCCTTGACCGTCTTCACGGTGTCGGTGAGCGAAGCGACCTCGACGATCTTCCCCGTGCGCCGATGTCTCGCGTAGAGCTTAGGAAACGCCATTCCGGACCCCTTCGTTTCCCTTATCGGCCGCATCGGCTCGCGCGAGAGGCAAAAAATCGCGAGGGACCTCACGCCTCCGGGCTCGAGCGCCGCTTCTTGAATCGTTTGTAGTACCAGCGGCGATAGCCCTCGGCGAGGCGGTAGAGCGCGTAGGCGCGCCTCCGGAGGGGGAAATCCCACGAGCCCGGCCGATGGAGGATCGTTCCTCCGAAGCCGGTCTTGAATCGGTAGAGCCCGTACATCGGATCCTGGGGATCGTCGCGGAAGGGGATCCCGAAGAGGTCGTAGAGCTCGCAGCCCGCGCGCCGCGCGAGACGGATGGCCTCAAGCTGGACAAGGTAGCTCGCCATGAGGTTTCGATGGGCGTTCGACGAGGCGCCGAAGAGATAGGTCGCCCTCTTCCCGCAAATCGCCACGAAGATCCCGGCGAGGAGCGTGCCGGGCTTCGCGGACGTCTCGGAGCCGGCCCCTTCGTCCCCGGCTTCCCTCCCGCCTCGCGCCTCTCCCGCGCGGGCGAGCAGGAGCTCGATGCGCGGCCGGGCGACGGGAGCGGACCTCGACGCGTTCGTCTCCCACCACGGCGGAGCGGCCGCCGCGCGGGGCGGCTCGATCGAGAGCTCGACGAGGCGCTTATAGTACGCGAGCGAATGGATCGCGATCCGGTCGCGCTCGGCGGTCTCCCGGTAGAGCGCGTACCACTCTTCGACGTCGCGGAGCGCGCCGACCGTGACGACGACGCCGCGCTTCTCGGCGAGGCGGATGTTGTATCGGGTCTTCGCCTTCATGCCGGCGAGGATCGAGCCCTCGGACGGACGGAGGTCGAGCACGACAGTGCTCGCGGGCTGGATGTTCATCGGCGCCCTGCGGAAGGGCGGCTTGAGGGGCCGTTCCTCCGCCGCGCTCCTTCCCCACGGAAGGTCGTAGCGGATGAAGACGCACCCCGCCGGGAGGTAGGCGACCAGGCGCCGCGTGATCTCCGCGAGGTAGTATTCGCTCCAGTTGTGGGTCGAGGCCGACAGGGGCCCGTGCGGAACGTAGCAGAGCGAAAAGCCGGCCCCGAGCTTCCGCGTCAGGGCTAGGAGCGGCAGCCGGCCGTCGATGAGGAAGGCGCTCGGCTTCCAGCCGAAGCTCCCTTTGAACCTTCCCCAGAAACCGGTCTGCAGGAGCACGTCGTGCCCCTCGATCGCGTCAAGCGACTCAGGCTCTAGGAAGCTAGGCGGGTTGGATAGGCTCATAGAGTCCGGACTGCCGAGTCAGCCCACCTTGCCGTTGACGACCCGCGTCGAGCGCACCGGCCGGCCGCCGACCGCGAGGACGGAGTCGCCGACCTTCAGGAGGCGCTCCTCCACGCGCAGGGGGATCGCGAAAAAGTCGTCGATCGTGACCTCGGCCGGCGCGCTCGGAGCCGAGGAGGAGCCCTCGATGTGAACGCGCTCGCCGGGCCGCGCCTCGTCGGTGAAAAGGACGTCGACGACGCCCGAGTCCTCCGCGGCGAGGAGCATCCCCTGGCTCTCGATTCCGCGCAGCCGCGCGGGCTTCAGGTTGTAGGCGAGGAGGACATTCCGACCGAGGAGCTCCTCTTCCTTGTAGTAGGGTACGAGCCCCGAGACGATCGTGCGCGTCTCGCCGCCGACGTCGATCGTCTCGACGTAGAGCCGCTCGGCGCTCGGATGGCGCTCGATCTTCGTGATCTTCGCCACGCGCAGATCGATCTTCTCGGCGAACAGGGCGGAAAGACTCCCGCCGCGCGCCCGCTCGCGCTCCTCCCGCTCCTTTTGGCTCCCGGCGAAGCGCTCCCGGAAGCGGCCGACCTCCTCGTCGTCGAGGCGCTTGAACAGGATCTCAGGCTGCGAGACCGCGGCGAGCCCCTCCCACTGACCGAGGAGCCGCCAGCTCCCGCGGGCCTCCGACCGGCCGTCCCCGTCCGAGAGCTCCTGGAAGCCGAGGAAGGCGGCGATGCGGCTCGCCGTGTGGGGGAGGAAGGGGCGTACGAGAATCGCGAGGTCGCGCACGAGGTAGGTCAGATCGCGAAGGAGCGCCTCGGCGGCCTGAGGATCGCTCTTGATCGTCCGCCACGGCTCGCCGTCCTGGAAGGTCTTGTTTCCGAGCGACGAGAGGGCGAAGATCTCGTGGAACGCGTCGCGGAGCTCCGCCCGCTCGAGGAGCCCTCCGATCGCCTGCTCGCGCCTCACCACCTCGTCGTGAAAGGCTCCCGCCGTTCCCTGGGAGGGCACCCGTCCGCCGAGCGAACGGTGGACGAACGTCAGGGTCCGGTTCACGAGGTTCGCCAGGTTTCCGATGAGCTCGCTGTTCAGCTGCTCCTGAAAGCTCGTCCAGCTGAACAACGCGTCCGACTTTTCCGGGCGGTTGTAGAAGATCGAGAAGCGCCACACGTCGGCGGGGATGCCCGACTCGACGGCGTCGTTGCCGAAGACCCCGATGCCGCGGCTCTTGGAGAACTGGCCCCCCTCGTAGTTGAGGTACTCGCTTGAGGACATGTGGTGGAGCATCGTCCATCGCTCCCCGGTGCCGAGCAGCGAGGACGGGAAGATGACCGTGTGGAACGGAATATTGTCCTTCCCGATGAACTGGTAGAGCTTCACGCCGGTCGGATCCATCCACCACTCGCGCCACCGCTCGGTGAGCGTGGCGGTGATCGAGATGTAACCGATCGGCGCGTCGAACCAGACGTAGAAGACCTTGTCCCGGTAGCCGTCCTTCGGCACGGGGATCCCCCACTTGAGGTCCCGCGTGATCGCCCGCTCGTGAAGGCCGTCGCGGATCCAGCTCTTCGTCATCTGCACCGCGTTGTGCGCCCAGAATCCCTCCTTCGAGGCGGTCTCCATCCAGGCCTCGAGCTTCGGGAGGATCCCCGGCAGATCGATGTAGAGATGGCTCGTCTCGCGGGCCACCGGCGCGGTCCCGCAGACGCTGCAGCGCGGGTCGACGAGCTGGGTGGGGTCGAGGAGCTTGCCGCAGTTCTCGCACTGGTCGCCGCGCGCCTCGCCGTATCCGCAGTTCGGGCAGGTGCCGCGGACGAACCGATCCGCGAGGAAGCGCTGGTCCTTTTCGCAGAAAAGCTGCGAGGTCGTCTTCTCCTTGACGTATCCCGCCGCGTCGAGCTTCAGGAAGATCTCCTGGGTGATGACGGTGTGCTCGGGAGTGGAGGTGCGGCCGAACTTGTCGAAGGCGATGTTGAACCAGCGGTAGATCTCCGCGTGGACCCGGTGGTAGCGGTCGCAAAGCTCCCGCGGGCTCACCCCCTCCTCGAGCGCCCGCGTCTCGGTCGCCGTTCCGTACTCGTCGGTTCCGCAGACGTAGAGGGTCTCGTGTCCGCGCTGGCGGCAGTAGCGGGCGAACACGTCGGCGGAGAGGACCTGGATCAGGTTGCCGAGATGGGGAATGTTGTTGACATAGGGAAGCGCCGAGGTGATGAGGATCTTGCTCGCCATGGAGGGGATCTTAGCGGTTTGCCCGCGAATCGTCAACGCGAGGCCTCCGAAAGGCGCGCTCGAGGCGGCTTTCCGGCCTCAAGCGCGGCGGCTCAGCGCTCGGCGGGGATGATCGGGAGCCGCATGAGGACGGTCGTGCCGCCGCCGCTCTCGATCGACAGGCCGTAGGCCGGCCCGTGGACGAGCTTGATCCGCCGCTCCACGTTCGCGAGGCCGACCCTGCTCAGGCCGAGCGGATCCGGCGCGTCCTCTTCGAGCGCCTTCCGCGCCGCCTCCGGGCTCATGCCGACGCCGTTGTCCTCGATCGCGATCTGGAGGCTTTCCCCGACGACCCGCGCCCGCACCTCGATCATCCCCTTGCGATCGAGATCCTGGAAGCCGTGGAGGATGCTGTTCTCGACGATCGGCTGGAGAAGCATCCTGAGCATGAGCAGCCGCTCGGCGGCCCGATCGATCCGGTAGTCGACCGTGAAGCTCTCGCCGTAGCGCACCTTCATGATGAGCACGTAGCCGCGGAGCATCTCGACCTCGTTGGCCACGCGGTTGAGGGAGCCTTCGCGGCCGAACGAGTCGGTGACCACCTTCATGAGCGCCGAGGTCATCGCCTCGATGTTCTCGTTCTTCGTCATGGCGGCCATCAAGCGGATCGAGTTGAGGGTGTTCGAGAGAAAGTGAGGGTTGATCTGGAGGCGGAGCGCCTCGATCTCGAGGCGGGCCCGCTCCCGCTCGTTCGCCTCCTTCTCGGCCGTCAAGCGGTCGACCTCCCGGACCATCGAATTGAAGGCTTGGCCGAGCCGCTCGATCTCCTCGGGTCCCGCGAAGTCGACGGCCACCCGGAAGTTGCCGGCCTCCACCTCGCGCATGCGCCCGACCACCTGGCGGAGCGGCCGGATGACCTCGTGAAAGGTGACCTGGGTGTAGAGCACGAAGAGCGCGAGGAGCCCCAAGAGCGCGTAACGGGCGGTGCGGGAGAAGGCGTCCACGCTCCGCGCGATCTCGCCGAAGGGAACCGCGCTCACGAGGCGCCAGCCCGGCGAAGGGACCTGCGCGACCGAAATGAGGTAGGGACTGCCGCGGATCCCGACTTCGAACGTGCTCCTCCGGGGCGCACCTCGACGCGCGAGGGCCTTGAGGAGGAGCGCCGTCCGCGCGGAGGGTCTTTCGCCGAGGGCGAGAACTCCGTCGGCCGTCGAGAGAAGCGGGCTCCCCGCGGCGTCGAGGAGCACGAGCTCGCGCTGATCCGCGGGCCCGTCTGAGAACGCGTCGAAGGCCGACATGCGAAACGAGACGAGCAAGGCGTCGATCCGCTCCCGCCCCGGGATCGGGGCCGGAGCGACCGCGACCGAGAGAAGCGGGCGCGCGTCGCGGCCGAGGGAATAGCTCCGGAGATCGGGAAGGTAGCGCGTGCGCCTGCGGCCGCGAAGCGTCTCGGCGTACCACCCCCGCCGATCGACCGGCAGCTCGAAGAGCATGGGGCTGTTGCGGTACAGGTAGGGCGAATGGCGCGGAAAGAAGATCTGTACGCAGCCGATCATGTCGGTGTAGTCGAAGAAGCTGTCCATGGAGCGATCGAGCGCCTCGGCGGCGAGCGCCCGCGCCGCGGCGCTACCGCCCGAGGCGAACGCGGAGGCGGCCTCGAGGATCTGCCCGTCGGAGGAGATCGCGGCCGCCCACAGCGAGAGCTCTCTCGCCTGCTCGTCGAGGGCGGCGGCGATCTGGGCGATCTCCTCGCGGGACTGGCTTGCGGCGTCGCCCATGAGCGCCCGCTCGCTTGCGAGCGCGAGGTAGCCCGCCACGACCCCGACGGGAAGCGCAACGATGAAGACGAACGCGAGCCATAACCGGCTGTTGAGCGTGCTGTGAAAGGGGAGCTTCAACCCCATAGCGCCGATCTTACCGCCGAACCGAGCCCGCTGTCACGCCGGGAGCGATGTCAGGAAGCAGGCGGAATCACGCGACGCTCCCGAGGGCATCCGAGGAGGTCGGTGAGGGAACCGACCGCGTTCGATTGCGGAACGGAGCTCGACCATACCGTCGGCACCCGTCTCCGACCACCTCATGCCGCCTTGCTTCCCGCGCACCGATGGGTCCTCTGTCTCCTGGATGCGTGGCCGCACGGTGGAGCGCGCCGAAGCCCGTTCGGAATCAATCGCCTTCCGCTCGAAGAATCCGACCGATTCTTTGGCCCGTCATGATTCTCACCACGCGCGGAAAGCGTGTACCCCGCGAGGCGGGGAGCCGGGACCCGGAAAAGACCTCCGCGCGGCATGGAGATCGGAGCTCGCGATACCTCCGGCGACACGCCGCTCTCGCCGAACGTCCCCGCGCGTTCGGCTTCCGAACACGAAGCGACCCCCGGATCTCGATCCGGCCTTCGAGCGCGTCTGGCCTCAGCGAACGCGGAAGCCGTTCTCGCGGACCGCGTTCGCGTACCATCGGCCGCTGTCCTTCACGATCCGCCGCTGGCTCCGATAGTCGACGTACACGAGACCGAAGCGCTTCGTGAGACCGAAGGCCCACTCGAAGTTGTCCAAGAAGGACCACACGAAGTAGCCGCGCAGCTTCACGCCCTCCTCGATCGCCTGCCACCCCGCCGCCATGTGGCGCTGGAGATACTCGCTTCGCGCCGCGTCGTGGACGAGGCCGTCCCCGGCCGGCTCGTCGTCGAGCGGAGTGCCGTTCTCGGTCACGATCATCGCGGGCTCTCCGTATTCGCGATGAACGCGCATGAGCGTCCGGTACAGCCCCTCGGGCGCCACCTCCCACTCCTCGAAGTCGGCGCGCGCCACGAAGGGGTAGCGCACCCTGCGGACCCGCAGAAAATCGCCCCGCTCGTCGTGAGCGATGATGCGCCTCGTGTAGTAGTTGACGCCGAGAAAGTCGATCGGCGCGCGCGTCGCGCCGAAGTCGTCGGCCGCGATCTCTGGGACCGCGCTTCCGTACCAGGCGAGCATGTCCTCCGGGTAGGAGCCCTTGAAGATCGGGTCGAGAAACCAGCGGTTGAACGCGCCGTCGTGGCGCCTCGCCGCCGCGACGTCCTCCTCGCGCGGCGAGGCGGGCTCCACCCATTCGAGGTTGTGGACGATCCCCACCTTCGTGCCGGATCCCCCGTTTTTTCGGATGATCGGCACCGCGAGGCCGTGCGAGACGAGGAGGTTGTGCGCGACCGAAAGCGCGGTCGCGAGATCGCGCTTCCCCGGAGCGTGCGCGCCGTACAGGTGGCCGACGAACGAGAACACCCACGGCTCGTTGTGCGTTATCCAGTTCCGGACGCGGTCGCCGAGCCGTCGGGTGACCGTGTCGACGTAGCGAAGGTAGTGGGCGACGGTCGCGCGATCGGCGAAACCGCCGGACTCCTGGAGCGCCTGGGGCAGGTCCCAGTGAAACAGCGTGGCGTACGGCTCGATGCCGAGGCCGAGCATCGTGTCCACGAGGCGGTCGTAGAACGCGAGGCCCTCCTCGTTCAGGGGGCCCGCCCCGTCGGGAATGACGCGC
>JASHNV010000048.1 GCA_030041455.1 Spirochaetia bacterium
GCCAAACGCCTTTTGCGATCCGCCGCCGGGCTCCTCTTCGGCCGCCGCACCTACCTGCACATGGCGAGCTACTGGCCGACCGCGCCGAGCGACGAGATCGCCGACACGATGAACGGCCTCCCGAAGATCGTCTTCTCCCGTACCCTCGAGCGCGCCGACTGGGCCAACGCGAGGCTGGTCAGGGGCGAGGCGGCGGAGGAGGTCGCGAGGCTGAGAAGGGAGCCCGGCAAGGACCTCGTGATCCTCGGGAGCGCCGTGCTCGTCTCCTCCCTGCTTCGCGCCGGGTTGATCGACGAATACCGAATGATCGTGAACCCGGTCATCCTCGGGAGAGGGCGGCCGCAATTCACCGACATCACGGCAAGAATCGGCCTCCGACTCACGCAGGCGACGGCGCTGCGAAGCGGGGTGGTCATCCTTCATTACCAAATCAGCGGACGGGAGGTCTAGCATGGCTCAGGACGAGAAACGGGGCGACCGCCGGGGAAGCGGATCCGCCGCGCGCGAGCTTCATCTGATTCGCATGTTCGAGGCTCCGCGCACGCTCGTGTGGCGGGCGTGGACGGACGGCGCGCTCGTCGCGAGGTGGTGGGGCCCGCGGATGTTCGACGCCCCGGTCTGCGAGGTCGACGCGCGTCCAGGCGGCGCAATCCGCATCCACATGCGCGGACCGGACGGCACGATTTTCCCTATGACCGGGGTCTTTCACGAGGTCGTCGAGCCCGAGCGGCTCGTCTTTACTGCTTGCGCCCTCCTCGCGCTCGACGCCGACCCCGTCCTCGAGACCCGCAACGTCGTTACCTTGGAGAACGCGGGCGGACGTACGAAGATGACCGTGGATATCGTCGTCGTGAAGGCGACCCCGGAGGCCGAGGGACCGCTTGCCGGAATGGAGCAGGGCTGGAACGAGCAGCTCGATCGACTTGTCGAGGCGGTCGCCGCGCTCACGGGGCCGGCGAAAGGCTCAGGAAAGGAGAGGTAAGAGATGGCAGACAACAGCGCTCGACTGCACAAGATCATCCCATTCTTGTGGTTCGATAACGAGGCGGAGGAGGCGGCACGCTTCTACACCGCGATCTTCAAGAACTCGAGGATCGTCAACGTCGTCCGCTACAACGAGGCAGGTCAGGAGGTCCACGGCGGAAAGCCGGCAAGCGTCATGACCGTGGCGTTCGAGCTCGAGGGGCAGCGCTTCACCGCCCTCAACGGCGGCCCGATCTTCAAGTTCAACGAGTCGATCTCGTTCGTGGTCCAATGCGCAGACCAAAAGGAAGTCGACTACTTCTGGTCGAAGCTTTCCGAGGGAGGCGATCCAAACGCGCAGCAGTGCGGCTGGCTCAAGGATCGGTTCGGAGTCTCGTGGCAGATCGTCCCGAGCGCGCTGATCGAGGAGATGCTGACGGATACGGATACCGAGAGAGCGGGACGAGTCATGAAAGCCGTGCTCACGATGAAGAAGATCGAGATCGCGGAGCTGAAGCGGGCCTACGACCAGCCGGGGAGCCGCTCGTGATCGGGGCGGGGTGATCTTTCGCCCTGGGCAGGGGGGGGAGTCGAAAGATGATCAAAAAAGTCATCGCAAGGGACGGCACGCCGATCGCCTATGAGCGGTCGGGCAACGGCCGACGGTCGTTCTCGTTGGCGGCGTCCTGAGCGATCGAACGACGGCGGCTCCGCTCGTTCCTCACCGAGCGAGCCGCCTCTCGGTCTGCGCCTAGACCGGCCTGGCGGGGCGACAGTGGGGACAGCCTCCCTACGCAGTGGAGCGTAAGGTCGAAGACGTCGCAGCGCTCATCGCCAGGCGGGCGGCACCGCCGACCTCTTCGGTTATTTCTCGTGAACCGTCGCGATCGTGGACTCCATGCATCACGGGAACGAGACTGGCAGACGCTTCGTCTGGACCGAGACCGCCGACGAAATCAAGCGCCGAGTGCGCACAGCTACCACCACGTACGTATTATCCCGCTTACAGAGCACTCGTACCGGTCCAGCGCAAAGCCGATGTGCCGACTGCCAATGGCTGACCGCTTCCGCAGCTCGCGTTTCTCGGGTCGAGTATCGTGTGGTCTTTCGCGACCCTACCCGCGGGGGGCGCGTCTTCGCTTCGGTAGCGTGCCCGGACCCAGCCGGCGATTCTCCCCGACCGGCGTACGGCCTCACTGAATATGTACCAATCCGGAGAAATTGTTCACGTTGCAAGTTATTCTAGGCAAATAAGTTACTGTCGGGCTGGCCGGGCTTGAACCGGCGACCTCATGGTCCCGAACCGATATGAAGCCTCTTGGAGCAATAAAAAACGGTCGTTTGGCTGACTTCTTACAATAAGACAAACAAAGAACTGTTGTCCGCGTAGGAACAAGACGGTCAGCAAGTGGTCAGTGGAAATCTGCCATACTGAAGTTCCTGTTGGAATATTCTTTCGCCGATATGCGCACAGACAGCCTTTGTATGGACTGCGATGGTCTTCGCGAGCCTTATTCAGAACCGTTCGAGAGGTGCCCTCATGAACGTTCATCCGCGCGGCGGGCACCTCCGCCAGGCCTACGTTAAGCCCCCACTTCCGGAGGGTAATGGTCCGTGCATCGAGCGGTTGCGCATGCTCTATCGTAACGTCCGGAACTACGAGCAGTCGGGTGCGTTGCCGGCGGCGGAGGCAAAGCACTGGTACGAGGTGATCACCCCGTACGCCGAGGAGCTCAAAGTGGGAGCGGAGTGCTGGCGAGCCGCGACGAGCTCATTCTGGCTGGCGGATCAGGTGCGGGTGCGGATGGACCTGCCGTTCAACGAGTGGATACGTTCCTGGACGGGATCATTTGGTGGTGAACGCCCGGATCTGAGATTGTGCGCGCAATCAAGTGCTTGTTCTATAAGTTTTTGCTGTGTTGTGTGCGCATCAGGTTTTCAGAAGACGTACAGCTATGTGTTTGTGGAGTGTGGACTTAGGGAGAATTGTGCGTACAACCTTTATCTGCTACGAAAATAGGCGGAGCAGGGGCCTCCTGTCCGGCCAACCGGCCCGCCATCGCTTCCCGGTCCCATTTTCATCCTCTCCGGGCGCCCGGTCAGCCGGGCATGAGGAACTTGCCTTACAATCTGCGATTCGGCCACAAAAGGAGTGATTGACCGGCTGTTAAAATAGCTGATTTTGAAGCGAAAAACGGACCCTTGGATTCAAAAACGGCCATTTGGGTCTCAACCTATGACCTCCCATAGGCTGCGAGGAATATCCGAACTCCCTCTGCGGCATGCCGACGCAATTCATCGGCGTCCGGGATTGCATTGTCGCCCAACAGCATCGCGCGATTCAATGGATCTGCCATGACCAGCCAGTTGAAGGCGGAGGCTGCGACTATCGAATTCCCGACGTTCAACCGTCCCTTTTTAGAGAAGCGCTCAAATACCCCCGCGAGCGCTTTCATTGTGCGCTGGGGGCCTCGCTCGTACAAGACCTTAGCGAGCTCCGGGAAACGGCCGACTTCTCCTATGACCAGACGACGTAACTGCATGATTCGAGGTGTAAGCACTACCGTAAGCTGGCGAATCGCATAGGAGAGAAGGTATTCTGCGATATCGTCATCCCGATCGGATGCCTGCGCAGAGTCGTGAACCATGCTGCTCGCGTCGTCCGTTATCCTACCTACGACTTCAACAAAAAGGTCCTTTTTGCTCTGGAAATGAGCATAAACCGTCTGTTTCGACACTCCGGAAGACTTGGCGATGTCATCCATGTTTGCGCCAAGATAGCCGCTCTTCAGAAATACTTCGGTCGCTGCGTTCAAGATTGCTGTGTGTTTGCTGGTGGCGCGATATGTGTCCCTTTTTGAACTCATTTGATCAGTCCTCCATTTGGAACTTAGAGTCCCTCAAGTACACTTGACAACAAAGTACTGGACTGTATAGTTTATTTCAACCATTTAGACTGGACGGTACAGTCTATCGGCGCGTTCGGTTCGGTGGATGTCTGTGTTCGATTAGGACCGTGCGAAGAAGGGGCATGTTTCCCGGCTTCGGTCAGAGGGAGAGCTCAATGGATAACGCGTCATTCTCCGGCGTGATAACGAAGGATGGTGGGAAGGGCGGTTGGACCTACGTCCCGTGGCCTATGTCCACTGACTTTTTGGGTACACGCAAGGCTGTGAAAGTGTCGGCGAAGATCGGGAATTGCGAGTTCGATGCTACTTGCCTGCCTCTTGGTGACGGAACACACCTGCTGCCGTTGAGGAAGTTGGTCATGAACTCGATCGGCAGGACGATTGGCGACACGGTAAATGGGGAAGTGAGGAAGTCACGATGAAATCTTCTCCCACGAGAATAGTGTCCTGCAGGTGTCACAGAGTCAAGATCGAGTTGACTGGCTCTCCTATCCTCGTGAGCATCTGCCACTGTGACGATTGTCAACGCGGCTCGGCCCAAATTGAGAGCCTTTCCGGCGCCCCGAAGATACTCGATTCGTTCGGCGGGTCACCCTATGTTCTTTACCGCAAGGACCGGGTGACATTGCTGCAAGGGCGGGAGCTACTCTTCGACCAGAGGATCGAAGGCGAAACCAACACAAGGCGAGTCGTCGCCTCGTGCTGCAATTCACCGTTTTTTCTCGACTTCGAGCCGGGCCACTGGGTTTCCTTCTATCAGCAACGATTCGATGTACCGGTTCCGCTGGCCCGCATGAGGGTGCAGACGCGTTTCATACCGCCCGGACAATTGCCAGACGATGGCCTTCCGCTTCACCGCGGATTTCCGTTCGGCATGATTGTGAGACTCCTTGTCTCACGGATCGCGATGGGCATCGGAAAGAAGGTAGCCAATGTGTAGTGCAGCTAAGGTTCTGTCAGGGAATAACTGATCGTGTTGAACCGCGTCAATTCTTGAGGTGAATGGTGTAACTCCAGTCGCCGTAGAAGGGATCTCGTTCAAGACGAATCCCGTTCATCTGTGCATCAGTCACTTCTTGGCCTTTTGGGGTATCTCGACAAAATCCTCGGAGCTATCGGCGAAAAACGAGCCGCCGTCAGCCTAACGCCTCGTTCAATTGTTTCACGATGGGGCGCATCTGGCGGGCCCGCTCGAATAGGTGTGGGACGTCGTAGTGGTCGGTCATTGAATCCTGCGTGTGACCCATGAGCAGAGTGAGCGCTGACCGATCGAGGAAGGGCTTAACGACAGTTTGGTAGGTGTAGCGGCCGCTGTAAGGCGAGAGCCGACGCCCCTTCGTCGGGATGCCAGCGGCTGCGGCCGCCGCCAGCAGACGGGCTGCGAGAAGCTCGCGGCGGATGATGCCCTGTCGTGGCGCGACGAAGACGGGTCCGTCTGCTGGCGCGTGATCGAGCCATGCCGCGAGAATCGAGCACGCCCGATCCGGAAGCAGCGCCAGGCGGTGGCGAGGATCGCGCGCATCTCCCTTCTTCGCGTAGGCCAGTACCGTGTTGGCGGCGTCCATCGAGCGCGTGATCGCGACTGCGTTGAGATCGAGTGCGACCTGATCGCGGTGAAGCGCGCGCGCCTCCTGAGGGCGCAACCCTCCGTAGAACATGAGCGCCGAGCACGCAGCCGCCGCCAAATAGCTGTAGCCCCCGTCGTCGCCCTCATCCGCAGGCCAGATTCGCTCCAGCTCCACCGGAGGGGCCGGAAATAGGCGACCGACCTCTTCGAGGAGTAGCACCGCGCGCCTGCCGCCCCGCGTCTTCGCTGGCAGCGACATCGTGGGTAGGCCGTCGATGATGCCGCGGCGCCGTGCCTCTTTGAGAATAACGGTCATAGTTATCGCCACGGAGCGCCGATTCGAGTTCGAGAGATCAAGCCCCCAGAGCCACGCATCCAACGTTTTGGATGTCGCCTCCGACAAAGAGCGCTTCCCCCATTCCGGCTTGATGTGCTCGGTCCAATGTTGGTGATGTTGCGTGATCGTGGCATCCGACAGCTCGCGGCCGTCACGCTGCTTGTGACAAAGGACCTCCGACGGCGATCCGCGACGGAAGAGGAACTCCCAGAGCTCGCCGAAAGCAACGTTCGTTCTCGAAACGTTGTCGCTTCGAAGGCGCTGCAGCGAGGTCTCGATGTCGCGCCGACTACGAAACCGCTCTCGGGTCTCCGGATGGACCATGGTCAGATGGCGCTTGCCGGCCTCTATCCAGTAGTAGGCCCAGCGTTTTTCCCCAGCAAAAGTAGGACGGAATACCTTGTAGACACGAAAACTCATACGAAATACCAACAGATCTCGCATGGTGCATCAAAATTCAGTCAGCGGTACACCGTTTAGAAGATGAAGGAATTTCGCTTCGTTTATAAGTCATTATAAAATAAGCACTTACAGTCGGGCTGGCCGGGCTTGAACCGGCGACCTCATGGTCCCGAACCATGCGCGCTACCAACTGCGCTACAGCCCGAAAAAAAAGGCCCCGCACGGGACCGACGGGAGCGACGGGACTTGAACCCGCGATCTCCGGCTTGACAGGCCGGCGCGATAACCAGCTTCGCCACGCCCCCAGACGACAGCACTATAGGCATGCCGAATGTACGTGTCAACCACTGGAGCCCGCCGGAGCAGGCGGTCGAAGAATTGACAGCCTATTTCGACCATGCTATCGTAAGACTTTGCCTCACCCTCGGCTGCCGTCGAGATTGAAGCGCAGACATTCCGAAGACGAAGGACGAAGAACGAAGCATGCTACCACGCGAAGCGCGTCGCATCAAAAGTCGCACGCCGGAGAAGCGGGCAACCGACCTTGAAAAGCGGCATCAAGCCCACCCTGTACGCTATTTCCTGTACGTGATCGTCCTCGTCATCGTCGTCGTGACCTTCGTCGCCTACCCGGTGGTGCGAAGCGCGGTCGGCCCGGGGAGCGTCGTTTTCGGGAGCTATAAGGGAACCGAGATCCG
>JASHNV010000049.1 GCA_030041455.1 Spirochaetia bacterium
CCGAGATCGTGGCGCCCGAGAAGATCGTCTCGGTTCTGTTCTATGCGGACAAGAATGGGAAAGTTGAACCTGCGAATAGCAATGATGTTGAGGTACGCGACGTGGTGACGTTCGAGGAGATCGGAGGTGGCCGGACGAAGCTCACGTTCAAGCGTAGTCACTGGGACGTGGGAGAGGACGCAGGCGCAAACCAGATACTCGACAAGCTGGCAGCGTTTGTCGCTGAGCTTGCGAAGGCCACGTAAAAGTCGAATTTCTGCAATTCGCCGTACGTGCATTGGTAATCCCTAGGTGTCGTAGCGCTTCCGGGTTTCCCGTGGCTCGACTTCGATCATGTTCCGACTTCACCCATGATCGGCACCGAAGGATTCTGCACGGGTCGACGGTCGCCGCGTGTGGCGAGGTGTTTCCGTCGATGCTGCCCACGAAGGCGGGCTCCCTTCACAGGTGGATTCTCGGGACGAAAGCACCCGGTCGCTCACGAGGCGAAGCCGGATGTGAAGGCTCTCGAAGTCACGATCGCGGTTGCCTCCGACGATTCGCCCGGGACGCGCCGCCCGGAGCGCGGCAGCGGGTATGATTCGCGATCATCGGAAAGGCGGTGACGATTTCAGACTCGCGAGAGATCGTGCGTGCCGGGACCCAGCCGAGGAACACGTGAGCTCGTCCCGGCCCCCGGGGAAAGAGCATGCGACCGCGTTCGGCCATGGCCTCATTCCCATCCGCTCAACTCGCCGCGCTCGGAGATGAGCGCCCGCGGAGGGCCGACCACCTCGATCCCGGGCGCATCCTTGATCTCCTGGAGGACCGAAGGCGAGACATAGGCCTCCTCGAGGCGCAGGGTGTTCTTGATCCGAAGCAGGCGGACCCCGGAGGCGCGCTCCCCGCCGTCGGGCCCGAGGCCGCAGGAGCGCAGGGCGATCTCCACCGCGTCGCGCCCGTCCTTGGCGACGACCGGAAGCCTGCCCCGTTCGAGGAACGAGCTCGTCACCACGTTCTCGTAGGTGGCCGCGAAGTCGATCTTCTCGTACATCCTGCGCGTGATGACGTCCACGAGGCCGATCCCGACGGCGTTCCCGTGCGAAGCCTCGGTAAGGTCCGCCACGACAATGGAGGAGATCGTCGGTTTCTCGGGCTCTTCTTGCCCGCGGATGCGAATTCTTCCGATGATGTTCGGATCCACGCCCGCGCCGCTCACGTCCTTTCCCATCTCGTCGATCACGAGAACGTCGAGCGAGTCGATCGGAAGGGCGGGCATGTTCCGCCGGGCGACTTCGAGCAGCCTCTTTTCCTCGCTTTCGATGGCTCTCGCCGGTATGGCCCGGACGATCATGGTCTCGTGGTAGGCGTTCTCCACGATCCCGATGCCCATGACGACGTTGCCGTGCTCGAGGACCTTTCGAGCGGTCGGCACGATACGCTCCTTGAGCCCCGCGATGCCGAAGCTGTGGATTTCGCTCGCCTGGAGCTTCTTGCCGAGCCCGATCGAGGCCATCTTGAGGAGACCGCTCTCGAAGGGTCCGTGAAAATCGGTGTGGACCTTGACGCGGTTCACGAGAATCGTCGCGTCCGCGCATCGGGCGTTCCGATCCATGAAGACGCGATTGCCGATCCCGTCGTTCGGAAGCTCGACGGCTTCCATCGACGAGCGAACCGGCGCTCCCACGAGACGCTCGGTGATGCCGAAGCTCGCGAGGACGGCCTCCTGTCCCTCGGCCGTCGCCCCGCCGTGGCTGCCCATCGCCGGTACGATGAACGGCGTGCAGCCGAGCGACTTCAGGTAGGACACGAGCGCGGCGACGATCGGCCGGAGGTTCGCGATTCCGCGGCTGCCGACGGCGATGGCGACGGTCGCGCCGGATGGGAGCTCGACCGGGCAGGCTCGAAGCTGCGACAGCAGCTCCTCCCGGACATCGTCGAGACGCTCGCGAGGGAAGCGCCGACGCACTTTGAGGAGGTCTGGCAGGCTCATTCTTGCTCCTCCGAAGGGGACGGGAAACCGACCCTGTCCCGTCTCCGCGGGCGGGAGGCAAGGCGGGCTCCTTCGACGCGATCGGACGACGCGTACCCATCCGCGCGATCGCGGGCCGGCTTCGAGACTCCCGATGCGAGCGTCGCTCCAGGGGCCTCGCGGTGTCAAGGCCCGCGGCCTCGGCGGAACGGAGGCGCGAGGCTGAACGGAGACTCGATAGGGTCCGCGCATCGGCAGCGATTCCCCGGCCCTTTCCGGAGACGAGCTCATGGGGCCCACGGCTCCCTCGCGGGTAGGGAGGCGCCTTCCCTCGGGGACGCGCCTCCCTACGGGGAACGGCCGTCCTCCCCCTCGCCGCCTGATTCCTGCGAGCCTCGCGGCTTCCGCGCGCCCGGGATCGAGCTCCGACCAGGGACCCGCCTACGGGCGCTAGAAGGTCATCGTGACGGTGCCGACGAACTGGACGTTGAACGCCTCGGTTCCGTACACGTGTCCGATGTTCTGGACGTTGATGAAGTAGGTGTCGCCTCCGAGTCCGACTCCGACGCCGAAAAGACGGACCAGGTTCCACGTGCCGAAGATGTGGACGACCGTCGTGTCGGTCGGATTCGGCCCGGAAGGCGTCGTGAGGGCGACCGCCGCCGGCCCGTAGGCGTGCGGGGTATCGAGGGTGTTGGAGCCCTGCTCCTGATACCTGAACTCGATGCCCGCGGTGTACTGGCCGTAGACGTTGTAGGACACCGACGCGTTGTAGCAGAGGCTGTCGGGCCCGTAGAGCC
>JASHNV010000050.1 GCA_030041455.1 Spirochaetia bacterium
ACCTTAACCGTTCGCGTCAAGGTCCGCTCGACGCGAGGAGCGCGCGCGGAGGGGGAGGACTCCCGGGGAACGCGGGCGACGGTCGTTTGAGCCGGGGAAGCGACCTGGCTCGTCGCCTGCGTCCCGCTTGAGGTCTCCGGCTGCTGGCCGGTCGCGGCTTGCGGCTGCTCGCCGTTCTGCCCGTAGATGATCGTGAAGTTCTTGTTGTTCGTGCCCTGGGGCTCCGGGCCCTCGAGACCGGGATAGTTGTTGTTGCCCGTCTTCGCCCATTCGTAGGGATCGAAGTTGATCTTCGCGTCGGTCGACGTCTGGGCGGCTGCGGTCTTGACTCCTTCGTGGCCGTTCGGCAGGAACCAGATCACGCCGACCCCGACGACGACCAAGATGAAGAGCGCGACGGAAAAGACGATCCAGAGCACCTTTTGCTGTTCCATGGTTCCTATCTCAATCCTTCACGGCCTCGAGGACTTCCGCCTCGACCCTGTCGACTTCGCCGGAATTCCTTATGATACGAATATCGACAGTTTTCAGGAAGGGTTGAGGGGAGAGTTTGCGCTGCGCCCACACGAGCCTGAGCACCTGCGCGAAGGTGAGCTTGTCGCGCAGGATGCCTCGGCGGATCCGCTGGATCAGGGGCGCCTTCATCCAGATGATCCTCCCGCACAGCGGGTGGAGACCCATCTTGAAGAGGAGCGCCGCGTTGATCGCGGCGTCGCCCTCGGAGGGAAGCTCGCGCTTGACCTCCTCGACCATGCCGGGGTGGACGATCGCCTCGAGCGCCGCGAGCTCCCGCGCGCTTCCGAACACGAGCCTCCCGAGGGCGCGCCGGTCCACGCCGCCGTCCTCGGCGAGGACGCCGCCGCCGAAGCGCGCGAGGATCCCGGCCTTTTCCCGCTCAAGCGCCCGGTGGCCGAGCGCGTCGACGTCGACCACGCGAAAGCCGTTCCTCGCGAGGATCTCGGCGGCGAGATTCTTGCCCGCGCAGTACTTTCCGCTCACGCCCACGACCATCTTCAGTGGAGATCTCCCCAGCTTCCCCCCGACTCGACGCTCACCCGCAGCGGCACATCGAGCTTCACCGCGGACTCCATCTCCTCGCGCACGATCTTCATGACCCGGGTCGCCTCGATCTCCGGCGCCTCGAAGATGAGCTCGTCGTGGACCTGGAGGAGCATCCTCGTGGCGATCTTATCCTTCTTGAACCGCGCGGCGATCCTCAGCATCGCGAGCTTCACGATGTCGGCGGCCGACCCCTGGATGGGGGTGTTGACCGCGACGCGCTGCGCGGAGGCCTGCTCCGCGTGGTTGCGGCTGTCGATGCCGGGCACGGGCCTCCTCCTGCCGAGAAGCGTCCGCGCGTAGCCGCTCTCCTTGGTCTGCTCGGTGGTCGTCTCGATGAATCGCTTGATCGCGCTGTACTGCTCGAAATAGGCTCCTATGAATTGGTCGGCCACCGCGCGCGGGATCGAGAGCTCCCGCGACAGCCTGAAGGCGGACATGCCGTACATGACGCCGAAGTTGATGGTTTTCGCGATGCGCCGCTGGTCCGGGCTGACCTCGTCGACCGGGACGCCGAAGATCAGGGAGCCGGTCTGCGCGTGAACGTCCTTGCCGGCCGCGAAGGCGGAGCGCAGCCCCGGGTCCCCGGAAAGGTGCGCGAGGACGACGAGCTCGATCTGCGCGTAGTCCGCGCTCACGAACACCGTTCCTTCGGCCGGGACGAACGCCTCGCGGATGTGGCGGCCTTCCTCGTCGCGGATCGGGATGTTCTGGAGGTTGGGATCCTTGCTCGCGAGGCGCCCCGTGGCCGCCCCGGTCTGCACGAAGTTCGTGTGGATCCTGCCGGTCTCCGGGTTGATGAGGGTCGGGAGCGTATCCACGTAGGTCGACTTCAGCTTCGAGAGGAGCCGGTAGCGGAGCACGAGGCGCGGCACCTCGCCCTCCGAGCCCGGCTCCGCGGCGAGCTCCTCGAGCACCCCCGTGTCGGTCGAGTAGCCGGTTTTGGTCTTCTTTCCGTGCTTCAGGCCGAGCTTCGTGAAGAGAATCTCCTGCAGCTGCTTCGTCGAGTTGATGTTGAACTCGCCGCCGCACAGGCCGTGGATGCGCTCCTCGATCCGCGCGATCTCCGAACCGAGTTTCTTGCTGTAGCTCTTCAGGACCCCGGGAAGCAGCCTGATTCCGGCGAGCTCCATGTCGGCGAGCACGGGAATGAGGGGCATCTCGACCTCGTAGAAGATCTTCTCGAGGCCGCTCTCGCGAAGGAGCGGCTCGAGCTTCTCGTAGAGCCTGAACGTGACGTCGGCGTCCTCGGCCGCGTATTGCGTCGCCTGGTCCAGGTCTACGGCGTCGAACGTCGAGTCCTTCGGCACCACGTCCTCGTAGTGGATGGTCGTGTAGTCCAGGTACCACGCGGCGAGATCGTCCATGTTGTAGGTGTTGCGCGTGCTGTCGACGAGCCACGCCGCGATCATCGTGTCGAACCACGGCGCGAGGGTGACGCCCCAGCGCTTGAGCACTTTGAGGTCGTACTTGATGTTCTGGCCCACGATCTTGAGGGACCGGTCCTCGAGGATCGAGCGCAGTCGTTCGCGGACCGTGTCGGCGGGGAGGCAGTCGGCGCCCGCGGCCTTCAGGGGGATATAGCAGGCCTCTCCCGAGCGCACCGACAGGGAGAAGCCGACCGGCTCCGCCGACACGGCGTCGATGCTCGTCGTCTCGGAGTCGAAGGCGAAGAGCCCGCGCTTCTTCGCAAGCGCGATCCAGCGGTCGAGCGCCTTCACGTCGAGGACCGTCTCGTAGGTCCCCCGCTTCGGCTCCTCCCCGGTCTTCTCGGCGGCGGGCTCGTCGGCCTTCGCGGTCGCCTGGACGGCGAGCGCCTTCAATCCCTCGCGCTGGAAGAGCGGCGCCGCCGCGCCGAGCGCGAGCGCCGTGACGCCGAGGCTATCCGGATCTCGAGCGTCGCGCGGAAGCGGCACGTCGGTCCGCAGCGTGATGAGCCTACGGCTGAGATAGGCGTTCTCGCGGTCCTCGGCGAGCTTCGCTTTCTGCGCCGCCGGGAGCTTCTCGAGGTTCCGGTAGACCCCGTCGAGCGTTCCGAAGTCCCGCAAGAGCTTCGCGGCGGACTTCGGCCCGATGCCGCGAACTCCGGGAACGTTGTCGGAGGCGTCCCCGATGAGCGCGAGGTAGTCGAGAATCTGCTCGGGCCCCACCTCCCAGTCCCGGCGCACCTCCTCGGCGCCGATTTCCTCGTAGTCGCCCTTGCCGGGACGGAGGACCTTCACCGGACCTCCCACGAGCTGCAGGAGGTCCTTGTCCCCCGAGACGACGTAGCAGGGCCTGCCTTCCGAGCGGCAGCGCTCGGCGAGCGTCGCGATGACGTCGTCCGCCTCGAAGGTGTCCACCCGGATGACCGGCACGCGAAGCGCGGCGAGAATCTCCTCGATCGTGGGGACTTGGTCGTGGAGCTCCTCGGGCGTCTTGTCGCGGGTAGCCTTGTACTCGGCGTACTGGTCGTGGCGAAAGGTCGGAACGGCGGAGTCCATCGCGACGGCGAAGCATTCCGGCTTGTACTGCTCGAAGAAGGCGAGAAGCGTCCGGAAGAAGCCGAACATGGCGGAGACGTTTCGCCCCTGGGAGTTCACGAGCGGAGTCCGCAGGAAGGCGAAATATGAACGGTACACGAGCGCGTAGCCGTCCAGCAGGAAAAGCGCCTTCATGTCGTAATGTCTATCATGGACGGCGCCGGAACGTCACCGTAGGGGGACCTCGCCCGCTTCGGCGTGCGAAGGGAGGCGATCTCCCGCCTGAGCCCGTCGAGGCTCTCGCGAAGCAGCTTGCGGTTGCGCTCGTTTCGCGCGAGGACCTCGGCTTTGACGCGCTCGAGCGACGCCTGGAGCTTCGGAACCTCCGGTTCCGCGAGGGGATAGGAGAGTCGGTAGAGGTCGGTGAGGGGATCGATGACCTTCTGAAAGGCGTAGATTTCCGCGATGATGGCGCGCTCAAGCTCGACGTGGGTACCTAGCCGCTCGAGATCGCCCTCGGAGATCGCGTCCTCTTCCCGGTCGAGGACGTCGAGGTAGCGCTCGAAGGTGTCCCGCTGCGCGAGGAGATGGCTCTTCAGCCTCCTCAGCACCGCGACTCGCTGGTCGATTTCCCCTGGGGTTGTCGGTCGATCCACTGCTGGCCTCCCTCGCGCGTCATGGAGTCGCCGCGCCGGCGGGCGGTCTCCGGAGCACCCTTACCCGGCGATGTTCACGCCGGTTACGGGAGTGTTCTCTTCAAGTCCGGGCTTGGCGATCTGGACCCAGGCCTCGCGGAGCTCGGCGAGCATCGAGCGGACGGCGGAGAGGAGCTCGGGGTTCTTCTTCATGTTGCCTTCCATGAGCTGGCGGCGGAAGAACATGTAGAGGCTGAACAGACCCTTCGCGATGTTGCCCCCGCGATCGAAGTCGAGCGACACGGTCAGCTCGGTGACGAGATCCTGCGCCTTGATGATCGCGTTGCTCGCGACGTCGAGCTGCGGCGTCGCGCGCGAGAGCTCGGAGGTCGCGATGTCGAGCTGGCGGATCGCCTCGTCGTAGATCATGACGATCAGCTGGCCCTGGCTCGCGGTCCTGATTTTCGTCTCCTTGTAGGCATTCAGTGGGTTGATTTTTGCCAAGATGCTGCTCCCTTCCCGCCGGGTGTCAGAGATATTATCGACGCCGCATCGCTTAAAATTCAGACAAAAAAGCGCCTAGCGCGCGTGTTCGATGAGGGTGGAGACCGGCACGATCGAGTAGCCGAGCGAGACGAGCCCGTTGATCAGCACGTCGAGCTTGTCGAACAGGTAGTCCGCTCGAACGCCGTCGGGCTTGCCGACTCGGATCGGGATGATCGACCCCGGTTTCTTGAGCCTCATGACGCGCTCGACTAAGTCCGCGGCGCCGAGGTAGAGCCGCGCGCCCTGATTCCCGTCGGCTTGGGTCACCCAGTCGAGCGTGTCGACGTCGCTTCCGACGTACAGGTAGTTCATCGACCGGGCCGCCGCCGTGATGGCGCTCGTCGTAAGGTAGTAGGGCGCGTGCCACAGGAGGGAAAGCTCCTTGCCCGTCAGCTTGTAGTAGTCGTCCTCGTTGCGCGCGAGACCCGACTCCACGAAGCCTGAGTCGATCCGGTAGCGGGCGTCGGTCAGGTCGAAGTTGGCGAAGAAGAGGCTGCCGACCTCCTGGCCCGAGTCGGCGATCTCCCTCACGGCCTCGGGGTTGCGGCGCATGAACTCGCCGTTCACGAAGAAGGTGCAGCGCAGCCCGTACTCCTTGAGCGTGGCGAGAATGGTGGTGAGGCCTTGGTCCGTGTTGATCGCGTTGAAGACCAAAGCGACCTCCCGCCGCCTGATCCTCGAGCCGTTGTCGAAGGTCGTGAAGCTGATCGCGCCCTCGGCCGTCGGGAAGCTCTCGTAGCGGGTGTCGGGATACTTGAACAGGGGCTGGGTCCCGAGCCCCTTGATGTCGCGGATCATCACCATGTTCTGGTAGCTTCCGGTCTGCGTGCCGTCGATGTAGACCCGGAAGCTCGACGAGGAGAGTCTCGCCGGCCGGACCGAGTAGGTCGCGAGCGGCTCCCAGGCCGGGCTCGTCGCCGCGAGCGCGAACGTCCGTCCCTGGACCCTCGCCGTGACCGATCCGTCGGCGGTCGAGTAGCCGTAGTCCCCCGGCTGGGAGAGCGCCACGAGCTCCGTCGTCCGGTCGGAGACGGTGATATCGTCGATGAGCCACGCGCCGGCCACGATCATCTCGTCGGTGGATTCCCACAGGACGCGGAGGGGTGCGGGCTCGGCGAAGGAGACGACGTCCTGCCACGTCGGATAGTCGCGGACGATGACCTCGTCGCCCTTGAGAACCGCCACCCTGGATCCGTCGGGGCTCAACGCGAGCCCGGTCACGCCGGTCTCCCCCGTTTGCACGAACTGCGCGGTCGCGCCTCCCGCGGTGTTCAGCCTGAAGACCCGAGTCGGGTCGGCGGCGCCCGACAGGGCGCTTCTCGTGAGGAGCGTGACGATGCCGTCGCGCGCCCAGAGCACCTGCGCGACGCGGTCGCCGGGCGGGAGGCGCAGGAAGGGGAGATCGCGGACGCTGGCGCTCTCAGGATCGTCGTCCCGGCGCAGGGGCAGGAGCACGAGATTCCTGCCGGCCTTGTCGAGGAGGATCGACTGTCCGTCGGGGGAGATCCAAAAGGCGTCGAAGTTGGGATCGAAGCCGAACGGGATCTTCCCGACGATCCGCCCGAGGCTGAGGAGCTCGGCGTACAGCGGCCCGGCGAAGAGGTCCGCGGTGAGAATCTGGTACACGAGCGTATCCGACACGAGGTAGAGGCTCCCGTCCGGGCTCCAGCGCACGCTCGCGATGGTGCCCTTGCCGATCAGGCGATAGGGCTCCGCGAGCACGCGGTTTTGCACGAGCTGCTCGATGGCGTAGTAGTAGAGCCGTCCTGAGTTCGCGTAGACGAAGAAGCGGGAGTCGGGCGACCACGCCGCCTGCGCGCTGTCGAGGGAGAGCTCCACGCCCGAGCTGATCGTCACCGAGCTCCTGTCGGCGAGGCGATAGAGCACGAGATCCGCGCGGGCGAAGGAGGTGGGCTTTAGATAGAGGAGATAGCTCCCGTCCGGCGACGCCGCGACCGGCGGAATCTTGCCGGTCAGGATGTCCCCGCCCGCGACAAAGGCCGGGAAGAGTGCCACCGGCGCGATGTTCCGGAGGTGGGAGTCGGTCCTGAACAACCCGTAGCGGTTCTGGATCTCCAGCACGTTCTCGCCGCCGAGGAACTGGACCCGCTCCGGGAAAAACGTGAGCTCCGAGAGCGTCTTCTTGTCGAGGTCGGCGCTGAAGAGCGTCCGATAATGCCCGAAGCCGGGCGCCTCGGCGTCGGACTGGAAGAGCAGCTGATTGCCGCTTGAGAGATCGAGACCCGAGAAGTTCACCTCGGCGTGCAGAAGGGGGGCGCACAGGACGAGCACGGGAACGAGAAGTCGCTTCATCTCGTAGTGATCTTCGGCAGGCGGCTATCGTATGTTCACAAAAAGATTGTCCGGACCTACGCTTTTTTGGAGGAGATGAAATGATCGAGCTCGTGCTCCATGTCGGTGAGGGTCGTCTCCATCTCTTCCAGGCGATGGATCGTCGAGCGAAAGCTCCCGTCCCTGATTCCGACGAGCGCCCGTTCCGACCCGGTGAGCATTCCGGGGAAATCCTTGCTTTGTACGCCGCAGAACGGGCAGAAGCAATACTCGTTCTTGATCACCCGTCCGCAAAAGGCGCAATAGATTTTTTCATCCATACTAGGCTCAAGCGGTCAGGACGATTATACGTCCTCCTGGCCCATCGCGCAAGAAATTTCGCCTCCCTCAGCGCTTCTCGTGGCGCGCCGCCTGCGCTTCCATGGCCGCTACGAGCCGATCGAGCCGGGTCCCCTCCCGGGAGGCGGGAAGCGTCGTCTGCGTGTACCGCTCGACCGCCTCGCGCGCGCGGGCGGCGAGGCTGGGCATGGGCGAATCGTCGAGGTAGGCGAGCACGAGCTGCTTGCTGCGGGCGGGAAGCTCGGTCTTCGTGATGTGCTCGATGAGGTCGAAAAGCGCCTTCTTGAAGCTCTCGCCGGCCATGGCGCGCCTACAGGATCTCGGCGGCGAGCTCGGCGAGCCGGCTTCGCTCGGATTTCTCGAGGGTGATGTGGCCGAAAAGGTGCTGGCCCTTGAACGCCTCGACGAGATAGGTGAGCCCGTTCGAGTTCGAGTCGAGGTAGGGGCTGTCGATCTGGTAGGGGTCTCCGGTGAGGACCATCTTCGTGCCCTCCCCCGCGCGCGACACGATGGTCTTGATCTCGTGCGGCGAGAGGTTCTGCGCCTCGTCGATCACGATGAACTGGTTGGGCAGCGATCGGCCCCGGATGTAGGTGAGCGCCTCGATCTCGATCATCTTGTTGGTCAGAAGCCAGTCGCTGTTCTTGATCGCGGGATTGCGGTAGACGCTCATGATGTAGTCGAGGTTGTCGAAGAGCGGCTGCATCCACGGGGAAAGCTTCTCGGCCTTCGCCCCGGGCAGGTAGCCGATGTCCTTGCCCATGGGCACGACCGGCCTCGCGACGAGGACGCGGGAATACGCCTTGTCCTCGATCACCTTCTTCAGGCCGCAGGCGATCGCGAGGAGAGTTTTCCCGGTGCCCGCCTTGCCGACGAGCGTCACGAGGCGGATCGATTCGTCGAGCAGCAGGCTGATCGCGATGCGCTGGTTGTCGTTGAGCGGGCTCACGCCGGTCACCGGGTTTTCGAGGCGCTCGACGAGCACGAGGGAGCTCTCCGGGGCGCTGTAGCGGGCGATCTCCGCGCTCTCGCCGCCCTTCTCGCTCAGGACGAGGAACTCGTTGTCCCTCATCTCGTGGTGCCAGGGGACGCGGCGCTCCGAGCGGAGGGCGGCGAGGGTCTCGGCCGGCACGATCTCGGGGCGGTAGCCCGCGTAGAGGTCGCTCAGGTTGACCTTCTGCTTTTCGTAGTCGACCGCCATGATGCCGAGCGCGGTCGCCTTCACGCGCGCGTTGATGTCCTTGGAGACGAAGAAGACCTGACGGCCCTCCTTCTTCAGCGTCAGCGCGGTGAGCAGGATCTTGTTGTCGGCGCTGTCCTGTCGAAGGTCGACGGGAATGTCCTTCTCGTGCGTGAGAACGACGCGAAGGAGCGACCCGTTCTCCATGCGGACGCCGCGGCTCAAGTTCCCCCGCTTGCCGATCGACTCGATCAGCCTGATCGCCTGGCGCGCGTTCCGTCCCCGCTCGTCGCTGAAGGTCTTCAGCTTGTCGAGCTCCTCGAGAACCCACAGCGGCACGACGACCTCGTTGTCGCGAAACGAGAGAATCGCATCCGGCTTGTGAATGAACACGTTCGTATCCACGACGAAGGATTTCATGGCACCGGTCACGGGACAAGTATAAGCCTTCGCCGGAATACTTCAAGCTTCGCCTTCAAAGCGCTCACTCAAGGCGCCTGGAGGCCAGGCTCGATCCCCCCTGAGCCAGGGACCTTCGGCTATCCTCCGCATACGGTTCACGGTATACTCCCGGCGATGAGCGTCCACTCCCTCTTTGCCACCTGTCCGAGAGCGCTCGAGGACCTCTTGTGCGTCGAGCTCGGCGCGTTCGGAGCCGCGGGCATCAAGGAGCGGGTCTCGGGCGCCCTGTTCAACGCCACCCTCGAGACCGCCTACCGCGCCTGCCTGTGGTCGCGGGTCGGAAGCCGCGTCCTCCTGCCCCTCGCGACGTTTCAGGCGGAGACGACGGACGACCTTCGCGAGCGCGTGCGCGCGATGCCGTGGACCGACCATCTCGACGTCTCCGGCACGTTCGCGGTCGACTGCACCATCTCAGGCCCGCCCGACGCCGTCCCGCAATCGCTCGCGAACAGCCGCTACGCGGCGCTCGTCGTCAAGGACGGGATCGCCGATCACTTCACCGCGAAGTTCGGCAAGCGGCCCGACGTGAGGGTCGAGCGGCCCGCGCTGCAGGTGAACGTGCACCTGCAGCGCGAGAGCGTCACGGTCGGCATCGACCTGACCGGCGAGAGCCTGCACCGCCGCTCCTACCGGCGCAAGGGGGTCGAGGCGCCGCTCAAAGAGAACGTCGCGGCCGGCATGCTTCTCCGCTCCGGCTGGGAAAAGATCGCCCGCGAGGGCGGCGCGCTCGTCGACCCGATGTGCGGCTCCGGGACGCTCCTCATCGAGGGCGCGATGATCGCGCTCGACATCGCCCCCGGGATGCTCAGGGACTACTACGGATTTCTCGGCTGGAAGGGGCACGACGAGCGGCTCTGGAAGCGCCTGCTCGCGGAGGCGAAGGCGCGCGCCGCCGCGGCCGCCCCCAGGGGGGGCGTGCGCGGCTTCGACCGGGATCCGAGGGCCGTCGAGGCCGCCCTCGAGAACATCCATGCCGCCGGCCTGTCGGACAGGATCTCGGTGACTCGATGCGAGCTCGCGGACATCCGGCCGCCCGAGCCGCCGGATGTCGGGCGCGAAGGCGTCGGGCGCGAAAGCGCCAGAGGACTCGTCGCGGTGAACCCGCCCTACGGCGAGCGCCTCGGAGAGGAGGCCGAGCTTCACGGCCTCTATCAGCTCCTCGGGAGGGTCCTCCACGAGCGCTTCCCCGGATGGAAGGCGGCCGTGCTCACCGGGAACCCGCTCCTCTCGAAGAGCGTCGGTCTCAGGGCCGCAAAGGTCAACACGCTCTACAATGGGCCGATCAAGTGCACGCTCGCCCTCTTCGATCTCGTTTCCGGCATGCGCTTCCTTGCGACCGACGCGCCCCTCGCGCTGCCCGCGGAGGCGATCCGCCCCGCGCGGGAGCCTGTCCGGACCCGGACCGGAGCCCCGGCCCCGGCTCCGAGGTTGGTCGGCCCGCGTCGGGCTCCGCTCTCCGCCGACCAGCCGCTCCCCCCGGTCCCCGAAAGCGAGCTCGCCCGGCGCGCCGAGGCCGTCGCGGCGGAGCCGAACATCGCCATGTTCGCGAATCGGGTGGAGAAAAATCGGAAATACATCGGCAAGCTCATGCGCAGGGAGGGGGTGAGCTGCTACCGGCTCTACGACGCCGACCTCCCCGAGTACGCAGTCGCGCTCGACGTCTACGAGGAGCGATGGCTCCACGTCCAGGAGTACGTCGCCCCCGGCTACATCGACCCGACGAAGACCGAGCGGAGGCTCGACGCCGTCATGGGGGTGCTGCCCGAGACGCTCGGCGTGCCGCCTGAGAACATCTTCTTGAAGAAGAGGCGCAGGCACAAGCGAACCGAGCAGTACGGCAAGCTCGACGATAGCGGACGCTTCTTCATCGTCCACGAGGCGGACAACGCCTTCCTCGTCAACTTCACGGACTACCTCGACACCGGAATTTTTCTCGACCATCGCCTCACGCGGCGGCTGATCCGCGACGAGGCGAAGGGAACGGACTTCCTGAACCTCTACTCGTATACCTGCACCGCCACCGTCTACGCGGCGAAGGGCGGCGCGCGCTCGACCACGTCGATCGACAGCTCGAACACCTACCTGCGGTGGGGCCGCGAGAACCTCGACCTGAACGGCGTCTCGGGCCAGCAGCATGTCCTGCAGCGGGCCGACTGCACCGAGTGGCTCCGCTCGGACAAGCGGAAATACGGCCTGATCTTCATGGACCCGCCGACCTTCTCGAACGCCAAGGACAAACGCCCGACCCTCGACGTCCAGCGCGACCACGTGAAGCTGATCAAGCTCGCCGCGGCCCGTCTCGCGCCGGGCGGGCTGCTCCTCTTTTCGACGAACTTCAAGCGCTTCGAGCTCGACCGCGAGGCGCTCTCGGGCTTCGCCATCGAAGACGTGAGCGCCGCGACGACCCCCCGCGACTTCGCGAGAACCCCCCGCGTTCATCATTGCCTGAGGATCGCCGCGCGGCCGCCCGTCGGAAGCGGGGGACCGAGACCCGAGGCGCTTCGGCAGGAGGCTACCGGGAGCGCTCCTGCAGGTGGGTGAGGAACTTGATGAGAGCGAGCTGGCAGGATGAGAAAAGGTGCTCGGAGCGGCTGCCGTCCTGGATCTCCTCGATCGTCCGGGTGACCACGCGGAACTCCCGCTCGATGTAGTTCCCCTCGGGCGAGAAGTACTCGATCCGTCCGCGCCCTCCCATGAGCGCCTGCATCCTCGGCGCGCGCTCGGCGAGCCACGTGAGGAGCCCGGGGTCGGCCTCGCCCGACTTGATGCCGACCACGAGCCTGCCGAAGCGCTCCACGAAATCGAGGGCGTATTCAAGCCTCCGGCGGGCCCCGATGCGCCGCGCGAGGAGAATCGCCCCCGCGAGAGCTCCGGCGGCGAGGAGCAGCGCGAGCGCCGCCATCGCGGGGAAGGGCGCGTTCATGCGGGCATGCTACCCCATCGCGGCGCGAAGGGGCAACCGGAGAGGACGTCTCGGGAGGCGGGGCGCCGACCGGTCGCTCGCGGCGCGTGCCGGAAGGACGAAAGGGAATTGCCTGCTCTCCCGATGCGCCGTCGTGCGCCCCGGCCCCACGCTCAGCCTTCCGCACCGTGAGTTTGCTCGACCGTCGCAGCCCAGCCGTCCGCCGTCAGAGCGAGAACCGCTCCGCGGTTCGGGGGCATATTGACCCCTCTTCGGCGAGGGTGTAGACTTTCCGCCGATCCCGAGACCAACGAGAGCCATCCAGGTGGAGCAACGCGCGCTCGATAAGGAAGACAGCCGATGGCAGACAGAAATCCCGCGGGAGGACAGAGACCGGCCGGTCGATTCCAGCAGCCCGGCTCCGATTCGCGTCCGGGACAGCGCCAGATCCGCTCGATAGCAAAGATCGACTCCCACCAGCACCTCTGGCGGTACGATCCCGGGGAGTATCCGTGGATCCCGGACAGTCAGGCGCGCCTGAAGCGCGACTTTCTCCCCGAGGAGCTCCGCTCCACGCTCTCGAACACGGAGGTCGAGGGCACGCTCGCGGTGCAGATTCGCCAGTCGGTCAAGGAGACCGACGGGCTCCTCGAGCTCGCGGACCGCTGGAGCTTTATCCGGGGCATCGTCGGCTGGGTGCCGCTTGCCGCGGACAACATCGCCGAAATCCTCGCGGGCTACACGCAGCGCCCCAAGTTCAAGGGGGTGCGGCACCTGCTGCAGGAGGAGGCCGACGACGAGCTCATGCTCAATCAGGACTTCAACCGCGGCCTCGACAAGCTGCTCGCGTACGGCCTCGCCTACGACCTCGCGGTGAGCGAGCGTCAGCTGTCCCAGCTGACCCGCTTCATCGACCTCCATCCCTATCAAACCTTCGTTCTCGACCACGCCGGACGGCCCCGCGTCGGCGAGGGCGACATGGAGCCGTGGCGCTCGCACCTCCGCGACATCGCCGAGCGGGTCAACGTCTACTGCAAGATCTCGGGCCTCGTGACCGAGGCGAGGCTCTCGCCGTGGAAGCCCGAGGATATTCGGCCCTACATCGACACGATCTTCGACGTCTTCGGCCCCGAGCGGGTGATGTTCGGCTCGGAGTGGCCGATTCTCCTCCTCGAGACCGACTATCGCGACTGGCTCAGCCTCTGCGCGGGAGCCGTCGCGACCTTCTCGCAGTCCGAGCAGCGGAGGTTCTGGTCCCAGACGGCGCGCGAAGCCTATCGATTGTAAAACGCCGATGTCCTCGGCCGTGCGTAATCCGCTCCTTGCGGGCCCTACCCGGGAAAGCTGATCGACCGCTTCGACGTCCCGTCTCGTGAACGAGCCGTCGGGATGGGGCCGCGCTCCTCACGCGAAACGTCCGGGCGCTCGGACGGACGCCGCTCCGGCGCGACAAGAACCCTCAAAATATCTTCTTAAGCCGCGCGCCGATTCCGCGTGCCAAGCCCCGCGAGAGCGGTCTCGTTCCCGATCCGCGGGCTCCAACGCGGCGCGCGAGAGGACACCTGTCGGCCGCTTCCCAAAGTCTGCGCGCGAATCGACCCTGGAATCAAGGAAGA
>JASHNV010000051.1 GCA_030041455.1 Spirochaetia bacterium
GCCGCTGGACCGCGATTCTTGAGATTTGGTAGGTCGCCACAGCGGCAAACAGGAGAATGATCACCGCAAAAGCCACGCCGAGCCTGACTCCGACGCTCACGTCCGTTCGCTTCATTCTTTTCCCCTTGTCGAGCGTCCGCCCCGAGCACGTGACATCGGGAGGGAAAGAGCCCGCACGGCCATGCGACCGGCCGCCCTCTGCGGACGCTCTGGCCGCGTCGCGGCTCGTACGCGACGGAACGCCCGCCCGCCGACCGCATGAGCATAGCGGCCGGAGGAGACGACGGTCAACGGGACCCGGAGAGACGGAAGCGAGCCCGGACAGACGATCCGGCCGAAAAGGAATTCTTTGCGGGGAGCGGACCGGCGCCGGACCGCCGAGCGGTGCGCCGCCTGAGGTCGGCTCGACGGCGCGTCCAGTGGAAAGCCCCTTCGGCCTACAGGACCGGTCGCGTCAACCGCGCGGAGAGGCCGACGAGCGCGAAAGGCGTCGACCGACCGGCTTCTCGGCAAAGGCCTTGTTCCACCTGTTCCTCCCGTCATTCCATCGGAAGGGCTCTCCCGTCACGCGTCGAACAGGCTTGTTCTAGTTTGGCGACCGAGGGATCCCTTCCGCGATCGTGCCGTCAACCGCGCCGTTCGACACGAGGGGCGACCCCGCGGCCGCGATTCCATGGCGTGCCGGATCGCGGTAGGATCGAGTCTGCGGGCCTCCGAGGCCGAGGTAAGGAGCTTGCCGTCATGAGACTGGAAGGGAAAGTGGCCGTGGTCACGGGCGGGGGCCGCGGAATCGGGCGGGCGATCGCCATCGCTTTGGCGCATGAGGGCGCGCGCGTCGTTGTCACGGCCGCCCGTGAGAGCGCGGAGATCGAGGAAGTCGCGTCGCGGATCGGAGGCCGCGCGTATCTATCGGACGTGGCGAGCCGAGAGGACAGCACGAGGCTCGTGGAACGGGTAGTCGGCGAGCTCGGCAACATCGACATTCTCGTGAACAACGCCGCGCGAGGCATGAAGTACGTGAACGCGGCGTTCATGACCGAGCCGCGACCGTTCTGGGAGGCCGATCCGGACGCATGGCAGTCGGTGATCGCCACGAACTTGGGCGGCGTTTTCGAGATCACCCGGATCGTGGTGCCGTTCATGCTCAGGCGCTCGTACGGTCGCATCATCAACGTCTCGATCAATCTCGATACGATGAAACGCAAGGGCTTCAGCCCGTACGGGCCATCGAAGGCCGCGCTCGAGTCCATGAGCGCCATTTGGGCGCAGGAGCTCGAGGGAAGCGGAGTGACTCTCAACGTCTTGCTTCCGGGAGGCGCGACGTTGACCGGGATGATCCCTGAGGGTTTTCCCGAGACTCGCAAAGGCGCACTGCTTGACCCCGCGATCATGGGGCCTCCGGCCGTTTTCCTTGCCTCTGACGAGGCGGCGGGCGTCAACGGACAGCGGATCATCGCGACGGAGTGGAGCAAAGAGCACCCTGGGTGAAGCCGCGCCCAGGGAACGAGCGATCGACGCAATCCTTCAGGTCTCCGGCGGGCCTGTCCGAAACCTTGAAGAGGCTAGCGGCATGCCGCGGTGACCGGGACGTGTCGGGCATCTAGCGCGCATTTCTCAAGCTGGCGGCACGGTGCCCGTCGATAGGTCATCATAGGGTTACCGGATTCGGTAGACAAGGTCAGTTGGTTCGGTTGGGCAGGAAAGGGGACAGATGAGCGACAAGAGACAGTACACCGCTGAGATGAAAGCCGAGGCGGTGAAGATGGTGTTGGAGTAGGGGCTGACGCGGGGGGAGGCGGCACGGCGGTTGTCGATCCCGAAGGGCAGCATCGTACACTGGGTCGTGGCAGCGCAGGGGGGACTGGCGAAGAGCGAGACGGGCGAACCGTCGTCAAGCAAGCTGAACGCGAGAGTTGCGCGGCTGGAGAAGGCGCTTGCGGAAAGCCGCATGGAGCGGGAAATCTTGGAAAAAGCCGCGGCGTACTTTGCCAAGAAGTCACTGCCACCTACGCGTTCATGAAAGCCTACCAGCGGTTGTATTCGGTGAGACTCATGGCACGAGTTAAGAAGCTCACTACTCCCTCCCTTACGTTCAGCGTAGAAGTCACAAGCAAAGAATCTGGAAAACAGCACTGCTCGTCGGTCAGGAAGGCTCTCCAGACTTGAGGAAATATATCAAGCTCCAAATGCGATCAATCTCGCCCCGCTCGACCACTTCTCGTGGCTTTAAGCCGGCAAGCGCCTCATTGGGAGCCTCAAGCCACTCCGGAATGAACTCCTTCTGAATGACATCGGTAAGCGCACCATGAAGTCGACTCAGCTCGGTGAGCGTCCTTTTCGCAAGCTCTCCCGGCTGTTCGCCCGCTTCCCACCGCGCTATCGCGCGCTGTGAGGACGAGGCAAGGTGTGCAAGGGCTTTCTGGCTAATCCCGAACTTCGTTCGGAGCTCCATCAGCTGCCTACGGAAGAGCGAGTTTTTATCACCACCCGTGAACGCTTCCAAGACGACCCTCTTGCTCTTGTACGCCGCTTTTCCGACCTTCGGTGTGCCCTTCGCGAGAAGCGTCTTTGGCGTCATCGACAGAAAAGGCTTTGTGTTCCCCTTGCCGGCAATTTGTCTTGGAGTCTTCGCTCCCATCTTACGCTACCGTCCTATCGTCAATGGTCCTCTTTTTCCGTCGAGGTGTCAAGTCATAATGCATGCACTTTTGCATCACGAGAGCAGCGTCGTTCAAACATCTCTCACATGTATCGTGCTCCCGGGTCGGAGAGCTTCGGGGAAAATAACGACGTTCGTCCCAGTCCGATCCGTCAAAGACGGTACAAACATCGCCTCGATTTTGGAGGCCGCCACGGCTTGGCCGATAACCTGGGTAAGAATCTCCTCACCCCGCTCTTGCCGTGCCATCCAGTCAACCGTCGCAAGCGACTCGACGACAATGCCCAGTTCCCGCAAAATATCCGATTCCGTGAGGTCGAGAGATTGCGAAAGGGAAACTTCTACGGCAACGAACACCTTCGGCATGGCCTTCTCGACCGGAACTCCCGCGTACCGATAGCGTCGCACGGTCTCTGCCATTGCAATCTCCGGGCTGAGGCTGCCATAGACGGCCCTCGCTCCCTTCGGGCTCCACCTTCCCCCGTATATTGCGCTGCCTTCTCCGGAAACGATCGCCTTCTGATTGAAAAACCGCAGGCTGACCGAGCGATACACGATTCCGTTCCACGGCCTACATTCTGCCATGTGACGGCGAATCACCTGGTCGATTTTTTCGAAATCCCAGCCAGTTTCCATCTATGCTCCCCTCCCCCCGCAATGGAACGACTTCGACGATACAGGCGAATGTTCGAGAAAGGGCGGAGCGAGTTCTGTGGCGAGGAGGGGGGCCACTGCGGGGAAACGGAAAACACCGGCCGCAGCGCCGTTCCGGCGCGGTTAGGCGCCCCTGAGATCGGGTTACGGGTAGGTACCCTCGCTCTGACGCCCCGGGACACGCTATTGGCCGCTCCCGGTTACGTGAGCCGGGAATCGCGGCCGGCCGGCTTCTTGAGCTCTCCACCTGGGCAATCCCACCACGAAGTCATCATATGGCAAGTAGGCAGAACTGTAGGGGAAGAGACCGGAGCATGGAGATACCTGATAGCAGAACGGTCATTGTCCGAGTATTCCGGACCGCGGCAGCCGTACGACTGGCCCCCCTGTCCACCATGATCACCTTCTTTGTGGAGAGCTCAGCGCGTATTTTGGCCTCCCGTATTCGGCCGAGTGCCATGCTCCTCGTTCGCGGACTCCCTTTGGTCCCGTTCGTGGACCTCCCATTCTCGCCCAATCTCCTCCGGGGCTCCTAGCAATGCAAAGCAAACAGCTCGGGTTTTTGTCCCTTGGTATCCGCGTGTGCCTTCCGTCGGATAGTTTCCGCCTCCTTTCCGCATGTTGAAATGCGGATTTTTGGCATTTTCTATTGGCCAGTCGCGACGAGCATTATTCCGTGTAGTCCGTCGTCAGCACCTCCAGCAGCTCGAGGATGGTCTGCTGCAGCTGCGTGATGGGGTCGAAGAATCGGCGGACTTCCCCGCTCGCCGTCCTGCAGTGAGCGCTTGCGCTGGTTTTTGAACACCTCGATGTGCCTCCGGCGGTCGGGTACCGGCAGCCACGATGCGGTACCCCTCTTCGGAGGGCAGCGGTGACTCAACGCCGCGGTAGACGTGCGGGCGATCAGCACGCCGGTAATCCCACCGCTTCAGCAGCGCCTTCCAGGCCCCGGATGGCTGCGCTTCCACTCGTAGAACCAGGCGCACTCCGTGCGGGTTTCCGGCACGACCAAGATAAACCGACCCCCCTCCGTGGCGATGAAGGTCATCAGTTCGCGGGTGCAGAGCTTGGAGTCAGCGACATAGACGAAGTCGCTCCTGCCGGCGATCCGCCGCAGACCCTCCCGGACGGAGATATGAGTGCGGTCGTCGGTGGTGCCGTCGAAGGCCTTGAGTGTTAAATATTTATGATATAATGACTTATTTCGTTGAAAAGCGTTGCCCGGAAGAGGACTTGAACCTCCACGAGGGAACCCTCACTAGACTCTGAATCTAGCGTGTCTACCAATTTCACCATCCGGGCGAATGGGAGAATGTGTCGTCAAAATAGTACGTGCCTTTCCGGCTCGCTGTCAAGATTTTGGTTTTCGGCGACGGCCGCATGCCCGACTCAGCTGGGGATCCACAGACGCTTCGCCTCGTGCCCCGAGCGCCGGCATTGAGGTGAACAAGCCCAAGGAGGACGGTAAGCCCGCGCCGGGAAGCATCAATGAAGCTTCCCGGCGCGGAACGGTGAATCTCTAGCCTAACTACAAGCGATTATGCCGATCCTCGTATTGGTTGCGGCTGGCGTTGGCTCGAATCGACCGGAAGACCCTGACGAACAGTCGGTCGATCTGCGGCTTGAAAAAATACCCGAGAAGAAGTCCTACGAGCAATCCGAATGCCATCAGTCCCCCTCCTTCTCGATCGCGATGTGAACGCCGTCGTCCGCCTTGGTCACTTCGTTCGGCGGAAGGTCGACTCTCAGGATTCCATTCTTGAAGACCGCCTTCACCTGATCGCGGTTGAACTTGTCCGCGGGGACATAGTACCGCTGTCCCTCGATGTCGCGGAGCTTCAGGCGCCGTTTGAAGTAGCGGACTCCCTCTCGCTCGCCGAGCTCGGCAGGCACCCTCGCGTTGAGGATGAGGTAGTCGCCGCTGAACTTCAGGTCGATGGCGACCTCGTCGAAGCCGGCGAGCGCGAACTCGAGGACGAGATGCTTGTCCGCGGTCAGGTAGATGTTCGAAGGCGGGTAGTGGAACGCCGGGTAGAAATCCACGTTCTCGTTCCAGAACGTCCACGGCCCGCGGAAATGCTCCCCGTGCCGTATGTTGTCCTTGAATGTCTCGGCAAAGGACTGGGCGGCTCCGAAGATCTCGTCCATCGCCTTGCCGACGTCAAACATGTTTCGGTCGTGCATTGCGCACTCCTTCAGTATCAGCACCCAAGAGGCGTGCTTGGTGGCCCTTCATGCGAAGCGGCCATGGCCGGACCCAACATTGGCGTCCGCTCGATTGATTATATAGCAGGTTTCGCGCCAAGCGCAAAAACTCGGTGCGATAGAGTCTCGTTTCGATACGTGGGTAATGTGTTCTGCCACCGTGAGTTAGCGGCTCGATGCACCAGGGCCGTAAAGTTCCGGCGAAGACTGGACGACGCGAGACCCGTTGGAAGGTCAAAACGATACAGTTCCCGTGTTTCGCCTCGAAAAGCGCTTCATTTTGTCCTCGTCCGTCCCGGTCACAGCCGGCCTGGTCGCACCAGGCGCGCGGGCCCCGAGGGAGGTTCTCGCGTGTCGCCGGCCGGACGGAGCCGAAGCTTCGCCCGGAAATCAAGGTCCTCAAGCGACGGGAATCTCCGGCGGTACCCAGGGGCGATGATCCGAAATCCAGGGAGCACGCGCCCGGGCCGTCATGGAAACGCCTCGGCCTGAGACATCGAAGTCCCCGGTCGATCCGCTGTGCCCAGACCGGGCAGGGGTGCGCGATACCCGGTTCCGAGAGAGGTCCGCGAACGATCCTGGAACGATGCTCATTGGGCAGATCGGAGTTCGCCGTGAGCCGGCAGGCGAGTACGCTACGGTGTCGCGAAGCCTCTCCCAGAGGTCGTCCGTCTCAAGACAGCTTGCGCCGACGAAGGGCCGTAGGCGTTCCCTCCCGCACCCTCGGTTCCGACGCGTGAAGAGGAAAGGTCATCACGGCCCCGTACCAGGCGACGACCGAAACCAGCGGGAAAAGCGAGGAAACGAGGACGACATAGAGCACCTTGAGACCGGAGACATCCACGACGACCTCCGGGTTGCGGAGCCTCCAAACAAAAGCGATGAGCCCGATGACGAACATCGCCGACGAGAGGACGATCTTCACGATCACGCCGGGCGTCGGGACGGCCATGTAGTTCAGCCACCACGTGAAGAGCCCGGCGGGAATGACGATCAAGCAGAAAAGGAGCCCTCCGGCGAGGCAGTTGACCGACGTGACCTCGAAGCCCTTCACGCCGGACGCCAGGTACGCGAAGAGGAAAACCGGCGCGGCGATCATGAATACGATCGGGAAGTGGACCACCATGGGATGGGGGTGACGGCGAAAAAAGGGATAGCGGTCCACGAATCGCTCGACCGCCGCCCGGAGCCCCGACCTCGCGACCGCTCCGGAGGGCGCCTCCTCGCGCGCGACGAGGATTCCGACCTGCGGATAGCGGTCGAGCACCGAGGCGTCGTGAGGCGCCTTGCTCAATTCGCCGGTGAGGTCGAGGCCCGCCGCGTGGAGCTTCATGTGCTGGCCGTTTCGCCAGAGCTTGCTCCCGCTCACGTCGATGACCCTGTCGCGGTAGCCGACGTACGCCGGCCTGCCGTTTCGGCCGTCGTACTCTTTCAGCTCGGCCGGCGTGAATGTTCGTTGACCCTCGGTCACGATAGGACCTCCTCTCCCTCCGCGTTCTCAAGAGCTCCGGAAGCCCCTGATGGCCGAACCGGACCGTTGCGCCGATCCCAGACCGCGAGGACCGGCTCCCTTCAAAGGGCCTCGCCCATCCCGGATCAGCCCCAAGCGCCCGCGACCTGCCTCGTTGAGACGTTGAGACGGTTGAAAACGTTCGTCGTCGCGATCGAGAGGAGCAGCGCGGAGAGCTCCGCCTCCCCGAAATGTCGCGAGGCCTCGCTCCAGATCTCGTCGGGAACCGGATCCGCCCGATCGCTCAGCCGAGTCACGGCCTCCGCGAGCGCGAGGGCGGCGCGCTCCGCGTCGCTGAATCGAGGCGAGTCCCTCCATGCCGCCACCGCGAAGAGCCGATCTTCGGACTCGCCCGCCTTCTTCGCATGGAGGGTCCCCGACTCGACGCACATGCTGCAGCCGTTGATCTGGCTTACCCGCAGGTGGACGAGATCGAGCGTTTTCGGCGGCACTCCCCCCTTTTTCGTCGCCGCGGCGAGCGCCTGGATCGCCTGCATGGCTTCGGGGATGATCACCGCGGGATTTTTCATTCTTGCCTGCATTGTTGGGCTCCTTGTGCTTCTCATGAATGTCCTCGGTCACGATAGATGACGGGACAGGCGAGAGGAATGTGACGGACGGGCTCTGGACAGCCCGGCATCCATGGCGAGCGCGTTCGGCCCGAATTGCACTCGCGCGCGTTTCCTGGTATGCTTGGGGCCTGCCATGCAGTATCGGAAGCCATTTTGAGCGTGCGCGTCCTTTTCATCGGCGAGATCGTCGGCAAGGCGGGAGTCTTTTGCGTCAAGAAGCTCCTTCCCGCTCTCCGGAAGGAGCGGGAGATCGATTTCGTCATCGCGAACGCCGAGGGCGCCACGGGCGGATTCGGCCTCGGCAGGAACCACGCGATCTACCTCCATAAGCTCGGCATCGATGTCCTCACCGGAGGCGAGCGCATCTACTACAAGATGGACATGGTTCCGTTCATCGCGAAGGCGCCGTTCATTCTGCGGCCGGCGAACTATCCGCCGGGAAACCCGGGCCGCGGCTGGAGAATCTTTCCGGTCGGAAGCGCGCAGATCGGCGTCATTTCGATGCTCGGCCAGTCAAGCTTCGCGCGCGTCCACCTGAGCAATCCCTACACGTTTCTTCCCGAGCTCGTCCAGCGCATCAAGCAGGAGACCAACCTCATCGTCGTCGACTATCACGCCGGCACCACGGCCGAGAAATACGCCATGTTCTATCTCGCAGACGGCAAGGTCTCGGCCGTCGTCGGCACCCATACCCGCGCGCTCACGGCCGACGAGGAGATCCTGCCCGGCGGAACGGGGATCATCTGCGACAGCGGACGCACGGGCAGCATCAACTCGGTCGCCGGGATGAAGCCGGAGATCGAGGTGCAGAAGTTCCTGACGGGGATCCCGGAGCGCTCCGAGGACGCCTGGGACGATATCGAGCTTCAGGGCGTTCTCCTGGACATCGACGAGGGGGGAAAGACGACGAAGATCGAGCGGCTGCGCATCCCCTGCGAGGAGGTACCCGATGACCGAAACGGCGACCGTGATGAGGATCGAGGGGAAGAGGGTAACGGTGGGGTGTAGCCCGTCGGCATCCTGCGGGATGTGCGCCCGTCGCCGAGGAGACGCCTTCTGCAACCTGAGCTCCGGCTCCTACCTCGCGATCAACCGCGGGGATCTCGCGCTGAGCCTCGGCGACACCGTCGAGGTCTACGTCCCGTCCGGGAGGACCGTCGCCTCGGGCGTCCTCGTGCTCATCGTCCCCCTCGTCCTGTTCGTGCTGTTTTTCGTCGGCGCGGGAGCCCTCGTTCGCCACCTCGCCGAGGGCCTGAGGGCGCTCGCGGGGCTCGGAGGCCTCGGGCTCGGACTCGCGGGAGGCCTCCTCCTCGCGCGCTCCGGCCTGGACGGCCAGGAACCCGAGATCGTCGCGAGCCTTCCGGGCCCTACGGCTTCTGGCGCGAAGCCTTGACGAGGCTGTTGATGGTCCCCGCCACGTCGAGAAGGGGGACCACGTACTGAATCTCCCCGGCCTCGATCGCGGCCCTCGGCATGCCGAACACGACGCAGCTCTCCTCGTCCTGGGCGACGGTGATGCCGCCCGCGCGGTGAATCGATCCGATCTGCTTCGCTCCGTCGCGCCCCATCCCCGTCATGATGACCGAGAGGGCGCTCGCTCCGTAGTGGCGTCCCACCGATTCGAAGAGCACGTCGACCGAAGGCCGGTGGCCGTTCACGATCGGGTCCTCTCCGAGCAGAGCGACTCCCGAAAGCCTTCGCTTCTCGACCCGCAGGTGGTTCGCTCCCGGCGCGATGAGGACGCGTCCCGCGACGAGAAGGTCTCCCTCCTCGGCTTCCTTGACCTCGAGAGGACAGATCTTGTCCAGGGAGCGGGCGAACTCGGCGGTGAAGCCCGGAGGCATGTGCTGAACGACCACGATCGGAACGCCGAGCTCGGGATCGAGGCGCGAGAAGACCTCCCGGAGGGCGTTCGGCCCGCCGGTCGAGATTCCGATCGCGACGATGTCGATGGGCGCCTGCCCGATGCGGGCGAGAAGGGGCGTATAGGGGAAAAGCTCGCCCCAGTCGGTCCCGGCGACCGTGCCGGGACTCCGTATCGGCTGGGCGCCGACTCCCGGAACCGGCGGACGCTCGGGAGCCGTTGGGGCGGTTTCCTTGGCCGCCGCCGGAGCGGCCGGTTGCGCCTTTTTTTTCTGCTGGTAGATGCGCCCGTAGCCCCTCAGCGCCTGAACGAGCGTGTCGGCGATCGTGTAGATCTCGTCGGGGGTCACGCCGGTCGGTTTCATGATGAAATCGGAGGCGCCGAGCGAGAGCGCCTCCATGGTGATCCTCGCGCCCTTCTCCGCGCGCGAGGAAAGGATGATGACCGGAACGTCGATCCCGCGCTCCCTGCGCTGCTTGAGAAACTCGATGCCGTTCATGTCCGGCATCTCGAGATCGAGAACGACAACATCCGGATTGAGCGACTGGATCTTCTGGAGGCCGAACGCGCCGTTCAGCGCCTTTCCGGCGACCACGAGATCGTCGGCGCTGCCGACGATCTTTCCGATCAAATTCCGCATGACGGCGGAATCGTCGACAATCAACACCGTTATCTGCGCTGAGCTCACGACGCCCTCTTACGCGGAACCGACGTGCTTTCGATAGATGCACGCCCAGTCTGTTTTCACGAACTCGAACTGGGTCTTCATCCCGAAGAGCGACTCCGAGTGCCCGATGAAGAGGAAGGACGTCGGGTTCATGGTATCCCAGAATCTGTTGATGACCGCCTGCTGCGCGGCTTCGTCGAAGTAGATGATCACGTTGCGACAGACTACCACGTCGAGATTGCGCAGGCCGCTGTCGGACTTCAGGTTGTGATAGTCGAAGCGGACCATGTTCCGTATCTCTTCCTTCACGACGTAGCCGTCGGACTTCTTCTCGAAGTAGCGAGCCAGGTACTCCTCGGGGACTCCGTTCATTCGGATCTCGGGGTAGTAGCCCTCCTTGCCGGCGAGGAGGGACTTCAGGCTGATATCCGAGGCGACGATCTCGACCTTGAAATCGGGAGGCAGGACGTCCTTCATGAGCATCGCGAAGGAATAGGGCTCCTCTCCCGTCGAGCATCCGGCGCTCCACAGCCGAATCGCCTTGTCGCCGCTCTTTTGCTTCAGCTTGAGCAGCTCGGGAATGACGAAGTACTCAAAGGTTTGGAAATGCGACGTGTTTCGGAAGAAGCGCGTGAGATTCGTCGTGACCGAGTCAAGCAAGCGCTTGACTTCATCGTTGCTCTTCTTGAGCAGCGCGAAGTATTCGGCGACGCCAAGACTGTTCTTGCGAAGCAGCTCCCGTATCCGACTCTCCAGGATCGACCTGTTTGCGCTCGAGAAATGGATTCCGCTCTCGTCGTAGATAAGGGCACGGTACTTCTCGAAATCTTCTTCCGATAGGAATGATGCCATGCAACTGTCGGAAAAGTCTATGCGCTCCCCGACCGTCTGTCAATAGAACGCTCCCCGGGCTCTCGAATAGGGCGTTCATCGTACCCCAAAGCCGCCGATGGACGGATGAGATCGCTCGAGAAACTACGACGGCGGCATCAGGAAAACCTGCTCGTGCGCGTCTCTTCAGGCATGGGAACCCCTTCGCGACGATCGAGGGTCCCCGCGCCGCGGACCTGTTTCGGCCATACGGCGTCGCGGCGTCCGCCCCGTCCCCGGCATCGGGCCGCACGAACGATGTGAAGGGCCGGCCTGACGGGCGGCGGACTCTCTCGGGTGAACCGCA
>JASHNV010000052.1 GCA_030041455.1 Spirochaetia bacterium
GCGAAGAACGCCTCCCGGTCGGCCCGGAAGGTCCTGAATCCGACGGTCCGTTCCTTCGTCGCCTCCTCGATCCGGTCGACGAAAAGGAAGGGCGGCCGGTGGGGAATGAGCTCTTCGATTTTCTGCATGTGCCACCTCGCTCGGGAACCCGCCGAAGTATAGGGAATTGATCGGCATCGGGCAAGCGCGAGGCGCCCTCCTGCCGCTGCACAAATCCGCGAGGAACCGATGGGGCCGGTGTCAGCCGGAAGAAGCGTGGCGGACTATGACGACGTACGGAGGACGCGAGACCACGAAGCTCTCCCCGGCTTTTCTTTTGCCGCCGAAGGCGCTCCGCGAGGCGAGCGCCTCTTTCGAGCTCCGGATCGGAACCTTCCTGGCCCCCGCGCACGCGTTATCGCTGCACGGCAATTGCGACCGCATAGGGCTGGTCGCCGGTCGTGAAGGTGCCCTGGGTGATGGAGGTCAGGGCTCCGCCGGGCCCGATGGCGAAGGCGGAGAGGCCGTCCGCGCCGGTGCTGCTGCCGGTGTTGGCGAGGTAGAGGTAGCCGCCGTTCGGACTGATCGCGATGGAGAAGGGGCCGTCGCCGGTCGTATAGGCGCCCGGGGTGAGGAGGGCGGGGACTCCGCCGGAGCCGATGGCGAAGGCGGAGAGGCCTGCCGAGCCGCTGCTTCCGCCGTTGATAACGTAGAGGTAGTCGCCGTTCGGGCTGACGGCGGCGCTGTTCGGCGCCGCTCCCGCCGTGAACGGCGATCCTGAGAGCGCGGTGAGCGCGCCGCCTGACCCGATGGAGAAGGCGGAGAAGGCGGTGCTGCCGCTCGCCGAATCGCTCACGTAGAGATACCCGCTGCCGGGGGCGACCGCCATCCCGTTCGGATCATCGCCGGTAGAGAAACAATTACCTGGATCGGGGTCCGCCGATGCGCAGCTCCCCGCGCCTCCCGTCGTCACCGCCGAGAGCTCGCCGTCCGACTCGATCGCATAGGCGCTCACGTCGTTTCCTCCCTGGTTCGCGACGTAGAGATAATCGCCGTTCGGGCTGACGGCGATGCCGAACGGGCCCAATCCGGTCGTGACCGGCGAATCCGAGAGCGCGGTGAGCGCGCCGCCAGGACCGATGGAATAGGCGGAGAGCGTGCTGTCGGTGTAGTTGACGACGTAGAGGTAGTCGCCGTTCGGGCTGACGACCATACCGCCGGGCGCATTGCCGGCGGAGAAGCAGTTTGAGACACCCGTTCCGCAGTTCCCCGCGCCTCCCGTCGTCACCGGCGAGAGCGCGCCGTCGAGGTCGATCGACCAGGCGCTCACGTCGATTCCGCTGGCATTCGCTACGTAGAGGTAGTCGCCGTTCGGGCTCGCGGCGATGCCTTCCGGATCCGACCCTGCGGTGAAAGGAGAACCGGGCACGGCGGTGAGCGCGCCGCCCGTTCCGACGGCGAACCCCGAGACCGTGCCGCTCATTCTGTTGGCCACGTAGAGAAAGTAGAGCGTGTTGGAACCCGGGGCCGCGGAGCTCGCCGGGTTCTCGCAGGCCGAAAGGACGCAGCAGAGGAGCGCGCATCCCGCGACGGACGCCCGTACGACGAGCGCGCCGCGGGCCGACCGCGCAGGCCCCGGCGTTACCGTGGCCGCGCCCGCTTGCCGCGCGTTCAACATGGCGGAAGGGGATCCCTTCCCCGCAGGCTTCGCCCGTCGTGGTCGGCACTCGTTCTTTTTTTCCACTTTCTCGTCTCGTGCTTCCCGCGCGGCGCCGTCGGTTACAGCGCGCGGGGCGCGGCCCCATGCGCCGTGCCGCGGAGGGCCGCCTTAGAGGTAGTGTAGCGCCCTCCGTGACGAAGTCAAGGCGAAGTTTGCGGCGCGCGGGCTCGGCCGCATGGGTCTCGCGTGGCATGTTGTTCGTATGCGAATTGATCGGACCCTCTTCGGCGCTGGGCGGAGACGGCCGGCGCCCCGAATACGGTCTCACGGCCGCCGCGGTGCCGGAACCGTTCAGCTTCCCGATCGGGCCTCGAGACGCGCCGCTCGGCAGAGAGCCTGGCGAGGTCCGGCGACCCCACGCGGGCGGCGTCGAACTGCTCCCCCGCCTGATAGGAGGAACGCTTCAAGGTCGGCACATCGATGGGGCGCGCCAACCCGCACCTGAAGGATGGGTTGATCGGCGGCAAGGACGTGGTCCGCGGCATCACCGAGGTCCGCTTCCATCTGCTGGTATCGGCGGTCAAGATCCTGCAGACACGTTCCCTGCCGAACGGCGAACCCGCCTGGCATGGCGTCCCGGCGCATCGGAAGCTCTCCCGGTTCCCCGCAGGGGTAATCCGCCCTTCGCCTGCGCGTATCGTCATGCGAGACCCTTCGGCTCCCTTCCGCTGCCTCCGCCCACCGAATCCCGGTCGCTTCCCTGGTATGGTACGTATCCTCTCCTGCCGCCCCGTGTTTTTGAATCCGCCTCAAGAGAGAAAGTCCTCCCTCCGTCGGGCGGACGGAGGGAGGAGGGCAATCAACGATATCCGCTGTCTATGAGCGGCTTGATCTGGGCGACGTTCTGGGGCGTCACCAGCCCCTTTCCGGTGTTGATATCCAGCCCGGGAATTTGGTAGAGCTTTGTCATGACGATCTGCGACACGGGAATGTATCCCTGTAGGTAGAGCAGCTGATCGAAGCTGACGCTGATGTAGCCGGACTGAATGCCGTCGACCGTGGCCGGAGAGAGATCGATGCCGCCGACTATGACGTCGCCGGGCTTCTTCCCCGCGGCCTGAAGGACCTTCGGCAGCACCGCGGTCACATTTCCATGCTGAGTCCCGATCGCTTTCAGGTTGGGATGGCTCGCGAGGTACGCGGTCAGGATCGGAATCGCGAGCGAGGCGTCCGTATCGACATCGTTTGTCACGTCGAGCTTGTCGACCTGAAGTCCGGCCTTCACGAGGGCGTCATAGACGCCCTGCGCGCTCCTGCTTCGCCCCTGCTGATGCCAGATGTCGTAGACGAGCGCCTGGTCGCCGGCCTGCAGCCCGGCTTTTACCATGGCTTCACCGGTGAGGTACCCTCCCTCGTAGAGGTCAGCGCCCGCGTACCCGAACCCCTTGTCCTCGTATTTCGCTTGAATGTCGGGCAGCGGATTGTTGCCGCTCGTGACGATGATGCCCTCGCTCTCGGCCTGGTCGACCAGCGGCTCCATGGCCGCCTCGCCGGGGTGGCCCATGATCACGATTCCGGTCGGATTCGCGGCGATCGCCTCTTTGAATTGATCGATCATCTTCTGGGGATCCCATCCGGAATACTGCTCGAAGAGCTTGACGTTATTCGCGGCGGCCGCCGCTTCCGCCCCCTTTGTCCTCGCGAGCGTCGACGGATCTCCCTGCGTCCCGCCCATCTGCATGTAGATGGTGATCTGTTTGGCGGCCGGCATCTCCTGTTGCGCCGCCGCAAAAACCCCGAGCGTGGCCACCGCGCCAACCAGCACGAACAGGATGGCCCGTTTGAGCGACTTTCCCATGATCTTGACCTCCCATTGAGCACACACGTCCGCTATCGAGCTTCCGTGTGGGAATACTCCGCGCGTCAACGACGCGTTTCGATCACTCCGCTAACCGGGAAGCCGGCCGGAATTCTCCTCGAAGAGAGCGCCCCTCCCGTCATTCGGAACCCTCGGGTGACGACTGCGCGTCGGGCGCCGTTGTCCACCGGCGGAGCGCTCGCGAAAGACGACCGAAACGGCCCTCGCCGATGACGATGTTCAGGACGACGGACGCCGCCATGACGACTCCCTCGACGAGTTGCACCCAGTACCCGCCGATGCCGCTTGCGACGACTCCCGCCTGAAGCGACCCGATGATATAGGCTCCGAAGAACGTCCCCGCGATCAGTCCCACCCCTCCGGCAATGGAGGTCCCGCCGATGAAGACGGCAGCCATGACCGAAAGAAGGAAACCCTCTCCCTGAGTCGGGAAAAACACGTTCATCTCGCTCGTAAGAAGGAGCCCGGCCACGGCCGCCAACACTCCCATCACCGTAAACAATTTGATTCGCGTGGCTTCCACGCGGATTCCCATGACGCGGGCCACGTTCGGATTGTCGCCGATAAACATGATGGCCTCGCCGAATACGTGGCGGTTGAGAATGAACCAGAACAAGACGGTGATTCCGAGCGACCAAAAAGCCTCGGTAGGGACGACTCCAAAGAGGCGGCCCGTCAAAATGGTATGAATCGGGTCCGACTGGAGTTGCGGCATGTTGTACTGAAGGCCGCCGGCCAAAAGAATCGTCACGCCGTACCAAAAAAACTGCGAAGCGAGCGTCGCCATGATCGAAGGAACGCGGAGCCGGGCGACTAGGAAGCCGTTCAGGTAGCCGACGAGCCCCCCGCCCGCGAGCGCGATCAGGAGCCCCACCAACGACGAGCCCACATGACTGAAGCCCCACGCGAAGAGGAATCCGGAAAACGCGACGACCGCCGGAAAGCTCAAATCGATTTCCCCTGCGGTGATCACGAGCGTAAGGCCCACCGCAAGGACGAGCTCCGGCGGGACCGTCTGGAGGAAGGCGCCGTAGATTTGATAGCCGAGGAAAACGCGAGGCGCCGCGATCATGAAGGCTCCGAACAGAACGACGAGGACGGCGGCAATCGTCAATCCCTCGATTTTGCCCAAGGTGGAAAACAGCGTGGTCGGCTTCTTCATAGCTCTTTTTTGTCCTTCAATCCGTGCGAGTACTCCAGGAGGAACTCGCCGAGCGCCTTCAGCGAGATTTCTTTCTTTTCCATGTCCGCGACGATTTCGCCGCGGTCTATGACCACGAAGCGATCGGAGACCTCGTAGACGTCCTGAAGGTCATGCGAGATGTAGATCCCGGCGTGGCCGTTTTCCTTGATTTTGTGGACAAAGTTGAGGACCTTTCGGACCTCCTTCAATGAGAGCGCCACGGTCGGCTCGTCGAGAATGATCACGTTGGCGTGGAAGTGCATCGCTCTGCCGATCGCGACCCCCTGTCGTTCGCCTCCGGAGAGCTCGCTCACGCGGGAATCGACGGTTATACCCTCTCCGCGAAATCCAATAGTCGTCATCATGATCTCGCGCGCTATCGCCTTTTCTTTTTTTACATTGATGAATCCGAACGGAAGGAGCATCTCGCGCCCGACGAAGAAGTTCCGCCATAAGACCTGTTTGTCACCCAGCGATCGATCTTGATAGACCGTTTCGATTCCCGCCTTGTGAGCCTTCGGAACCGAGTGGGTTTTCAGATCGATTCTCTTCCCGCCCACGTACAGTTCTCCGCTCGTCGGAGGGAACACCCCGGTCAGAATCTTCACCAACGTTGACTTCCCCGCGCCGTTGTCGCCGATCAGGCCCACGACTTCGTTTTTTCGGATGCGGAGATTGATTTTCTTCAGAGCGCAGACAAGACCGAAATACTTCTCGATGTCCACGAAGCGGAGGGCGTCTGCATCCAATGGGGCTTCCGGCAAAGTAGACCTCCTTTAGATACAACTCATACCAAAACTAATGGTATGACTGTACCATGGCTTCTTCCAAAGCGCAAGAAAAAGGTCAGGGGTCCTGCCGAGTTTTTTGTGAACAAAGTCGATGTTCTCTGTCGCGTCGAGGCTCGGAGTCCGCGCACAAGGGAGATATCCCACCGGTCACGACCTGGACTATAAGGGCCGAATGATGCCTATGAGGGATAAAAATGGCCACATCATGCCTGCCCCGTTCCCCGCCCGAGGTCGATCGTTCGATGACGACGTGCCGCTCGATCCGGAAGGGCCCTGGTTCCGCGTCGTGGTTGTACCATTCCTTTTTTTGCCATATAGTATCGGCAATCGATTTCGGACGAGGACGCACCGGTTGAAGAAGTACGAAATTGTCGCAACGTCCATTCGAAGACAGATCGTCGAAAACAAGCTGAGCCCCGGCGAGAAGCTTCCGTCGGAAACCGAACTCTGCCAAAGCTTCGGGTTCTCTCGAAACGCCATTCGCCAGGCGCTCAAGAACCTGGCGGCCGAGGGGTGGGTGGAGAGCGTCCACGGGGTTGGAACCTTCTGCCGCGCCCGGGCCCCGCTGTCCCGGCTGACGAAGAACATCGCGTTCGTCGCCTATTACGCAAGCTCGTACGTGTTCCCCGAGGTGATCCGCGGCTGCGACCATGTCCTCTATAAAAATCGATTCCAGCTTGTCCTCAACCAATCGGAGTACGATCTCGCGAAAGAGCACGATATCCTCCTTTCCCTCCGCGAGCGAAAGGTGGACGGTATCATCATTGCGCCCATCTACAACGGCAAAGACAGCTCGAACTCCGACCTGCTCGAGAAACTCCAGGCCGAAGGCATTGCGATCGTCCTCTGCGACAACACCTTCCTGGACCGGCGCTTCAGCTTCGTGGCGATGGACGATCTCGCGGGCGGGACGCTTGCGGCGGACTACCTCTGGGAAAAAGGCCATCGGAAGATCGGCGTCTTTTTCCAAGACGATTATCTCGTGAAGATCCGGAGAATGGAGGCGGTGTGCGCATGCCTCGACAGGAAAGGCGCTCCTATACCGAACAAGTGGATTGTCCCGTTCAGAGGGCATGGCCCCGCGGGGAACGCCATGGCGACCGCGCAGCTGTTCTTCAATAGGTCGGCGGACCCTCCCACGGCGTTCGTATGCAGCAGCGACGAAGACGCGCTCCAGCTTATCCAAGCCGCTGAAAAACAGCACCTGAGCGTTCCTGCGGATCTATCCGTGATAAGCTTCGACAATTCGAGTGTCGCTCAGCTTCAAAGGGTGTCGCTCACCTCCGTAGACCATCCCGGGTTCTCCATGGGCGAGCTCCTGACCAATATCGTGCTCGACAAGATCTACCATCCGGAGCTCAATCTCCTCACGCGAACACTCATCAGACCCACGATCGTCGAACGGGACTCGGTGGCACAGCTCTGAGCGAGTTCTCGCAAGTTCTTCGTTCAGGGCCTGCCGCCCCCGCTCCTTGGCGATTCCCGATGACCCCCGCCGCGGGGTGCGCGCGAATCCGGGGCGGGAAGACTCAGGACTTTCTTCGAATCAAGGGAGCTCGTGCGGCCGGCACGACAAGATTCGGGGCCGGTGGCCTCCGACCGCATGAGCTCGCAAAATTGTCGCGCGCGCGCCAGGAACCCCGTTCCGCCCCGTTTTCGCGGGAAGAGCGGTCGTTGACAGCCAAATTTGCGCGTGGTAGTATCGGGCGGTTTTGGCCACTGACAGCGTAGCGCGGAGGACCAAGTGGAAACAAGCGAGATATTCGAGCTGTTGGAAAAATTTGACAGGAGCACGCTTTCAGAGGTAATTATCAATAAAAACGACGTGAAGGTGACGCTCCGAAAGCCGGCCGCGCTTAGTCTGTCCGCCGTCGCCCATCCGGCGGTGAGCGGCCCTCTCCCCCAGCCGGTCCCCGAGGCCGCGCCGGAGACCGGAGAGCACATCGCCTCGCCGATCGTCGGTACCTTCTACCGCTCCGCTTCTCCCGATTCCCCGCCGTTCGTCGAGCAGGGTTCCCGCGTCTCGAAGGGACAGACCCTCTGCATCCTCGAAGCGATGAAAGTCATGAACGAGCTCGAAGCCGAGTTCGACTGCACGGTCGTCGACGTCCTCGTAGAAAACGCCAAGATGGTCGAGTTTGGCACCCCACTCTTCAAGGTACTGCGAGCGTAAGAACAGGCGCGTTCAACCTGTGAGGAAGTTTCAATGATTAAGTCCCTTCTGATTGCCAACAGGGGTGAGATTGCGGTGCGAATCATCAGAACCTGTAGGGAGATGGGGATCGAGACCGTCGCCGTGTACTCGGAGGCCGACGCGCAGGCGCTCCATGTGAAGATGGCCGACAGCGCGGTGTGCATCGGCCCGCCGAGCTCGCGCGAGAGCTACCTCAACATGTCGAACATCATCTCCTCTGCGGTCCTGAAAGGCTGCGACGCGATCCATCCCGGGGTGGGATTCCTCGCGGAGAACGCCGCCTTCGCCCGACTCGTCGAGCACGCCGGCCTCATCTTCATCGGCCCGAGTCCCGAAGTCATCGAGCTTCTCGGCGACAAGGTGAAGGCGAAGGAGACCGCGGAAAAATACCACGTTCCGATCATCCCCGGCTCGCAGGGTCCCGTCGAGAAGGAGGACGCGCTTGCCGCCGCGGAGGCGATCGGCTTTCCGGTCATCATCAAGGCCGCGGCGGGCGGCGGGGGCAAGGGCATGAGGATCGTGCGGAAGAAAGAAAGCCTCTCCGACGCGGTGAACATCTCCTCGCATGAGGCCGACCGGGCGTTCTCCGACGGCCGCATCTACATCGAGCGCTATCTCGAAAACCCGCGCCACGTGGAGTTCCAGCTGCTCGGTGACGAGCACGGCAACGTCATTCACCTCGGCGAGCGCGACTGCTCGATCCAACAGAATCACCAGAAGCTCGTCGAGGAGAGCCCGTCGCCCGGCGTGAGCCCCGAGATGCGCAAGCACATGGGTCGCGACGCCGTGCGGTTGTTCAAGAACCTCGGCTACCGCGGCGCCGGCACGATCGAGTTCCTCGTCCAGGACAATCGGTACTTTTTCATGGAGGTCAACGCCCGTGTTCAGGTGGAGCACACCGTGACCGAGATGGTGACGGGCATCGACATCATCCGCGAGCAGATCCGCACCTGCATCGGCGAGTCGCTGAGCTACTCCCAGGCCGACGTGAAACTTGACGGCTACGCCATTGAGTGTAGAATAAACGCGGTCGCGCCCGGAAGGGTCGAGGAGTATCTTCCTCCGGGGGGGTACCGGGTGCGCGTGGACAGTCTGCTGACCCGCGGCTACATGGTGCCGCCGTACTACGACGCCCTCGTCGCGAAGGTGCTCGCCTCGGGCGAGGACCGCGCCGACGGCATCCGGAGGATGGAAAGAGTGCTCTCGGAGTTTCACCTCGTCGGGTTCCCGGTCAATCTGGACATGCAGCGCAAGATCATATCCCATCCGATATTCAAGAAAGGGCAGTTCGGCACCGGGAGCCTGCAGGAGCTCCTGAGCGAGGCGGAGAAATGATCGGGTTCGGGCTCGGCCGGTTTTTGAAGAAAATCAGGCCGCGAGAGCGCGGCTGGGACGACCCGAAGATCGCCGGGCGCGACGAGCGGATCTTCGTCGAGAACAAGAAGTCCTGCCCGGTCTGCCACAAGGGGCTCGAGGAGGGCGAGCTCGAGCGGACGCTCTACGTCTGCCCGAGCTGCAAGCATCACTTCCGAATCACTCCCTGGGAGCGGATCCGCTTCACGGTCGACGGCGGGGTCTTCCAGGAGATCGCCGCGAAGGTCGAGAGCGTCAATCCGCTCAACTTCCCGGACTACGACGCGAAGCTCTCGGAGACGAAGGACAAGACCGGGATGACCGAGGCGGTCGTCGCCGGGCGCTGCAAGATCGAGAATCGCGAGCTCGTCATGGCCGTGATGGCGTTCAACTTCATGGGCGGAAGCATGGGAAGCGTGGTCGGCGAGAAGGTGACGCGCGCGATCCTCGAGGGCGCGCGCCAGGAGCTTCCGGTGGTCGTCTTCGCGACCTCGGGCGGGGCGCGCATGCAGGAGGGGATCTTCTCCCTCATGCAGATGGCGAAGACATCGAACGCGCTCGCGCTCCTCGAGGAAAAGGGGCTTCCCTTCTTCGTCGTGCTGACCGACCCCACCTACGGCGGGGTGACCGCGTCGTTCGCGATGCTCGGGGACGTGACGCTCGCCGAGCCCGAGGCGTCGATCGGCTTTGCCGGGCCCAGGGTCATCGAGGGGACGATCCGCCAGAAGCTGCCCGAGGGGTTCCAGCGCTCGGAGTTTCTCCTCCAGAAGGGGTTCATCGACGCCGTCGTCGAGCGGAAGGATCTGCGGAGAACTCTCTCGTTCCTCATCGAGACCCATCAGCCGAGCGAAGGAGGGCTGTAGGTGAAGAACCAGGACGTCGCGAAGAAGCTCGTGGAGCTCAAGAGCCTCGCCGAGCGCGACCGGCTCGACATCACCGAGGATATCTCGCGCCTGGAGGAGAAGCTCAAGACGGGCAGGCTCGCGACCTCGACCGCCTGGAAGCGGGTGGAGCTCGCGAGGCATCCCGACCGGCCGGGCACCCTCGACTACATCGAGCGGATTTTCAACGAGTTCATCGAGCTTCACGGCGACCGGCTCAGCGCCGACGATCCGGCGATCGTCGGCGGCATCGCGCTGTTCGGCTCCCAGGCGGTCACCGTCATCGGCCACCAGAAGGGCCGGAACATGAAGGAGAACATCCGGCGGAACTACGGAATGGCGCAGCCGGAGGGCTTCAGGAAGGCGCTCAGGCTCGCGAAGGAAGCCGAAAAGTTCAAGCGCCCGGTCATCACCTTCATCGACACGCAGGGCGCCTTCCCGGGGATCTCCTCGGAAGAGCGGGGCATCTCGGAGGCCATCGCGCGCAACCTCAAGGAGTTCTCCAGCCTCAAGGTTCCGATCGTCTGCTTCATCATCGGCGAGGGCTGGTCGGGGGGAGCGATCGGCATCGGGATCGGCGACGAGATCTACATGCTCGAGAACGCCTGCTATTCGGTCATCTCACCGGAAGGCTTCGCCTCCATCCTGTTCCGCGATCCGAGCCGCGCGAAGCAGGCCGCCGAGCTCATGAAGCTTACCGCGCCGGACCTCCTCTCCTTCGACATCGTCGACGGGATCATCTACGAGCCGGTCGGCGGCGCGCACACCGACCCGGACTTCACCGCCGCGAAGATCAAGCTCCAGATCGCCGACAGCCTGTCGCGGCTCTGCCTGAAATCGCCGCAGATGCTCGTGCGGGACCGAAGCCTGCGCCTGCAGAAGATCGGCGCGTTCGCCGAGCCGCGCGAGAAGCGGCAGCATTTCCTGAAGCGGCTGTTCGGGGGGTAGCGGGAACCGAGACACGGTCGTCCAAGACAGAGATCGGCGTACGACCACGGCCGCACGCCAACGAGTGCGCTTGGCGTGCGGACCGGCGAAGGCGGGAGGTTCGACAGGTGAACATCTTGTCCTCGGCCTGCCTCGTTTCGGGCTGCATAGCCGTCGTTTTCGGGGCCTTCGTGCTGCGGATCGACGCACGGGCGGCGCTCAATCGGCTGGCTGCGGGCGTGGCGCTGTGCTACGCGGCCTGGGCGATCGCAAGCTCGTTCGTCGATCCCACCGTCCCGGTGTCCGAGAACGTTCCCCTGCGAGTCGGACTCTTTTTTTACGTTGTCACACAGTTTTTCAATTTTTGGACCACGGCGACCGTCGCGCAGGTCCGCGGCCGCTGGCGCCTCGCGCTGCTGCTGCCGCTCGTCGTCGTGTCGTCGATCGAAGGAGCGAGGATCCTCACCGGCGAGTGGATCATCGGCGGTTACGTCGTCGGCCCGCACGGCCCGGTCTCGACGTTGACGCACCATCGATTCTGGCTGGCGCTCAATCTGGCAAAGGGCGTCTACGCGCGGTTCGTCGGCGGGGGTCTGCTCGCGTGGGCGTGGTGGAAGAGCCCCTCGCGGCGCTTCCGGGCGATCCTCCTCCAGTTCTTCGTATTCGCCGCTCTGACCGGTGTCTGCGTGTGGTTTTGCACGACGGTCGTGTGGCTCACGTGGGGGTACCGCGATCCTACGGTGGCGGTTTCGGGGGTCGGGATCCTCATACTCTACAATCTCGTCGCGCGCTACGATTTCCTGCGGCGCGACCGCGCCGGCATCGAGGGCCAAAAATTCCGATCGCTTCGGGACTTCGCCTTGCTGGTCGACGCCGAGGGCAGAGTCGCCTGGGCGGGGGAACGAATGGCCCGTTTGATTTCCGGCTCCCAGGAGAAGCTGAAGGGGCGCGCCCTTGCCGAGGTGCTCCGCGGGTGGTCGGAGCTGCCACGGCTCTGGAAGGAAATCGCCCGGGATCACGCTCCCCGGGCGGGACTGCCGGGATCTCTCGGCTCTCGCCGGTTCCTGCTGACCATCACTCCCGAGATCGACCGGTTCGGAGACCTGGAAGGAGCGCTCGTGCGCCTTCAGCCGGTCAACCGTCTCGACGTCACGGCCCGCCTGTACGGGTTGTCGGCTCGCGAGCAGGAGGTGGCCGATCGTCTGCTTGACGGCTTCGGAGTCCGGGAGATTGCGGACGCCCTCTTCATATCGCCGGCGACTGTGAAGAATCACCTGCACAGCCTCTATCGCAAGACTCAGACGGCCAACCGCGTCAGGCTCGTGCGGCTGCTCATGAGCGACGGATCGCCGGCGGGGTAGCATCGGCCGGACTTCCGTTCAATCGCAATCTCTCACGACGCTCGGCGCATCACGGGGTCTCCGCCTCCGAGCGAACGACGTTGCGATTTCTCAGTTATGGCGGTACTTGACGATCAGGACGCTATCGCCCCCCGAATAGGCGCCGACGACCGTGCCGCTGCTTTCGAAGGCGTAACCGACCGCGCCCTGCCTCGTCCGAAACCAGGGAATACTGCGTGCCTCCGGCGCTGCGAGAGCTCTAGTTGTTAAGCGCGCGAACACGGTTGTTTCCGTTATCGTCAATATAAACAGTGCCGGAGGAGTTGATTTTAACGCTAAACGGTTCATTGAGCTCTGCGGAGGAGGCCGCGCTACCGTCGCCGGCGTAGCCCTGAACTCCGTTGCCGGCCACGGTGGTAATCGTTCCGGAAGTGCCTACCTCGCGAATACGATCGTTCTGGGTATCTGCGATATAGATGTTGCCGGACGAATCCACTGCAACACCCTGCGGAACATTGAGCTCTGCGGAAGCGGCAGGGCCTCCGTCGCCGCCGTAGCCGGCTGTTCCGGTGCCGGCGACGGTGGTGATCGTTCCAGACGCGCTTACCTCGCGAATACGATCATTCTGGGTATCTGCGATATAGATGTTGCCGGACGAATCCACTGCAACATCCTGCGGAACATTGAGCTCTGCGGAAGCGGCGGGGCCGTCGTCGCCGCTGTAGCCGGCTGTTCCGGTGCCGGCGACGGTGGTGATCGTTCCGGACGCGCTTACTTCGCGAATACGGTCGTTATTGGTATCCGCGATATAGATGGTGCGGGAGGAGTCTACTGCAACACCGCACGGATCAAACATTTCGGCGGACGTGGCGGGGCCGCTGTCGCCGCCGTAGCCAATTGTTCCGTTGCCGGCGACGGTGGTGATCGTTCCGGACGCGCTTACCTCGCGAATACGATCATTCTGGGTATCTGCGATATAGATGTTGCCGGAGGAGTCCGCTGCAACACCCTGCGGACCATCGAGTTGCGCGGAGGTGGCAGGGCCGTCGTCGCCGCTGTAGCCGGCTGTTCCGGTGCCGGCGACGGTGGTGATCGTTCCGGACGTGCTTACCTCGCGAATACGATCGTTCTGGGTATCTGCAATATAGATGTTGCCGGAAAAGTCCACTGCAACACCGCGCGGGGCGTCGAGTTGCGCAGAGGTGGCAGGGCCGTCGTCGCCGCCGTAGCCGGCTGTTCCGTTGCCGGCGACCGTCGTAATCACCGGATACGGTGTTCCGAAGGTCTCGCCTTTGAGGTCCGATGGGTAGTTGTAGGCGGAAGATTGGGGATCGGCGGGATTATCGAACTGAAAGCAAGAACCGACCGCGAGAGCGGTCGAAACAGTCAGAACTATCGTCGCGGCAGGCCGCAAGAGGAGGGCCAGCTGTTTCCCCGCGGCTTGGAAAGGAATCTTTATCGCCGGCACGGTTGCACCCCTCCCAATACCAGAGCAAGTCTTGAAGAACGTGGAGGCGTCCCCGAACCACGCGGCCGAGGGTACGATCCGGAATCGACAGGATGAGCGAAACCGGTAACACGCGGAAGCAGTCCTGACGGCCGCCGCCAGCGCGGCGGCGGCGAGTCGCTGCGCCGCCGATTTCAGCCGCGACGTGTTCTTCTCCATAAGCCGCTCCTGAGGTGCGCCGGCGCTCCGCCCGCGGGTCTTCGCCGTTCGCGATCGGACCCGCGGGAAAGCAGGGGCGTCCGGCCGGAAAGCGGCTTCAGGTGTCGCCCGGAGACCTTCGACGGCGCGGCGTCGCTGGCATCGTACCTCCGAAATCAAGCCCGCGATTCGCAGATCGTAGCCCACGCCGGCGCGCTACGGTATCCACCGAACGATTCAATTTGCGCCGAATCCCGCGAAAAATGCGATTTCAGCCGCTCGAAGGGCGGGCTCGCTCGATCGCGCCGAGAAGCGGGTCGCCCTTTCGCCCGAGCAGTCCCTTCCCGTCGGGCGCGGCTCCCTGGATCCGAAGCGGCGTCCCGCCTGAAGGCGCGAGCGAACAGGGCCTTATCAGGCCTGAGGCGGGAGGAGCAGGGTCGAAAGGAGCGCGAGGAAGTCGTAGA
>JASHNV010000053.1 GCA_030041455.1 Spirochaetia bacterium
GGCGATCGCCGGCATTCAGCAGGGCGACATCGTGCGCGCCATCAACGGGACGCCGGTCAACAACGCGCTCGACTTCTACCGGGCGATCGGCGCCTCGCGGGGAACCTTCAACTTCAAGCTCGATCGACAGGGGACGACCGTGAACATCGGGATCGGGCGCTGAGCGCTCGATCCGGGATCGAGCCCCGAGCGCTCGATCCCGGGCCCTTCCGATCGCGACCGGCGCTGTCGTCGAGACGGGGACCGTAATCTTCAAGCGAAGGAGTGAGGCGCCCGGGACGTCGAGGCTCTCGCGTGCGCGGCCTCACCTCGAGCGTGATGGACGGCGCCTCGTTCCCGCGTGAGGAGATCGGTTTCGAGGGCCTCCTCACGTCGGAGACGTACCAGGGCGAAACATCGAAGCCGGGACCTCGCGCCAAAGTCCCTGCTCAGCGGAGATCGGGAGTCCTCGCCGACCGCTTCCTCGGGAGCGCTCGCGTGGTCCGCCAAAGCGGAGAGATCTTGGTCGCGAGCATGACCGGAAGCCCGCCTTCGCGAGTCCCGCGTCGTCCGGGTCGCGGCGCCGAGGAGTCTCTCGGACTTCCATGGGGGACGTGAGGCGGGGAGGCCCTCGTAGGGCTGGTTTCGGGACTCGAACCGGGAAGGCGGGCGTTCGTGCCGCCTTTCCGTCCCTTTGTCTCACCCCTGCCGGTAGGTAAACGGCCCCGTTTTCACGAACCTGCGCGCCGCTTGAGCGCTTGAGTCGCCCGAGGTTGTCGGCGATGCGGACGAGGTCCCTTTCGAGGCTCACCTTCTCCGGCCCGCGCCGAAGAAATTGACGGAATCCCGTCACAGCTTCGTGATCCCGAGGACAGGCTCCACGGTGCTCGTTCGCCTCCCGGAGATCTTCCGCCCCTCAGGCGAACGGACCTGTTTGCGCGTGGCCGGCAGGTCATCGCGGCGATCTTCCTCTTGGGCTCCAGCGTGCGCGGGACCGACCGAAAACCGCATCGACGGTAGGCGGCGTCCTCACCGGCACGGAGACCTCGGCGCCGCTCTCCTCCTCCCGAGTGGGATGCCGAGGTGGTGAAAAACCTGCGAGCAGAGCTCAATGTTTCCCAGGCGGTATTCGCCCGCGTGCTTGGCGTATCAAAGAAGACCGTAGAGGCGTGGGAAGCGGGACGGAACGTACCGAGCGGAAGCGCCCGGCGATTGCTCGAAGTCATTCAAAAGGACAAGGGGATTCTCAGGCGCGACAAGATTCTCGTGCTTTCCTCAGGCGGGCGTATCGCGTCTTCCTCGACGAAAAAGAGCCCGGATGATCTTCGGCCGGTGTATGAACGCGAGGATCTGGAGAGAGGTGTCCGGGGAACGTATTTGACAGACTATCGAGCGGGGACCACGCGTGTCGTGTTGAAACCTGAGGCGGCGAAACGCGCAAAGAGACCAAGGTAAGCGGCCGGTCGCGCACCTTTCCTGCCGTCGAGGATGAAGGACCGCGTGGAGAATTGACCGATCGAACGTCGGTCGGATTGTCGATTCCGGGTATTCGTAAGCGTGGCGACTTTCGATGACTTCGTATTCTGTCTACTATCGGATTCCTTCAAGTGGGGGAAGAAGCTTGCGAGCTCGAAATGCGGGAATCGGAGAAAATATTTCATGAAGCGGAGAAAACGCATAGAATCAACTCGATGAGAGATCCCCTTGGCGTTTCCTGACTATGAAAGTGCAATGTTGCCGTTGCTACGATTTGCTGCTGACAAGGAAGAACACTGGATGTCCTGGAAGGAAAGGTGATCGGACAATGCCAGTCCCATCCTCGCCACCAGGAATGGCCGCGCTTTCTCAAGCGCATCGACACGAGGTATCCCGTCGAGCTCACCCTGCACCTTGAGTTGGACAACGCTACACGAGTTCGAGAAACTCTTCGACAGTGAGCCCCGCGTTACGAATGAGCGCTCGAAGAGTTCCAAGGGAGAGTTCCTTGTGTTGTGGGATGGAAAGATTCACCCGCACACCATCCCTTGACATGACAACGTGGCCTCCTACTTGGCCAACCACGCGCCGGCCGGCCTTCTGAAATGCCTTGACTGCTCTTCTGAGCCGGAAATGTTTGCCAAACGCGCCATAAGGGCCCTACACGGCGACTACGATCTGCTGTTCACCAGGCTTGACGGGGGTCTGATCGAAAGCCTTCTGATCTTCGGCCCAAAGCCAGGCCAGGATCGCTTCTTTCATGTTGTCGAGGGCTTCTTTGTCGTCTTTTTCTTGGGAAACGCAGCCGGGCAGAGCCGGGCACTCAGCGACAACCCATCCATCTTCGGCGTGCTCAAACGAAACGTGAAACAGCGTCGGTTACTCCTCGAGTCTGCTATTCCTATCATGTTGATCATATGCGAATCATGCAGCGGAGTCCACTGAAGCCAGAGCAGGGGACCCTCCTCCCGTCAGGCCGGGCTCCGCTCGCCGGGGCTCGAGCGCAGGTAGGAGGCGGCCGCCGCCACGATCGTTATGCCGAAGGAGACGAGGAATGCCTCGTGGAGCCCGGACTGGAAGACCGAGAGCACCTGGGGGAGGTTCTTCATCCCGCCGCCGTAGAGGAAGACGCGGTACATGACCTCCTGCGGGATACGGCCGAGAACGAGCGGGAAAGCGACGGAGATGCTGAGCATCTGGCCGGTGTTCGCGATCATCATCCGGAGCGCCGAGGCTATGCCGCGGCGATCGACGGCGACCGACGACATGATGGCGTTCGTGTTCGGAGAGTTGAACAGGCCGGAGCCGAGGCCCATGAGAATCATGAAGATCGCGATGACCCCGTAGGCGGTGGTCGAGGCGATGGTGGAGAGCCCGAGAAGCCCGACCGCCGACACGAGGAGCCCGGCGGTCGCGAGGCCGCGCGAGCCGTATCGGTCCGAGAGCGCGCCGGAAAGGGGGCCGACCGCGAGGAAGGCGAGCCCGAAGGGCGCGGTGAGGATGCCAGCCTGGAGAGGACTCTTGCCGTAGGGCCCCTGGAGAAAGAACGTGAGGAGAAAAAGAACGGCTCCCCGGGCGAGCCCGCTCAGCCCGTTCGCGAGGTTCGCGAAACCGAACTGCCGGTCGGCGAACAGATGGAAATCGAGCATCGGCTCCGAGGCGCGGAGCTCGATCAGGAAGAAGGCGGCGAGAACCAGGACCGCCGCGGCGATGAGCAGGTAGGGAAGGTCGCGCGCGCCGCCCGGAAAGGCGATGAGCGAGAGCCCGAGCAGGAACGACCCGAGGCCCGCGATGAACGTGAGGCTTCCCCACGCGTCGAAATGCTGCCCTGCGGGAAGCTTCTCCGGCTCGCGCAGCCTCCAGATCCCCCACGCCGTCCCGAGAACTCCGAGCGGGACGTTCACGAAGAAGATCCACCGCCAGCTGATCGCGGCGAGAAGGCCGCCGACGACCGGTCCGAGAATGAAGCCCGCCGCGGCCGCGATCTGATTGATCCCGAGCCCGAGGCCGATTCGCCCGCGGCGGAACGCGTCGGTGACGATCGCCGCGCTGTTCGCGAAGAGAAAGGCGCCGCCGACGCCTTGGACGACCCGCGCGCCGACGAGATCCCAGCCGTGAAAGCGCGCCTGGGAAAGTCCCGCGAAAAGCGATCCGAGGGTAAAGATCGCGAACCCGGCGTTGTAGAGCCCCTTGCGGCCGAAGATGTCGGCGAGCCTCCCGATCACCGGGACGATCGCCGTCGTCACGAGGAGATACGCGAGGAGAACCCAGATGACCGTGAGAAAATTGGATCGCAGCGTCGCGATGATGTCGGGGAGCCCGATGATCAGGGCGGAGCCTTGAATCGAGGCAAGGAGCGTGCCGACGGTCGTGACCGAGAGCGCGACCCACTCGTAGCCGCCGCTTGATCCCGAGGCGCTTTCTTTTTGCATGTGCACGATCCTACACCTCCAGTCGCGAGGCGGGCAAGCTTTTCCGAGCGCGAGGCCGGTCCCTTTCCTTCAGAGCCTGACGTAGAGCTTTCGGTCGTCGAGCACGCGGGCGACGGCGCAGCAGAGCGCGAGAATCGCGAGGCTCGTCGACCAGGCTATCGGCGCCGAGACGTCGTCCGAGAGGAGCGCGTGCGCGAGAACTCCGAGGACCGAGTGCAGCATGTAGAGGAGGAGCGGGTTCCTCCCGAGACTGCCGACGAGCGGAAGCGGCCAGCGCAGCGTCTCCCGCCAGAGGATGCAGAGGGCGAGGAGCCCGGACGCCGCCCCGCCCGTGAAAAGGACGTAGCTGAGCGACAGGAGGTGCTTGCTGAACGGCTGGTACCGGAGCGCGACGAGGCCCCCGATCGCGAGAAGGAGAGCCATGGCGGCTGAAGCGAGGACGCGGAACCCGGACGCTCGATCCTTCATCATCTCGCCGAGCGCGGACGCGCTGATCGCGAAAAAGGAGAGGCTGAACGTGCCCCAGGGCCCCGCGATGCCGGTGTCGTACCAACCCCGCATGAGGGCGCCGAGACCGAGCGGGCGCAGGACCTCCACCCCGGCGAGGAGGAGCCCCGCTGCGGCGAGGCGGGGCCAGGGGGAGAGGAACAGGAAGAAAAACGAGAAGAGCCCGGTCGCCCCGAGCATCTGGAGGATCTCCCAGCTGTTCTCGTGGTCGACGAGGAGAATGCCGAGGAGTCCGAAGACGAAGAGCGCGGCGCAGCGCGCAAGCGCGTGGAGGAAGGTCTTTGCGAGCCCGTCTTTCGCGATTCGCCTCGCGAAGGAGAGGGAGGCGGAGAGGCCGAGGGAGAAGAGGAAGACCGGCACGACGAAATCGGCGACCGTGAGACCGCTCGCGGGGGCGTGCTTGAACCAGGCGGGAACGGCGGTGAACTGCGCGGCGACGTTCACCGGCACCATGACGAGGACGGCGAGTCCCCGCAGGTCGTCGAGCGCCTCCCAGCGCTTCTTCTTCTCCGAGCCCGGGCGCGGAGGGAGGCTATTCTCGGGCATACCCGTTCCGGCTCCGGGAAACCCTTCAGTCCTCGCCGCGCTTCCGCTCGTACTGATAGATGCGCTGGACCTTCGGCTCCGAGCGGCCGCCGGGGGTGTACTCGGATCGCATCCAGATCTCGACGAGATACTTGGCGACCTCCGCGCCGATCGTCTGAGCGCCCATGCAGATGATGTTGGCGTTGTTGCTCTTCGCCGCCCGCTCCGCCGAGTACGGGTCGGTCACGAGCGCCGCGTAGGCGCCGCTCACTTTGTTCGCCGCGATGCTCACGCCGATTCCCGTCCCGCAGAAGAGAATGCCCCGCCGATGCTTTCCCGAGGCGACCGCCTCGGCGAGCCTGATCGCGGTGTTCGCGTAGACCGGATCGTCGCTTCCGTAGTCCTCCACCTCGTAGCCGAGCTCCGCGAGACGCGCCTTGACCGCCTCCTTGAGCCCGGCGGCGTTCGGATCGCACCCGATCGCGACACGTTCCATTACGTCGCCTCCTCCTCGAGCAGAGTCCGCATCGACGCCGCGAGAGCGCAGAGGATCACGCACGCCGAGGCGGCGCCGGCGTCCACGGAGCCGCGCGAGCGCTCGCCGAGGCGGCTCGCGCGGCCCACCTTCGCGGCCATCTCCCGCGTCGAGTCCCTGCCCCGCTCGGCGGCGAAAGCGAGCTCGCCGAGCGCCTCGGAGAACGGCTTCCCCTCCGACAGCGCGCGCCGGTAGGCGGCGAGAGCAGGCTCCAGGGTGTCGAGCAGCGTCTTATCGCCCGCCTTTGCGCCGCCGAGGGCGGCGACGCCCGCGATCGCCTGCTCGAGCATCGAGCCGAAGAGCTCGGCGTCGATCCGCTCGCGGCCCTTGGAGGCCCGCGCGAGCCCGCGAAAGAACGTCCCGTACAGCGGGCCCATGGCTCCGCCGATCTCGTCGAGGAGCACCCCGCCGAGCGTCGAGAAGGCCTCGCTCAGGCCGTAGCTCCGGGCGGACAGCTGCTCGAGGCACATGCCGAAGCCCTTCGCCATGTTGATGCCGTGGTCCCCGTCGCCGAGCGCTCCGTCGAGGTCGCTCAGCTCGCCCGAGCGCGCCTGAATCGCGGCGACGAGAGCGCCGAGGATCGGCTCGCCGCGCTCGCTCGCAAAGCTCTCCATCCGTCACCTCCCGAATTGGGTGAGACCCATCGACTGGGCGTCGAGATCGATCAGCGTCTCAAGCTCGTCGTCGAGCTTCATGACCGTCAGGGTGGCTCCCATCATCTCGAGGGAGGTGAAGTAGTTGCCGACATACGAGCGGCGCACCCGCAGCCCCGCCTTCGCGAGCTCCGCCTCCACGGTGTCGTAGAGGATGTAGAGCTCCATGACCGGCGTGGCGCCGAGCCCCGAAACGAGCGTCGCCACCCGGTCGCCCGAGCGAAACGGCAGGTCGGGCAGAACGGTCTCCACCATCATCTTCGCCATGTCCCGCGCGGGCTTGAGGTCCTCGACCCTCGTGCCCGGCTCGCCGTGATGGCCGATCCCCACTTCCATCTTTCCGGGCGCGATCGCGAAGTTCGGGTGGCCGACCGCCGGAATCGTGCAGGGGGTGAGCCCGATCCCGATGCTCCGGGTGTTGTCGATCGCCTTCTGCGCCGCCTGAATCACGGCGTCGAGGTCCCCGCCGAGCGCCGCCTTCGCGCCGCCCACCTTCCACATGAGCACCTCGCCCGCGACCCCCCGTCGCTTGCTCCGCTCGGCGGGGGGAGCCGAGGGCACGTCGTCGTTCGCGACGACGGTCTTCACCCGGATTCCCTGCTCCTCGGCGAGCTCCACCGCCATCTTCACGTTCAGGTTGTCGCCCGCGTAGTTCCCGTACAGGCAGGCGATTCCCTTGCCCGAATCGGCCGCCTTGAACGCGTCGAGGAAGGCCTTCGCGCTCGGAGAGCTGAAGACCTCGCCGACGGCGACCGCGTCGAGCATGTTTCGTCCGATGTAGCCGACGAACGCCGGCTTGTGGCCAGAGCCCCCTCCGGTCACCACGCCGACCTTGCCGCTCACCGGCGCGCCGCTATACTTCAGGACCCGGGGGTTGCCGGTCGCCGCGACGATCTCCCGGTGCGCTTTCAGAAAGCCCTTCAGCATGTCCCCGACCACCTCGCCGGGCTCGTTGATGATGCGCTGCATGTCGTCACGTCCTCCCGCACCCATTCTACGCTAGATTTCGACGACGAGACAGCGGCTGAGCGCGCGAAGCGTGCGCGCCTTCAGGCTTCCTCGGGAGGCTGTCTCGGAAGGAAGACCTTCGAAGCTCACCCTCGTCGCGATTCACGCGTCGCGCTCACGGCGACGTCGTACGCAACGCGCACGATACGTGGCGTCCGACCTCGTCGAGGGCTTTCTCAGACAGCTGCTCGCGCGGGAGAGGCCGCAACGACGTCCGGCCCTCCTGCAACGCGGAGATCGCTCGGCTGCTCGAAAGCCCTGGCACGAGGAGGGAGACCATGAGAGCGCCAAGCGCCGTGCCGACGAACAAGGATCTCCATGGCGAAGGTCTTCCCGACGCGACGTTCGTCTCGATTTTGTGCTCGTCCGCAAGCCCTTCCCCGGCGTCGTGGTCTTCGCGCCGGCGGGCGCGGGGTACTCCGCCTCTCTCCCTCCAGGCGTTGCTCCTCCAGGTTCGTGATCGTTCCGGCTCGCAAGCGAACGGCGGAAGCTCGGTCGAGAACCTACGAGATTTCCCGTCCCTGCCGCCCTGGGCGAGGCCCCGGTCGTTGGGGCACGAGCACGGTCACGAGGGATCCGGATGACGCCATCCGGTTTCACCGCGCGCGAGCATGCCAGGGACGTTGCCGTCACCCGAAGCTCCGGAGACTTCCCCGAAGAGAACCTGTTGGCGCTCTCTTTCGAGGTAGTCCCGAGACCATCCCCAAATCGTCGCCTGAAGCGAGAGACGTAGGCTCCCTCAAGTCCCGTTCCAGCCGCTTGTGTCGACCTGGCGGCCGGGGAACGCGCTCCGCGCCTCGGGGCAATCCGCGCGCTCGACCCGCTCCTCCCGCGAGCTACCGAAGGAGATCGGGCGGAGCGCTTGACTTCGAGCTCGACCGATTATATACTTCTACCATCTAATTGTTAGATGGTAGAAGTATGAGCCAGTCCACGGAA
>JASHNV010000004.1 GCA_030041455.1 Spirochaetia bacterium
GGCGATACCGGGAAACCTCACGCGGCGACCGCGAGACCAAACCCGGCAGGTACCGCGATTCTCCGGGTCCCAGGACCTTCCCGAACGGCCGAGCCCGCGCGCGGGAGAACCTGCCGAGAGGAGGCCGGGCCTCCCGGCGGCGTCGACGGTAAGGGCTGAACTCCGTCGCCTTCGCGGGCGGTTTGTGTCCGAAAGCGTCCCCGGCGCGCCGGTCCATGGCGGGACGGCAGATCACGACGGAGACCGTGGAGTCCGGGCAGGAAGCGGAGACGCCTTGCCTCGCCCGCCTGCGGCGGCGTTTTCGACCTCATGCGTCGAGAGCACGCTCCAAGAGGACTCCGCATAGCCGGATCGCGCTTCAGGTCGCGGCGGTAGCGCCTCCCTCCTGCGTCTCTTCCTTCGACGCCGATGTTTCGTCGAAGCTCGCGAGCGGGTTCTCGCCGGTCACGGGAAGCCAGAACGAGAAGCGCGCTCCGCCCTCGGGGCGATTTTCGGCTCGGATCTCTCCGCCGTGCGCTTCGACGATCGCCTTGCAGATGGAAAGCCCGAGACCGGCGCCCCGACGGTAGGTGGTGCGCGTCCGTTTGCCTCGGTAGAACTTCACGAAAAGGCTCTCGATTTCGTCGGCCGGGATCCCCGGACCCCGGTCTGAAAACGTGAAGGTCGCTCGCGACGGGGAGAGCTCGACGCCGATTTCTATCGCGCTTCCCGCCGGAGTGTACTTGATCGCGTTGTCGAGAATGTTCACCATCACCTGCTCGATGAGCTCGCCGTCCATAGGCACCATGGCGATCTCAGGCGGTATGGAGAAGAGGACCGGACGCTTCGAAAGCCTCGCCTTCATATGCGTGAGCACCGAGGCGATGAGGTCGTCGACGGCCTCCCACTCCTTCGTCACCCGGACGCCTTCATGCTCGAGCCGGGTCATGCTGAGAAGATTCTCGACGAGCCCGGTCAGCCAGTTGGAATCCTCGAAGATGTTTCGGATGAGCCCGACGCGGGACTCTTGGTCGAGATCCTTCCCACGGTCGAGCAGGGTGCTGCTCGCTCCGGCGATCGCCGCGAGAGGCGTTCGCAGGTCGTGCGAGATCGATCGCAAAAGCGCGCTGCGAAGCCGCTCGCTCTCGGCCTGGACGAGGATCTCGTGGGTCTGCTCGGCCAGCGAGTCGCGCTCGAGCGCGAGCGCCGTCTGCGCGGCAAAGGTCTCGAGCAGGAACCGCTGCTCGGGCATGAGAGGCTCGTCAGGATCGTTCGGAATCACGCGGACCACGCCCATCACGCTCTGCGCCGTGGTCATGGGCAGGTAGAGGGCCCGGGATCCGGGAAGCGTGTCCGTGCCGACGCCGGCGATCCGCTTGTGCTCGAACGCCCAGAGCGCGACAGCCTGCTCGGCTTCGTCGTAGAACGCGTCGACCGATCCGCGCGCCTGCGCGCTCAGGCGGCCGTCGGCGCCTTTCAGGAGGATCGCCACGTTGCTGTTGAAAATCGCGCGGAGCTCCTGCTCCGCGGCCGCAGCGATGCGATTTCGGCCCGAGGTGAGCGAGAGGCTCCGGCTCAGCCGGTAGAGCGCCTCGGTGCGCCGCTCCCGCTCTCGGGCCCCCTGTGCCTGCGTCCGAATGCGCGACGTCAGCGTGCTCGTGACCAACGTCACCGTCAGCATGACCACGAAGGTGAGGAGGTATTGCGAGTCGCTGACCGCGAAGGTGAATTGAGGGGCGACGAAAAAGAAGTCGAACGCGGCGACCCCGAGGAGCGACGCCAGGACGCCGAGGAGCCGACCGCAGAAAATGGTCGTGAGGAACACCCCGAGAACGAAGAGCATCGCGATGTTGGCGGTCGAGAGTCGGGCGACGGAGACGAGCGCGGAGAGAACGGTCGTGGCGGCGAGGATCGAGAGGGCGAGGAGCGCGCCCCTGGCGGTGAGGCGCTCCCCCGTTCTCTTCGGCCGCGCGCCGGATCCGTCCGCCTTCTCGCCGGGTATGACGTACACGGCGATGTCGCCGCTCCCGTTCAGGAGCTGGTTGACGATGTTCCGTCGGAACGGGGAGAGAAGCGTCCGCGGTGCGATGTTTTTCCCGATGACGATCTTGGTCACGTTCCGGCGCTTCGCGTATTCGAGGGTCTCCGCCGCGACGTTTTCGCCGCGAATCGTGACGACCTCGGCGCCGAGCTCCTCCGCGAGGCGCAGGTTCTGGTAGAGCTGTGTTTTGCTCTCCGCTCCCGTCCCGACGATTCGAGCCGTCTCGACGTTCAAGGCGATCCACTTCGCGTGGAAGACGAGCGCCATGCGCCGAGCCTGGCGGATCACGTCCGCCGAGGTGCTTGACGGCCCGACGCAGACGAGCAGATGCTCCGTCGTCGGAAGGACCTTCAGGGTCGCCCGGCTGACCCGGGACCTCTCCACGTCGATGTTGATCCGGTCGGCGGTCCTCCGCAAAACGATCTCGCGGAGCGCGAACAGGTTCGTCTTCTGAAAGAAGCCTTCGGCCGCGCTCCGCGCCTTCTCCGGGACGTAGACCTTCCCCTCCTGGAAGCGTGCGAGCAGCTCGTCGGGGGGAAGGTCGATAATTTCGATTTGCGCCGCGCTGTCGAAGACTTCGTCGGGCACGGTCTCGCGAACCACGACCCCGGTGACCTTCGCCACGACGTCGTTGAGGCTTTCGAGGTGCTGGATGTTCATGGTCGTGTAGACGTCGATGCCGCTGTCGAGCATCTCGAGGACGTCGTGCCACCGCTTTACGTGGCTCATGCCCGGCGCGTTCGTGTGGGC
>JASHNV010000005.1 GCA_030041455.1 Spirochaetia bacterium
CGAGTCGCCCGGCGCTGCACCGCGCCGCCGACCTCGCGAGTCATCCACGAGCCGGTCCGCACGGTGAAGAACGCGTAGGGCATGATCCACGACATGGCGAAGAACGAGTAAAAGCTGAAGAGAACGCCGTAGATCAGGCCGCGAGGCGACCGATCGCTTCTCAGACAGTAGGTCGTCGACAGGAGCGAGAAGAAGCCCATGACGAGAAGGAATTGCACCGCGATCATCGGTCTCATGACGACCGCCGCGGTGAGAAGCACGAGCGCGACATACGAGATCGGATAGTGGAGGTTCGTCACGAGACGATCGAGAAGCGCGATCCACTGGGCGTAGGGGGGCCGTCGCCACACGATTCTCATGAACCGAACCTCCTCGCGCACGTAGCTTCGATTCCAACGGAGGAACATCTTGCACAGCTTCTGGTATTTGACCGGAACGATGGTCCGAACCACCGCGTTGCTCTGATACACGGTATCGAAGCCCTCGTTGAGGAGGTCGTTCGTGAGCGCCCGGTCTTCTCCGATCGCGCAGCGCGACCCGAGAAAGGTCTGGTTCATCCATTCAGGCAGGACCTTGCGGACCGCCTCGACGCGATACGCGGCGAGGGCGCCGGGACAACAGTAGACCGTCCCGTAGGAGGACTCGACCGCGCGCGACACGTCGAACGTGAGAAGAAAGCGAACGTGCAGCATGCTCGCGATCAATCCCTCACCCGTGTTGTACACGACCACCTTGCCCGCCACCGCCCCGACCTTCGAGTCGCGGAACGGTCCCATGAGCGCGAGCAGGGCGTCGGGCTCGATCACGCTGTCGGAGTCGATCGTGACGACGAACTCGCCGCGAGCCCGCTCGAAGCCGACCGCGAGGGCGTCCCGCTTGCCCCGATTCTGCGGGAAGCGCACCGTCGTGACGGTTCCCGGATACCGGGCGGCCGCGAGCTCCATGTAGCTCCACGTGTCGTCCTTGCTGCCGTCGTCCACGACGATGATCTCGAGCTTCTCGGCGGGATACCTCGCGGAGGCCACCGAGTCGATCGAGTTCATCACCATCGCTCCTTCGTTGTACGCCGGTATGACGACGGTCAGCGACGGAGCGTCGTCGAAGTCGGCGGGAGCCGTGGGACGATAGCGCATCCACAGGACCGTCCGATAGAAGGTCAGGAACGTTCCGGCGACTGCCCAGAGCGCGCACGGCAAGAAAATCGCGCGCAGGAACCTATTCTCTTCCGCGGTGCCCCACAGACTGGTCAGCATCTGAACGTTCGTATAGATGTAGGAACAGAGTCCGACGAGAATGAGCGTATAGAGGAGCGGGATCCAGTGGTTCCCGCGCCGTGAGGACGCAAGCGAGCTTTCGATGTCGTTGGCTTGAGGAAGATGCGAGAGCACCCTTGCTCGGCCAGGATGCAGATCTTTGACGGGCGGCATTCGGCGAGGTCTCCTTTTTTCACACAACCGGGCAATTGGACGCCTAGTGGTCCGGGAAAGTTTCACGAAAACTCAGGCGATTCACCCGCTCGCCCGTTCTCGTCCCGGCCATCGGGGCATCGACACCCTGACGCGCCCCGATCCCGCCTGCGACCGCTCCGCAATGGAGCCCGCGACGCGAGAGCCCGAAGCGGTCCTCGCGCGTGGTCACTGAGCCATCCTCGTCCGGTCCGCGAAGCACTCCTTCATGAGGAAGGGCTTCGCGGAGCGCGCCTCTCGGGCCCTCCGCGAATCGGCGCCGGCGCGCGCCGCGCAAGCTCCCCCGAGCGGCCTCGCCCGATCCCCGGTGTGCGATCCGCCTCGCCTTCGGCCCCGTCCGCGCGCGAACGCTTGCTGCCTTTGACGAAGGGACGCCCGAGAGATCGCGTGGCCGGTTCGCGTCTCCAAAAAAGGCGGCACCTCGGCTGAGCGGCCGCCCCGCGAACTTTCGCCTACTATGCGACGGCCGCCCCTTCGAGGTCAAGACGCGCCCGAGGAAAGGCGGCTCGCGGGCGGGTCCGTCGCTCCGCCTGAGAGGGAGATCGCGCCTCTTGCGCGCTACGCCTTCCACACCTGGCGAGGTTTCGTCGCTATCGCCGCCATCGCGTTTCGCGTGTCGACGATGCAGGGAACCCAATCGGCAAGCGCTTGGTAGTCGATCGCCTGATGGTCGGTGGCTATGACCGCCACGTCGAACGTCTCGATCGTCGCGCGGTCCCAGGGCACCGAGCGGGTGTTCTCCCAGCTCGGGTGGTCGCGCTTCTGGCGGATGACGGGTATGTAGGGGTCGTAGTAGGCGACCTCGGCCCCCCTCGCCTTGAGCAGCTCCATGAGGATGTAGCTCGGCGATTCGCGGTCGTCGTCGACGTTCGGCTTATAGGCGATCCCGATCACGAGCGCGCGGCTGCCGGACAGGGGCTTCCGCGCGGCGTTGAGCGCCTCGGCGGTTCGATTCACGACGTACATCGGCATCGTCGTGTTGATCTCGCCGGCGAGCTCGATGAACCGGGTGTGCTGGCCGTACTCGCGGGCCTTCCACGTCAAATAGAACGGATCGATCGGAATGCAGTGGCCGCCGAGCCCCGGCCCCGGAGAGAACGCCATGAACCCGAACGGCTTTGTCCTCGCGGCGCGAATGACCTCCCAAATATCGATTCCCATCGCGGCGTAGACAAGCTTGAGCTCGTTCACGAGGGCGATGTTGACGCTTCGAAAGATGTTCTCAAGCAGCTTCGTCGCTTCGGCCACCCGACACGAGGAGACCGGCACGAGCGTCTCGAAGGCCCAACCGTAGAGCTCCTCCGCCCGCTTCAGGCAGGCCTGAGTATAGCCCCCGATGACCTTCGGAATGTCGGGCGCTTCTGTCTGCTCGCTTCCGGGATTCTCGCGCTCGGGCGAGAAGGCGAGGTGAAAATCGAGGCCGGCTCGCAGGCCCGAGCCCGCCTCGAGCACCTCGCGAAGCTCCTCCTCGGTCGTGCCGGGATAGGTGGTCGACTCGAGCACCACGAGCGCCCCCTTCGCAAGGTGGGGCGCCACGGATCGGGCGGTCTCGACGATGTACGAGATGTCGGGCTCGCGGTTCTTGTTCAGCGGAGTCGGTACGCAGAGGATCACCGCATCGACGTCCCTCACGCGGGCGAAGTCCGTCGAAGCGTCAAACGCGCCCTCCTTGAGGGCTTCCAGGATCGCTTCGGAGGGGATGTGCCTGATGTAGCTTCGTCCGCTCCTCAGCGACTCGATCTTCTCCGAGTCGATGTCCAAGCCGACGACCTTGGTCTTCCGCGAGCGCGCAAATCTCAAGGAAAGCGGGAGCCCCACGTACCCCATTCCGACAATCGCAATCGCCATGTCGAAAAACGATACCCGGATTCCTCGATGGAGACAAGCCTAGCGTCCGGGCAGCGGGCTGGCGTCTGCCCCGACCCGCTTCGGGCGCCGCGCGTTCACCATTTCGCCACGGCCCAGAAGGCCGGCTTCGGGCGGTGCTGGACGTCGAACAGCAGGGGCCAGTCCTTGCGGCCCGCGACGGGAAAGTCGTCGAGCCACGTGTGGTCGTCGGCGATACCCCAGAACGTGACGCCCGTGAGCTTGCCGGCCTTCGCTTCGTCGCGAAAGACCTTGAACAGCCGGCCGTAGGCCTCGGCCTGGAGTTGAAGGAGATCGGGCGAAGGCGCCTGGAGCGTCGAGAGATCGCCGTAGCGGAATACCGAGAGGTCGAGCTCCGTGATCTGCACCTGGACCCCGAGGGCGGCAAAGCTGTCGATGGCGTTCCGTACGGTGTCCGCGTCCGGCCAGTAGATGGACCAATGGCCTTGGATGCCCACGCCGTCGATGAGCCCCTTCGCCTTCAGCCGCCGCACGAGGTCGAGAGCGTGCTGGAACTTCGCGCCCGACTCGATGTTGTAGTCGTTGTAGAAGAGCTTCACCGACGGGTCGGCCGCCCGAGCGTCCGCGAAGGCGAGCTCGACGTAGTCCGGCATCCCGTAATGGCCGGTGTCCGCTCCCGCGTAGTAGTACCAGGGACTGTTGGTCCGCCACGTCTCGGAGGGGTCGTCGGAGAGCGCCTCGTTGACGACGTCCCAGCAGTAGACCTTCCCTTTGAAATGAGCGAGCAGCGTGTCGATGTGCTCCTTCATGCGCTCGAGCACCTCGGCTCGAGTCGCCGGAGAGCGTCCGTCGACGAACACCCAGGAAGGCACCTGCTGATACCACACGAAGTTATGGCCCCGAACCCTGATCCCGTGGCTCATCGCGAAGTTCACGATGGTGTCCGCCGCGGTGAAATCGTACGACGACGGGTCGTTGCCCGGCCGAGGGTGGATATTCTCCCACTTCATGTCGTTTTCCGCGGTGAAGCTGTTCACCTGGCTCAGGATGAGATCGCGCTGACTCACGAGCGTCTGCGGGTCGACCGCGGCGCCGATCGGGAAATAGTCCGCGTAGACCTTCGCGAGCGAGGGCACCGGCCCCTGGGGGCTCTTTTCGCACGCGCCGAGACCGTACAGAAGCCCGAGCGCGAGAAGGGCGAGCGCGGCCGTGGCGATGGACGTCTTATTCAGGCGAGCTTGATGGATACGCATCGTCCGATTATACCGGACCTCAGGATCCTTCGGTAGTCGGGTGCCCGCGAGCCCTTCGCTCGCCGGGACCCGAACGTTTCAGGCTCCCGCACGCCGGATGCCGCGTGAGCGGATCTCCGTCGGTCCGACGGAGGGGACGGAGACGGGTAGGGAGCGCCCGCTCCTCGCCGCGGCGAGGACGGTCCTGCCGCTTTGAGAGGATGCGTGACCTAGGTACGGCTTTGAACGGGTATCGGGGGCTCGACGCCAAGACCGGCTTCGCGGGGGACGACCGGGCAGGCCGTATCCGCGCTCGAAACCGACGCCGGACCACGCCACGTATCGCCTCATTCGAGCGAGCCGCCGCGAGGGAGGAACGGATGTTCTCCGGGCAGGCCGTATCCGCGCCCATCTACGCTTCGACCATGGACGCCTCGCCTGAGCATGGCGATGGCTCCGCCCAGGCCTCAGCGCCTTTGAAGAATCGTCCTCACCGCCGCGAGGAGCTCCTGCGAGCTGAAGGGCTTCTGGAGAAAGTCCACGCCCTCCTCGAGGACCCCGCGGCTCAGGATGACGTTCGCCGTGTAGCCGGAAACGTAGAGCACGCTCGCCGACGGCAGCGCCGCGCGGAGCGAGCCCGCGACTTCCTTCCCGCTCATGCCGGGTATCACGACGTCGGTCACGAGGAGGCTGACCTTGATGCGCTCGGAGGCGACTTTTGAAAGCGCCTCCTCGCCGCTTGACGCCTCCGCCACCCGGTAGCCGGCGCCTTCGAGGACATTTCGGATGAACGCTCTGACCGCCTCGTCGTCCTCCACGAGCAGCACGGTTTCGTTTTCCAGGGACGGCGCGGCTTTCGCTTCGGCGTCGGAGACCGCCTCGGGCGCTTCGGGCGTAAGCGGAAGATAGAGCGTGAAGGTGGTGCCCTTGCCCGGCTCGCTGTAGCAGCCGATGTGCCCTTCGCTCTGTTTGACGATGCCGTAGGCGGTCGAAAGGCCGAGCCCCGTTCCCTTGTCCTTCGTGGTGAAGAACGGCTCGAACACGTGGGACAGCGTCTCGCGGTCCATGCCCGACCCGGTGTCGCTCACGGCGATGCGAACGTAAGACCCCTCCTTCACGCCGGGATGCTCCAGGGCGTACGTCTCGTCGAAGACGCGGTTCGAAGCCTCGATCGTGAGAACGCCTCCGTTCGGCATCGCGTCCCGGGCGTTTATCGCGAGGTTCAGCATGACCTGCTCGATCTGCCAGGGGTCGGCGCGGAAATTGCCGGTCTTCGGGTCGAGGGACGTCTGAAGCCGGATGTCCTCGCCGATAATCCGGCCGAGCATCGCTTCGATGGAGCCGAGGAGCTGAACGGTGCTCACGACCCGCGGCCGCAGGACTTGCTTTCGGCTGAAGGCAAGGAGCTGCGTCGTGAGAGCGGTGGCGCGCTTCGCCGCGCGGGCGATCTCCGTCGCGTAGGCGCGGGCGGGGCTTCCGGCCGCCAGGGACTTCTCGACGAGCTCGCAGTACCCCGCTATGACCTGAAGCACGTTGTTGAAGTCGTGCGCGATGCCGCCGGCGAGGCGCCCGATCGACTCCATCTTCTGCGCCTGGAGAAACTGCGCCTGAAGCCTGCGCTCCTCGGTGATATCGCGCGAGAAGATCGCGACGCGGCTTACCTCGCCCGAGGCGTTGAGAATCGGGTGGATGTTGTTGTCGTACGCGCGGCCTTCCCGCGTATCCTCGATCCGCGACGCCTTCCCGCTCGCGACGACGTCCCGCGTGCGTTCCTCGCGCGAGCGCTTCAGCTCTCCCTCCATGAGGTCGAATAGGTAGGTCCCGACGATCTCGCTCGCGGGCCTGCCGTACGCCCGCGCGAAGTTCTCGTTGCACGCCTGGACCGTGCCGTCCTTCGCGATCATGACCGCGTTGTCGGTCGTGGCGTTCAAGAGCGCTCGCAGGGTCTCCTCGCTCTCGCGGATGGCCGCCTCCGAGCGGCGGTGCTCCGTGATATCCCGCGCGACGCCGACGAGTCCCGCGATCTCGCCCCTCGCGTCGCGAAAAGGCGTCTTCGACGAGAGGAACCACCGCGTGTCCCCGGACCGGTTGACGTAGCTCTCCTCGCGGTCGACGATCGGCTCGCCGCTCCGCATGACCGCCCGATCGTCGGCGAAGAAGGCCTCGGCGACGGGTCTCGGGAACACCTCGAAATCGGTCTTGCCGAGGACGTCCGTCTCGCTCGCCGCGCCGACCGCCTGCACGTCGGCCGGATTCGTCATCGTCTTTCGGAAGGAGGTATCCTTCACGTGAACGGCGAGGGGGAGGAGGTCGACGACCGTCCTCAGCAGATCGCGCTCCTTGCGGAGCGCTTCCTCCCGCGGAGAGCGCCCGTCGACCGCCCGAGCGAGGGCCACGACGCCCCGGATCGCGCCGGACGCGTCGAGGAGCGGCGTCTTCGTGACGAGGAACGAGCGCCTCGATCCGGATACGACCCGCGTCTCCTCCCGCGCCACGGACGGGACCTCGGCTCGGAGGATGCTCCGGTCCTCGGCGAGGTACCCTTCGGCGAGATCGGCCGGGAAGAGGTCGCGGTCGGTCTTTCCGAGGAGCTCGTCGGGATCCGCGGCGCCCATGATCCCGGCCGCCGCGCGGTTCGCGGCGACGCATCTCCCGAGGGCGTCCTTGACGAGGATGGCGTCGGGAATCGCGTCGATGACCGCTCGGAGCCCGGGCTCCCCTCCGCGGCCCCGGGCGCGCGGATTTCCGGCCTTCGCGTTGGCGCGTTTCATGCTGTCCTCCTCCTCTCGATCGGTTTCCCGCCCGGACCGAAGGCGCCGCGAGACCCTCGGACGGGTGTCCGTTCGAAGGGGCCGCCTTGGGCAGACGATCCTCAGGATGTCGCTTTGAGCCTTCCTGAAGGGATCGGACCCCGGGCTCGCCCGGGCTCCTCCCTATTGTAAACCCTGATCGGCGGGGCGGCCGGGCGCCGCCGTCCATCGCCGCGGGACCCGGAAGACCGTTGTAGACCGCCGCCGAGAGCGGGTAGAATGACGTCCACAACGGTCTGTTCGGCCGACGTGGAGGATGAAACGTGCACATTTCGGTCTCGTCCATGCTGTATCGCCTCGCCGTGGCGCTCGTGTGCGGGGGTCTCCTCGGCTACGAGCGGGAATGGCGCGAGCACGCCGCGGGGCTCCGCACGCACACGCTCGTGGCGGTCGGCGCCTGCCTCATCATGATAACCTCCGCGTACGGACTCGCCGACGTGCTCTCCTTCAATAACGTCGCCTTCGACCCCAGCCGGATCGCCGCCCAGATCGTGAGCGGCATCGGCTTCCTCGGCGCGGGGGTCATCATCTTCCGCAAGGACCGGGTCACCGGCCTCACGACGGCGGCGAGCGTCTGGGTCTCGGCGGGAGTCGGCATGGCCGCAGGAGGGGGCCTGTTCCTCCTCGCGGTGATCGCGACCGCGGCGATCCTCCTCGTTCAGACCGTGATTCGCTCGTTCGAGGTCAGGCACTTTTCCCGCTACCAGGAGGCGGTCATCACGTTCCTCATGAGCCACGACCCCGAGAATCTCGCGGCGGTCCAGCGCGTCGTCGCGGGAAGCGCGAGCGCGGCGAGCAGCGTCGAAGTCGAGTACGGCAAGGGCGACCGCCCGGATCGGGTGCGGGTCTTCCTCTCGAAGCTGGCCGTAAAGGAGCGCGACGAGCTCATGAAGCGGGTCTCCGAGCTCGACGGGGTTCTCTCCGTCCGCTGCCGGCTCCGCTGACGGCAAGCCTTGCATCCCGCCCCGCCGACGCTATACTTGAGGAAAAGGGACGAGCTCCCGCGGGGCCCACGGAGGGAATGCAATGAAGCGACCGAGCGACGTGAGCACCGGGGCGAAGCTTACCTTCGGGTTCGGCCTCATGATTCTGCTCCTCGCGATGGCGGCCGTCCGGGACTCGCTCTACGGCGGGGATCTTCCGACCGCGGAGGGGGATCCGGAACATCCGGATCGATTTGAACGCGATCGAGACCGACGCGTTCGTGATGCTCGACGCGACGGCTCCGGCGCTCAAGCAGGCGATGCTGGACGACGTGAAGAGCCGGGAAAACGCCGACGAAGCGACCTTCCGCGCGCTCTTGGGGACTCAGGCGACGAGCCCCGGCGTCCGCTCGGGGATCGAGAGCCTCAAGGCGGTTCGCGACTCGGCGCGGAGAACGACCGACGACGAAGTGCTTCCGCTCCTGCTCGCGGGTAAGAAGGACGCGGCTGAAGCGCTGCTTCTCGGCCCGCAGCTCGTTCGGCTCGAAAAGGCGCGGCGGATCGTCGTCGGCCTCTCCGCCGAGGCGGACCGGCGGACGCGGCGGTCCGTCTTGGGCGCCCTCGCGAGGTCGGCCTGGATGGTCCGGCTCATCGTCGCGGTCGGCCTCGCCTCCGTGGTCTGCGGCATCGGTCAGGCGCTCCTCCTCGACGGAATGATTTCCCGCCCCCTCCGCGATGTCGCGCGCCTCGCCGACCGCATTGGGGCCGGCGACCTCACGGCCGACGTCCCGGCGACGCGGCGCGCCGACGAAGTGGGGATCCTGACCGGCGCCTTTCGGGGAATGGTCGAGAAGCTCCGGGGGCTGAACCGCGAGACTCGCGAGGGAATCGAGGTCCTCGGATCCTCGGCGAACGAGATCGTCGCGGTCGCGACCCAGGTCGCCGCCGGCGCGGCGGAGGCCGCCGTCGCGGTGAACCAAACGACGACGACGGTCGAGGAAGTGAAGCGGACCGCGGAGCTGTCAGCCGAGAAGGCGCAAGCGGTCTCGCAGAGCGCGCAGAAATCGGTCGCGGTCTCCCAGACCGGGACGAAATCGGTGGAGGAGACCATCGCGCTCAGCATCGCGAAGCTGAGCGACCAGAGCCTCGAGATCGGAGAGATCATCGCCTCGGTGAACGAACTCGCGGAACAGTCGAATCTGCTCGCGGTGAACGCGGCGATCGAGGCGGCGAAGGCGGGAGAGCTCGGGCGGGGCTTCGCCGTGGTGGCGCGGGAGATCAAGGCGCTTGCCGATCAGTCGAGGCGCGCCACCGTGAGAATCAGGGCGATTCTCGGAGAGAATCAAAAGGCGACCGCATCGGCGGTCATGGCGACCGAGCAGGGGATCAGGGCGGTCGAGGCCGGCTCGCGCCAATCGAGCGAGACGGCGGAGGCGATCCAAGCGCTTGCGGGAAGCATCGCGGAAGCGGCTCTCGCGGCGACGCAGATCGCCGCCTCGAGCCAGCAGCAGCTCGTGGGCATGGATCAGATCGCGCAGGCAATGGAGAGCATCAAGGAGGCCAGCGCGCAGACGGCCGCGAGCACCAAGCAGACGCAGGCGGCCGCGCAGGATCTCCACGGACTCGGCGCGCGGCTCAAACATCTCGTCGAGCAATTCAGCGCGTGACGTTCCTGATCGCGCCTATTGCCTCCTCGACCCGAAGCGGCGGAGAGCCGAGGAAGGCGCTCGAGCCGTCCTCGTCGAGCTCGGCGACCACCCTCACCTCCTGTCCGGCCGCCACGGACGCGTCGAAGGTGACGCTCGCTTCGATCGATCCTGGAGTCTCGACGGGGGCGAGGGAGAGCCGCTGCGCTTGATCGATCTCGCCGTCGGGAAGAAGGAGCCACGCCTCGACGAGCGCGATGCCGTAGGGGAGCGCCTCCCCTTTTGCCGCCGAGATGGAGGCGGCGACTCGAAGAGGCTCGCTCGATGGAGAGGCGGAGGGCGTCGCGTCGATCAGGCACGACGCCTCCATCGCGAGCGCGACGCCCGCGATGTCCACCCGGGTCGGCGCGCCTCCGAGGCCGGCCGAAAGCGCGTCGAGACCGCTCTGCTGCGCGGGAACCGAGCAGACCGCGAGGAGCGCGTTGGCGACCAAGGAGAGAACGCGGCGAAGGGCCATGATCGAAGATTTCCCGGCGCGGCTAGCCGAGGTGCCCGGGGCCCCGGCGCTCGCGCTCATCGAGGAGAATTCTCCTCCGGTAGTGGGCGTGGACCCAGAAAAAGCCGAGAAGGATGAGAAGCGAGAGACCCGTCACGAGAATCGCCCGGATCGCCACCATTTCCCGCACCGAAGAGACGAAGCGCAGGAGCACTCGCCCGATCTCGCGGCGATAGGGCCGCTCGGTTCCCGAGATCACGATCGCAAGCCACAGGAGCGCGAGAGCGGAATAGATGACCGCTTTTCTCGTAACGTAGGGTTTCGTCATGCCGCCTGCTGTCCTACTTCGCCGGCGCGGAAGGCACTCCGCGACCGGCGATCGTGAAACGAAACGTCGGGGTGTCGGGATCGTTCGACGAGACGCTCACGGTGACCGAGTAGCTGCCGGTCCCGACGGGATTGAACTCGAGAGCGAAGCTCGTGTCCTCCCCCGACGGGACCGCGAGGGACGGCTCGACGGCCACGCTAAATTGCTCCGCGCCCGAGCCCGAGACGGAAACCGGCCGCCTCCCCTCGAGGATGAGGTCCGCGGTTCCCGCGTTCGAAATGTCGAACGAGACCGGATAGCCCTTCTTGCCGGGCACCTGATCGGGCATGGTCACCGTGTCGCCGGGGCTGAGCTGGTTCGGGCCGATCCAGATCTGGATCGACGGGAGGGATTCGGCCTGCGCCTGCCGCGCGGCCACGAAAACCAACATCGACGCGACAAGGAACGCGGAAAGTCTCTTCATCTCAAGGAGGGCGCCCTCCGGCCCGCTCATGTCGAGCTCCGCTCGTAGACGGTCCGTCCGCCGACGACCGTCATCTCGACCCTCGCGTGACGGATGCGCTCGACGGGGATCCGGGTGATGTCGTCGGAGAGGACCGCGAAGTCCGCAAGCTTCCCGGCCTCGAGGGTCCCCTTCTCGTTTTCCCGGAACTCCGCGAAGGCGCTCCCGACAGTGTAGCAGCGGAGCGCCTCCTCCGGCAAGATCCGCTCCGGGCCCGGCCGGTTCGCCACGAGGTGAACGCAGAGGAGCGGATCGCAGGTCGGCTCGCCGGGAATATCGGACCCGAAGGACAGGTGCACGCCCGCGTCGAGCAGGGATCGGTGGGGATAGGCCGCGAGCGCCCGCGCGGAGCCGAGAATGTGCTCGTCTTTCTCCGGGGTGGTCAAGGCGGCCGGCTGCGCCGAGACGAGGACCCCGAGGCGCGCGAGGCGCGCGACGTCCTTCGGGCGGATGAGCTGCGCGTGCTCGAGCCTGAAGCGCAGGCGCGCGGCCTCCGGTCGGGCGGCGAGAAGCTCCTCCATCGCGTCGAGGAAGTTGCTCACCGCGCGGTCTCCGATCGCGTGGAAGGCGCCCTGATTGCCCCGCGCGGCGAGCCGCGTCAGGATCCGCAGGATGGAGGGCGCCTCGAGCCCTCTGCCGCGGTTGCCGGGGTCGTCGGCGTAGTCTTCCCAGAGGAGCGCCGTCCTCGTCGAGAACGTCCCGTCGAGAAAGTACTTGACCGGCCCGCGCGCGACCCACTCCCGGTCGTAGGCCGGGAGCCTCATGAGGGGAATCGTTCCGGGCGCCTCGCCGAAGCGCCAGCAGGAGAAGCGCGCGCTCAGGCGGCCTTGCCGCTTGAGCGCTTTGAGCGCGAAAACGACCGGAACGTACCACGTGTTGTCCTGGACGGAGGTAATTCCGTAGCCGCGATAGACCGCGAGCGCGCGCTCGATTCTCGGCAGCGCGAGCTTCGCGCGCAGGAACATCCGGTTGAAGTGGCGCGCGAGCGCGCGGTTGTTGCCCATCTCGCGGACGACGCCGGTCGGCTCTCCGTCGGCGCGCCGAAGCACGACGCCCGAGCCTTTGGGATCGGGGCGGCCCTTTTCGATCCCGAGGAGGGAGAGCGCGCGGGAGTTGAGCCACAGGCCGTGGCCGCCGAACTGCGCGAGGATGAGCGGGTTGTCGGGAAAGGCGCGGTCGAGAATGCTCTTGTCGGGGCTCGGACAGGCGGGATAATCCCAGTCGTAGGCCCAGACGAGCGTCCCCGGCGGCGCCTTCGCGACGATCGGCTCGAGCCGCTCGACGATTCCCTCGGCGGAGAGGCCCACGAGGCTCGCGGCGGCATCGTGATCGCCGAGGATGACCGTGTGCACGTGGTTGTCGTTGAAGCCGGGAACGACCGCGCGGCCGCGGAGGTCGATCGTTTCCGCGCCGGGGCCGGCGCGCCGGAGCGCCTCCCGGGCGGAGCCGACGTACTCGATGCGCTCGCCGTCGACCGCCATCGC
>JASHNV010000054.1 GCA_030041455.1 Spirochaetia bacterium
AGGTGATTGCGCGTGTCAGGCGAGATTGGGCAATCAGCGAGCCTTTCGGCCTCTCCCGTCCCCTCGACGAACCGGGTCGACGAGATCATCGCGAAGGCGGCGCGGCTTGCGCTGTACGATCCGCGCGAGGGCGTGCGTCTGTCGGAGCAGGCGGTTTCGAGCTCGGAGGCCATCGGATATCCTCGCGGCAACGCCGAAGGGTTCCTCCATGCGGGCCGATGCCGCGTCGCGCTCGGCGAGAGCGAGCGGTCGCTCGGCGATCTCCTGAAGGCGGCGGAGATTTTCAAGAGCATCGGCGACGCCGACGGCCAGGCGCGCTCGATGGACGCGATCGGCTCGGCCTACCGGCAGCTCGGCCGTCTCGGAACGGCGCTCGACTACTACGGCGCGTCCCTCGATCTGTCGTCGGGCATCGGCCTTCGGGAGCGGCAGGCGGAGACGCTCAACGCGATCGGCGAGGTCTACGGCGACCTCGCCAATCACGAGGAGGCACTCCGCTACTTTCGCAACGCGCTGAGCCTCGCCAAAGCCGATCGTTGGCCCGGGCTCACGGCAAGGACCCTCGTGAACATCGCCATCGCGCACAAGGCGAGCCAGGACGCCTCCGAGGCCGTGGATTTCCTCGAGAGAGCTCTCGTGCTCTCGGATCAGGCCGGCGATTTGCTCGCGAAAGCGCGCTGCCTGCGCGTGCTCGGGCAGATCTTCCAGGAGCTCCTGAGCTACGACGTGGCCGAGGGCTTCTACCGTCAATGCATCGGCGCGTGCGAAGCGAGCGGGAACCGACTCGGGAGGATCGAGACATTGCTCGACGCCGCGTCGCTCCGCGTTCAGCAGGGCGACGACCAAGGCGCTCTCGCGTGGTACGAGCAGGCGCTCGCCCTCAGCCGAGAGCTCGAGTCGCGAAGGCACATCGCGCGTTGCGCGAGGGGCATGAGCGCGCTCTATCAGCGCAGGCACCGCTACAAGGCGGCGCTCGATTATTTCCACCTCTACCACCGATCGGAGCAGCCGACGATGGAACAGGCGGTCGCCGATCAGGGGGAGAGCTCCAGGCTCCACAACTTCGAGCTCAGGCGGTCGGGCGAGGAGCTCAGGGAAGACTTCAGGCGGATGGAAAAGATCAGCTTGATGGGACTGAAGATCGCCGCGTCGCTCGACCTCGACGAGATCGTGCTCATGGCGTACGAAAGCGTGCGCTCCCTCATGGACGCGCCGACCTTCGCGATCGCGGTCTACAACCGATCGAGCGATCTCATCGAGCGTCGCGTCTTCGCCGACGGCCGCGAGCGGGCGGGGGCGCACGCCGTCCCCGTACAGTCGACGTCGAGCTTCTCGGCGTGGTGCATCCGCAATAGGAAGCCGGCCTTTATCCGCGACGTGGAGATCGAGTACCTCGATTACCTCGACGGAAGAACCGACCAGACCGAGGCAGGCGCCTCCCTCGTCTCGGTGCCTCTCACGATCCAGGACCGGGTGGTCGGTCTCATGGCCGTCTACAGCGAGAAGAAGAACACCTTCGCGCCGCGGCACCTCGACCAGCTGAAGGCGCTCGGCTCCTACGTCGGGATCGCGATCGAGAACTCGACGGTCCACAAGGGCGTGAATCTCCTGAACCAGATCGTGACCACCGAGAAGGACCAGCTCGAGGAGGCCTACCGACGGATCGCGCACGTCGCGAACCACGACAACCTCACCGGACTCCCGAACCGGCGCCTCTTGAGCGAGCTCCTCGGAAAGGCTCTTCCGCAGGCGAAGCGCGAGGCGTCGAGAATCGCGGTCCTCTTCATCGACCTCGACAGCTTCAAGCCCGTCAACGACAGGTTCGGCCACGACGCGGGCGACCTCGTCCTCCAGAAGATCGCCCAGCGCTTCCTTTCGGTGCTGCGCTCCTCGGACACCATCGCCCGGGTCGGGGGCGACGAGTTCGTAGCGGTTCTCACGAGCATTCACGAGATCGACGCCGCGCGCAAGGTCGCCGAGAAGCTCGTCGCGGAGGTCACGAAGCCGATTCGCCTTTCAAGTCAAAGCTGCCGCGTCGGGCTGAGCATGGGCGTGAGCGTCTATCCCGACGACGACGAGACCATTTCCGGCCTGATCAGGAAGGCCGACATCGCGATGTACCACGTCAAGCAGCATGCGCGAAACGGCTTCGCCTTCTACTGCGAGCTGCCCCGCGGATCGAAGTAGGCGAGGGAGCTACGGCGCGAAGGTGAACGAGACGAGGGGCGCGCTCCCCGCGCTTTCGCCCCCGGGCGGGTCCTCGCGGTGAAGATAGGGGATGAGGAATCCCCCGAGGGCGCCGATGAGCCCACCGGCGACGACGTCGGTCAAGAAATGATTGCCGGAGCCGACCCGAAGCGCCATGGTCAGGGTCGCGAGACCGAGCCCGGTTACCCAGACGAAGGCTTGAAGCGACCCCGATTGAGGATAGAGCTCCTCGGCGAGGTAGCCGGCAAAGACCGCGGCCCCGAACGCGACCGTCGAGTGCCCGGAAGGAAACGAGCTGTCGGCTTCGAAGCCCGACACGTCGGCATCGGGCGAATAGGCGTACGGCCGGTAGCGAACGACCGCCGCCTTCAACAGGTCCTTCGCGGAGAACGAGAAGCCCATCGTCTCTAGGTACATGGCGCCCACCGTCAGGACCTGCCGCGCGCTCATGCCGAGGAGGAGCACCGCCGGCAGCGCCATCACGGCCGCCACGGTGCCGTCGCTCGCGTACGACATCCACGACGACGGGGTGGTAGTATAGTAGACTCGGTCGAAACCGGGAATGGAGGCGGGGTTGAGCTCCGAGCGGCTCGGAGCGGGACGCGACCGGTCGACGAGCGCGCTTGCGCCGAACATGCCGAGGTCGAGGGCCAGGATCCCGGAGTCGAGCGCCGGGCTCACGGCAAACGGGAAACTCTCCGGTCCTCCGGCCGCGTACGCAAAAAGGCCGTCGGCGAAGGCCGACGGCGTCGAAAGCGGAGCGGCGAGAAGCGCGAGGCTAACGGTCAACCATCGCAAGAAAATACTCATGGATTCGTCCGTCCTCCGTGAGCTCGGGATGGAAGCTGCTTGCGAGAAGCTTTCCCTGACGCACGAGGACGGGCCTTCCCTCGAACTCGCCGAGCACCGAGACCTCCCGTCCCGTGTCCGTGATGATCGGGGCTCGAATGAACACGCCCCGCGCGGGTTCCCGGATGAACGAGACGGGAATATCGGCTTCGAAGCTCGATATCTGACGGCCATAGGCGTTGCGGTTGACCTCGATGTCCATGGCTCCGATCCGGATCTGGACGCTCCCCTGGATCCGCCGCGCGAGGAGGATCATCCCCGCGCACGTGCCGAAAACCGCCATTCCGCCGGCTATTCTCGCCTTCAGGGGCTCGAGCAGGCCGTAGCCCGCCATGAGCTTCCCGATGGTCGTGCTTTCGCCCCCGGGAATGACGAGGCCGTCGATCCGCCCGATCTGCTCGGGCGTCACGACGAGTTCCGCCTTGACTCCGAGGCGCGAGAGCATCGCGTGATGCTTCGCGAAGTCGCCCTGAAGGCCGAGTACGCCGATCGTATTCATGGGGAAGGGGAGCTTACCAGCCGCGAACCGCCATCCGCTGCTCGCCGTCGATCTCGCTCATCTCGATTCCGGTCATCGGCTCGCCGAGATCCATTGAGATCTCGGCGAGCTTCGCCGCGTCGTTGTAGTAGGTCACCGCCTCGACGATCGCCTTCGCGCGCTTGCGCGGGTTCGCGGACTTGAAGACGCCGGAGCCGACGAACACCGACTCGGCGCCGAGCTGCCGCATGAGCGCGGCGTCGGCGGGAGTCGCCACGCCGCCGGCCGAGAAGTTGGGAACCGGAAGCTTGCCGGCCCGCGCCACCTCGACGACGAGCTCGAAGGGGGCGCCGAGGTTCTTCGCCTCGGTCATGAGCTCCTCCTCAGGAGCGCTCGAAAGCCTTCGTATCCCGTCGAGCACCGAGCGCATGTGGCGGACCGCCTCGATGATGTTTCCGGTTCCCGCCTCGCCCTTCGTGCGAATCATCGCCGCCCCTTCGCCGATGCGCCGGAGCGCCTCCCCGAGGTCGCGGCAGCCGCACACGAACGGCGTCTTGAACTGCTGCTTGTTCACGTGGAAGTGATCGTCGGCGGGGGTGAGAACCTCGCTTTCGTCGATGAAATCGATCTCGAGCGCCTCAAGGATCTGCGCCTCGACAAAATGGCCTATGCGGCACTTCGCCATCACCGGGATGCTCACGGCGGACTGGATCTCTTTGATGATCTTGGGGTCCGACATCCGCGCCACGCCGCCGTGCGCCCGAATGTCCGCCGGAACCCGCTCAAGCGCCATGACCGCGGCCGCCCCCGCCTCCTCGGCGATCGAAGCCTGCTCCGCGGTGGTAACATCCATGATCACCCCGCCCTTCAGCATCTCCGCGAGTCCCACCTTCGTCTTCCATGTGGCCGTTTGGCGCTCCGACCAAATCTTCTCGCTCATTCCTGTTCACCATCCCAGCCGGAGCAGCGCTCCGATTGATCTGAAATTAGAGGGATCGACGTGAAAAGTCAAGGAGCAACCGCGCCGGTCCGCACTTCAAGTTCCCGTGGCGGCGTGCTACTATGAGCGGCAGCGAGATGGAAGCGACTTACCGTAGCGTGAGGGAGAACGTGGAGAGTGTTCGCGCGCGGATCGACGCCGCGGCGAACCGCGCCGGACGAAGACCGGAGTCCGTTCGCCTCATGGCCGTGACCAAGACGCGGTCGCTGCCGCAGATCGAGGCCGCCTATGCGGCGGGCGTCCGCCTTTTCGGGGAAAACCTCGTGCGGGATGCCGGCGAGAAGTACCGGTCGTTCCGAAGCGACGCCGAGCTGCACCTCATCGGTCATCTCCAACGCAACAAGGTCCGCGCGGCTTGCGACGTCGCGGCGTGCGTGGAGTCGGTCGACAAGCTCGCGACCGCGGAGGCGATCGCCGCGCGCTGCCGCGAGGCGGGCCGCGCGATGGACGTCCTCCTCGAGGTCAATACGTCCGGCGAGGCGACCAAGAGCGGCTTCGCGAGCCGCGACGGGCTCGTGCGGGACCTCGAGGCCATCCGATTCCTCCCCTCGGTGACCGTGCGCGGGCTCATGACGGTCGGACCCCTGACCGACGACGAGCGTTCAGTCCGCCGGGCGTTTCGCTCCCTCTGGCAGCTTCGCGAGGAGCTCCGCGCCGGCTTTCCCGGCGTCGATTGGAGCGAGCTCTCGATGGGCATGAGCGGCGATTTCGAGATCGCGGTCGAAGAGGGCGCGACGATCGTTCGGATCGGCGCGGCGCTCTTCGGAGCGAGGCCGACACCGTGACCGGACGGACCGCGCGCGTCGTGGCCGGGCTCCTCGTCCTCGGCTCGATCGGATACCCCGCCTGGCCGCAGACCGCGGCGCCCGCGACGGGAGCGACGACCCCGTCCATCGGCTCGACTCCCGGCATCGGGACTCCCGGAACCTCGACCTCGCCGAGCACGGGTGCCTCGTCTCCGGCCGCCACACCGCCCGTGGCCGCCCCGCCTCCGGGAAGCCCGCCGCCTGTGCCCTATACCGACAGCGAGTTTCCCGCGTGGCTCCGCGCGGTGCGACGCGCCGAGGTCGTGACGGTCGGCGCCTTTCCGATCACGCTCATCCTGACCTCCGTCGCCTACCAGGGCTACCTCTACGCGGCAAACGACTTCGGCCCGACGCCGCAGCTCACGACCCAGCAGCAACTCGACATCCTCTTCGCGGGGGTCGGGGTCGCCGCTCTCGTCGCGCTCGCGGACTTCATCGTCGGCCGCGTCACGAAAACCTCGGCCCGGCCGGTCGCTCCATGAGCCGCCGGAGCGCGAGCGTCGAGGACCCCCTCGCCGCGGGCATGCGGGTCGACAAGTTCATCTCCGACGTTCTCGGCCTCTGCACCAGGAGCCAGCTCAAGCAGCGGGTCGTCGAGGTGAGGGTGAACGGCGAGCGGGCGAAGCTCTCGCGCCGCCTCGCGCTCGGCGAGCGTATCGAGGTCGACTACGCGGAGGAGGCCCGACTTGACGTCGCTCCCGAGAACATCCCGTTGACGATTCTCTTCGAGGACGCGAACGTCATTGTCGTCGACAAGCCCCAAGGGATGGTTGTCCATCCGGCCGCGGGTACCCATTCGGGAACCCTCGTGCAGGCGCTCGCCTACCATTGCGCCGAGATCGAGAAGCTGCTCGGCTCCGACAACCTTCGACCGGGAATCGTCCATCGTCTCGACAAGGACACCTCGGGCGTCATCATCGCCGCGAAGAGCGCGCAGGCGCAGGAGCTCCTCTCCCGCCAGTTTCGGCGATCGAGCACGGAAAAGGTATACCTCGCGATCGTCAAGGGGCGCGTGCTCCCGATCGCCGACTCGATCTCCTCCTTCATTCGCCGCGATCCCGACCAGCGGAAGCGATTCGTCTCGGATCCCAAGATAGGAAGGCTGTCCGAGACTCGCTATCGCGTGCTCAGGCAGTGGGAGCGCCACGCGCTCGTGGCGCTCCGGCCGAGGACGGGACGCACCCACCAGCTCCGGGTGCACTTAAGCTCGATCGGCCATCCGATCCTCGGCGATCCGATCTACGGGAGGCCTGACTCGAGCTTCCCCGGCAGTACCCTCATGCTGCACGCCCATCGTCTTTCGATCGTGGTGCCCGGATCGGACGGGGAAGGTCGTCTCACGCGCGCCGAGCGCGTCACCTTCCGCTCGCCCCTTCCCGAGCGGATGAAGCGCGTTCTTCGGGAGCTCGCCGCGCGCGGCTGAGCGCGCCCTAGTTCTTGAACAGCTTGAAGAGCGGATTCGTCGCCCGCTCCGCCTCCACGGTGGAGGGAGGCCCGTACGCGGGGAAAAGCGGCAGGCGCCCGTCGAGGGACAACAGATGCTGGTTGATCCAGGCCGCCAGGGCCGCCCTGCTGTGACGGTCGGGCGTCGGACCGACCCTGCCCGCGGTGAGCACGTCGCCGGTGAAGACGAGGTCGTCGATCCGGAAGGCGAGGGAGTCGCGCCCCGGCTCGGCGACCTCCATCACGTCGACGGGCATCCCGCAGAGCTCGATGCGCTCTCCTCCCCGCACGATCCGGCAGGAGCAGTCGTAGACCTTCTCGCGCATCCAGTACGTTCTCGCGTCGTAGATCTTCAGGAGCGTCTTGACCCCGTGAAAGTGGTCCTCGCGGGTGTGGGTGATGAGGATGGCGCGGACGTAGTAGTTGTTCGTCTCGATGAGCTTCAGGAGCTGGATATCCATCGCCGCCGGGTCGACGAGGATCGCGTCGCCTCCCGCTTCCGGTCCGAGGAGATAGGTGTTCGAGAAGGTGGTGACCGCGAAATGGAACAGCAGCCTCATGAGAGTATCGGGTCCTCCCCGAATATCGCCTCCTCGTAGTTCGAGTACTTGAAGCTCACCTGACTGAGTTCCGCGGACGTGAAAAAGACGCGCTTGAGGTTGCAGTCGACGAAGCTCACGTTCCGAAGGCGAGCGTTGATGAAGCGGGAAAAGTAGAGATCCGAGTCGTTGAAGCTCGCGCTCTCGCAGTCCGCGCCGTCCATGTTCGTGTGGAGGATGTCCGATCCGGAAAAATCGGACCGCTCGATTCGCGCCCCTGCGAACACCGAATACATGACGTTCGAGTCGCCGAACGCGCAGTCGGCGAGCGACGCGAAGTCGAAAAAACACAGGCGCAGCGACGCACGCGAAAAGCTTGCCTTGCGGAAGACCGAGCGCGAGAAGCGGCAGGAGGAGAAATGATGCTCGGAAAGATCCACCCCGTCGAAGAGCAGGCCGGAGAGATTCAGCTGTTCGTGCTCGCGGAAGGTGAGGAGGAGCTCGGCGGCCCGTCGGGAGAGCTCTTCCACCGAATCGCTGTGGCGAGCGCAACGATCGCTTCCGACCACCGCGTAGTCCGTGCACGACGGCGCCGCGCAGCTCTCAAAGGCGAACATGGACAGACGGTAGCCGAAATCGCGAACCAAGCACAAGGGGCCCTGCGGCGCGCCCCGCCTCGTCGCAAAGTCACGCCCAGTCCATGAAACCGGCTCCGGGCGCTTCAGGAGCTCCGGGCTGCGATTGGCTCACGGAAGCTTGAGCTTTTCCCGGCTCGCGATCGGAAAGGCCAGAGCGTACCACGATCGCGAGCCCCGTCGCGGAGCATGTGATGAACCGCCATGGCGCGCGGGCAACCCCTGACCGTCCGCGGGTCGACGCCGCGCCACACCACCCGCGGCGAGCGGTAACGGCTACCGTTTCACCCCATAGCCGGCGAGCCCGCCTTCAAGGAGCCTGAGTGCCCGCTCTCCCTGCGTCCGCACCTCGCGGGCGATTCGGCGGAAGTCCGGGCTCTCCTCGAGCATCCGCTTGCGTACGTGCGCGACGAGGGAGCCGTGCAGGTCGATCAACGCATGCGCCACGACCCAGGCGCGGAGATCCCCGGTGTCCGCCCCCGTCTCCCCGGCTATGAGCGCGCCGAGCGAATCAGCGTAGCGACTGAAGATCTCCCGCTCGCGGGCCCGAAGAGCCGGGCTCGCGGCGATCATGCGGCTGATCTTGAGGAGCCTAGTCGCGCTCTCTTTGTCGTCGATGGCAAGGGCGCCGCGGACCTCGAGCACGAAGCGGCCGAAGGCCTGGACGACCGACTCGCCGGGAGGCCGCTCCCGAACCGCCCGGAGCATCTCTTCCTCGAAGCGCTCCAAGCCTTCATACACGAGATCTTCCTTGGTCGGGAAATAGTTGAATACCGTGGCCTCCGAGACCTCGGCCGCATTGGCTACCTCGGAGACCGAAACAGCTTCGAACCCGCGCTCGGCAAACAGCGCTCTCGCGGTCTCGGAGATAAGCCGGCGAGTCTTCTGTTTCTTGCGCTCTCTCAGCCCGGGCAACGAGCTCATGCCCGCATTATATCGCATTTTTCTTGTCACATCACTCATAGAGTAACCGTACTATTGCTTAAACGATTACGTATCTGCTGAAGCACGAGAGGTCGTACGCGACGCCCACCGGAAGCTCCAGCCACGGGACCTCCGAGGAGGACGATCCGGCGATTTCCCGCAACGATGCGATCGGTCCGTTGCGCCGCCACAGGCGCTCAGCTTGAGCTGTCGCCAGACATGCTCGCGGGGTCGGTTTCGTGGCCGCGGTTCCGCCGACTCCTGTCCGTGTACGACGCGGGATCTCGGGCCCGAATTGATCAGCGTCCCTCCCTCGTACCTCCGCCGCCTCGCGAAGAGTCCCGTTTCCATCCTGTCATATTATTATTGACACAATAATATTACTGTAGCTATATTATTCATGTAACATCACCCTGATGCGTTACGAGGACGCGATCAGAGCCGGGGACTTCGCCTTCCGGCCCGGGGTCCCCGACCCGCACCCCGGCGGAAGGAGAGAGGTAGGGGAAGGGCAAACGGAATGATCGCGCGCGGGGCGGCTCCCGCGGCGTCGAAAGACCATACCGCGGCGAGCGGTCCCGGCTCGGCGGGCTGTCCGCCCTTTCCGCCGGCTGCGATCGCGCTTTCTCCGTCGCGGTCGATTTCGGGGTTCTGCCGCGGTCGCCTCGTTCGCGCGGCCGCGAGCGCGCGAACCCGTCGGAGAGCGGATCGTCGAGCGGGCCAATCCGCTCTCGTAGGGGTTTGCGGGGAACGGTCAAGGGAATCGGTAGGAGGAGAACGACATGGTGTTGGACGGAAAGATCGCTTTGATCACCGGAAGCTCCCGCGGTATCGGAGCGGAGATCGCGAAGCTCTTCGCTCGCGAGGGCGCGAAGGTCGTGATCCACGGACGGGACGAGAACGCGCTCAGAAAAGTCGAAGACGAGATTACCGGCGACGGCGGCTCGGCGATTCGCGTGGCAGCCGAGCTCACTCGG
>JASHNV010000055.1 GCA_030041455.1 Spirochaetia bacterium
CGGCCTTTCAGTCGCGCCCCGTGCTCGCGTCCTGAGCTTGCGGGGGCTCAACGTCGGCCGCGAAAGGCCTTCGTTTCGATCCGGTGCTTCTTGACCCGCAGGCCCATGATGCGCTCGCTGATTCCGAGAAACCGGGCGGCCTTCGCCATGTTGCCCTTCGACGATTTCAGCGCGTCGAGGATGAGCTCGCGCTCCATCTTCTCGACTGCCTCCTCGAGCGTCGTGTGGAGCTGCGTCCCGGTCGACTCCGCCGACTGCAGCGTCGGCGGAAGGAGATGACCGTGGATGACCTCGTCGGAGGACAGGAGCACCGCCCGCTCGATGCAGTTTTCGAGCTCTCGGACGTTGCCGGGCCAGTGATAGTTCGTGAGCAGGTTGATCGCGGAGGTCGAGATCCTCCGTATCGGCTTGTGGTTGACCCTGCTGTACTTCTCGGTGAAGTAGTCGGCGAGGAGGGTGATGTCGCTCTTCCGATCGCGCAACGGCGGGATGTGGATCGGGAAGACGTTCAGGCGGTAGTAGAGATCCTCCCGGAAGAGCCCCTTCTCCATGAGCTCCTCGAGGTTCCGGTTCGTCGCGGTGATGATCCTGACGTTCGAGCGCAGCGTCTCGTTGCCGCCGACCCGCTCGAACTCGCGCTCCTGCAGGACCCGCAGGAGCTTCACCTGGGTGGTCGGCGAAAGATCTCCGATTTCGTCGAGGAAGATCGTGCCGCCGTTCGCGAGCTCGAAGCGCCCCTTTCGTGTCGCGATCGCGCCGGTGAAGGCCCCTTTCTCGTGACCGAAGAGCTCGCTCTCGATGACGGTCTCCGGAAGCGCGGCGCAGTTGACCTTGATGAAGGGCTTGTCGGAGCGCAGGCTGTTGTAATGGAGCGCCTGGGCGACGAGCTCCTTGCCCGTGCCGCTCTCCCCCCGGATCAGGACCGTGGCGTCGCTCTTGGAAACCTGGGCGATGAGATCGAAGACCTCCTGCATGGCGTGGGAGTTCCCGACGATGTTGGACGGCTTGAAGCGGTCTTTGAGGACCTCCTGGAGGCGGATGTTCTCCTCAAGCAGCCGCTGGCGCTCCTCCTCGATCTCCTGCCTGAGCTTCACCGCGCGCGCGATCATCGAGCTTATGATGGAAAGAAGACGAACGTCCTCGTCGAGGCTGATATCGACGGCGAACAGCCGGTCGACGCTCAGGGCCCCGATCGTCTCGTTGCCGAGCTTTATGGGCACGCAGATGAAGGAGATGTCCTTCTTTTGGAGATCCTTGCGGGCGCCGGTGCGGTTCAGGAACATCGGCTCGGCCGAGATGTTCGGAATAACCATCGGCTTCCCGGTCTGAACCACCTTTCCGGTGATCCCCTCGCCGACCCGGTACTTCCCCTTTTCCTTCTGGAGGCTCGACAGGCCGTAGGCGGCCTCGATCGAGATCTCGCCGCTCTCGCGGTTGAGGAGCGTAATGGTGCCCCGGAGCATCCCCATGTTCTCCGCGATCGCCTTGAGGACCGGCGTGACCACGTGCTCGAGGTCGATGCTCTGGTCGAGCGTCTGGCTCACCTCGAAGAGCAGGGAAAGCTCCTGGATCTTCCTGCGGTAGTGCGACTTGTCTTCCGTTAACATACGCTTCTTAGGTTCCGAATATAGCCTAGGTTGCGGGCACTGGAGAAGTGGCCGCGGCCCCACGACGCGGCCGAGGGCCCAAAAACGGCCCTGCTACGCCAATATTGACAAGAACGGGCCTTCCTGATAGCGTCCTTCTACCGTACTTCCACGCCCTTGTAGCTCAGCTGGCAGAGCACCTCCATGGTAAGGAGGGGGTCATCGGTTCAAATCCGATCGAGGGCTCGCGCGGGGACGTCGAACCACAACCGTCCGGGCACCCTGGCACGGCTTCCCTCCCGACGTCTCGTGCCGTTGACACGCGCACCGCCTTTCTTGTATGGTGGAAGTCTAGCGTTCACAGGAGCATGACGATACATGGCGAAAGCGAAGAAAGGCGCGGTTGAACTCATTGCCTTGCAGTGCACGGAATGCAACCGGAGAAATTATACCACAAAAAAGAACCGGCGCAACTCGCAGACGAAGCTGGAGTTGAGCAAGTACTGCCGGTTTGACCGGAAGCACACGCTCCACAAAGAAGTGAAGGTGAAGTAACTAGAGGCCAGTAGCTCTAACGGTAGAGCGCCGGTCTCCAAAACCGGATGTTGGGGGTTCGAATCCCTCCTGGCCTGTCGCGCGTCATCGGGAGCAACGGGACATGAAGAAGATTGTTCAGTTCTTCAAGGACAGCTACGCGGAGCTGAAGAAGGTCGTGTGGCCGAGCCGCGACGAGGTGGCGGCCTCGACGAAAGTCGTTCTCGTGTCGGTGATCATCTTCGCCCTCGTGCTCGGCGCGGTGGACTTCCTGCTGCTTCAGGGCATCGATCTCATCTTTTGACCGGTCGGACAGGAGCGCGCAAATTGAAGGGCAAGGGATAACGGAAGGATGCCAAAAGGGTGGTACGTCGTTCACACCTATTCGGGATACGAGAATAAGGTAGAGAAATACATCCGGAAGATCATGGAGAACCCGGAGTTCAACGGGATCATCTTTGACGTCAAGGTTCCCTCCGAGGAGGTGGCGGAGGTTCGCGACGGCAAGAGGAAGATCTCCATGAAGAAGTTCCTTCCCGGCTACCTTCTTGTCGAGATGGATCTCCCCGATTTCGGCTGGAAGCCGATCTGCTCCCAGATCAAGAAGATCCAGGGAGTGACCGGCTTCGTCGGCTCGATCGGCGGGGCGAAGCCCCAGCCCATCGCTCCCGAGGAGGCGCGCTCCGTTCTGCAGAAGGCGGGCGAGATCAAGACCGAGAAGTCGATCCGGCCGAAGCAGACCTTCAACGTCGGCGAAGCGGTGCGGGTCGTCGACGGGCCGTTCGACTCGTTCACCGGCACGGTCGAGGAGGTGAACCTCGAGAAGGGGAAGCTGCGCGTCATGGTCGGCATTTTCGGACGCTCCACGCCGGTCGAGGTCGATTTCCTCCAGGTGGAGAAGATTTGACGCCGCGCGCGACAGGCGCGCGAGCGACGAAGGTTCCTGTTGGGAGCCCGCGGCCGGCGACGGCTTTTCGCGCGATTCTCTCCTCCGAAAGGGGTAGGGAGCGCGCCTTCGCGGGCGCTTGTACCACAAAGGAGTAGTCAGTGGCGAAGAAGAAGATAAGCGCGATCGTCAAGCTGCAGGTGCCGGCGGGGAAGGCGACCCCCGCTCCCCCGGTCGGTCCGGCGCTCGGTCCGCACGGGGTAAGCGCCCCGCAGTTCGTCCAGCAGTTCAACGAGAAGACCAAGAGCCTCGAGCCGGGCCTCACGGTTCCCGTCGTCATCACGGTCTACGCCGACAAGACCTTCACGTTCATCGTGAAAACCCCGCCCGCCGCGGTCCTCATCAAGAAGGCGTGCGGGATCGAGAAGGGCTCCGCGGAGCCGCGGAAGAACAAGGTCGCGAGCCTCTCGCGCGGGAAGCTCCGCGAGATCGCCGAGCAGAAGCTCGCCGACCTGAACGCCAACGACGTCGAGGCGGCGATGAAGATCATCCAGGGCACCGCGCGCAGCATGGGCGTCGAGGTGGAGCAGTAACATGCGGCACGGAAAGAAGTATCGCGCTTCGGTCGCGAAGTACAGCAAGCTCGAGCCGAAGAGCTTCGAGGAGGCGGCAGGCCTCGTGAAGGAGCTCGCCTACGCGAAGTTCGACGAAGCGGTCGACCTCGCGCTCCACCTGAACCTCAAGAAGAGCCAATCGGTGCGCGACACGATGGTGCTTCCGCACCAGTTCAGCGCCGAGAAGAAGATCCTCGTCTTCGCGAAGGGCGACAAAGCGGAGGAGGCGAAGGCCGCCGGCGCGCTCTACGTCGGCGACGTCGACCTCGTGGAGAAGATCAAGGAAGGCTGGCTCGACTTCGACATCGCGGTCGCGACGCCGGACATGATGAAGGACGTCGGCCGTCTCGGCCCGATCCTCGGGCGGCGGGGCTTGATGCCGAATCCCAAGACCCAGACGGTGACCTTCGACATCAAGGGCGCGATCGCCGAGCTCCGCAAGGGGCGCGTGGAGTACCGCTCCGACAAGACCGGGTGCGTCAACGTCTCGGTCGGCAAGGTGTCGATGGAGGCCGCGAAGGTGAGCGAGAACGTCCGCGCGGTCATGCACGAGATCGAGCGAAAGCGGCCGCCCGACGTGAAGGGCGACTACATCCGGACCGCCACCCTCTCCTCGACCATGGGGCCGGGCGTGCGGATCTCGACGAAGAAAGAGCTCCCGCGAGAGGGACGGTGACGGCCGCCGCGCCGCACAAGCGAGGGACATCCATGCCTGAACGGGTTATTAAGGTACAAAAGCACAAGAGGGACGCGGTCTCCGCCCTCAAGGAGCGCTTCAGCGGCTACCGGGACTTCATCTTCACCGACTACCGGGGCCTCACCGTCGCTCAGATCACCGAGCTCCGCCACAGGCTGCGCGCGGAGCGGGCTGTCTACAAGGTCATCAAGAACCGTTTCGCGAACATCGTGTTCAAGGACCTCAAGCAGCCCGACGTCTCGGCCTTCCTCACCGGACCGACGGCGATCGCGCTCGCGAAGGAAGACTCCGCCGGGCCGACGAAGGTTCTCTTCGAGTTCTCGCGCGAGAGCGCCGTCAAGGTGAAGGGCGGCCTGATCTTCGGCCGCGTCTACGACGCCCGCGAGGTCGAGGAGATCTCGAAGCTGCCCCCGCGCGAAGCCCTCATCGCGCAGCTCATGCGCACGATGCAGGCGCCGGCGCAGAATTTCGTCTCCGCGACGAGCGGGATCGTGACCAAGTTGGTACGGACCTTGCAAGCGGTTGCCGAATCGAAGAAAGAATGAGTATATTAGGCGGCACCAGTCTTCGGAATCGTAGCGCTGCTGTTGCCGCCAAAAAAGCACGAAGGAGAAGATAATATGGCTACGTTGACGAACGACCAGATTCTCGACGCCATCGGCGGGATGACGGTGCTCGAAGTTTCCGAGCTCGTGAAGGCGATGGAGACGAAGTTCGGGGTAACCGCTGCGGCGCCGGTCGCCGTCGCCGCAGCGCCGGCAGCCTCGGGAGGCGCCGCAGCGGCGGCCGAGGAGCAGACCGAGTTCGAGGTGATCCTGAAGAGCTTCGAAGAGGCGAAGAAGATAGCGGTGATCAAGGAAGTCCGCGCGGTCACCGGGCTCGGCCTCAAAGAGGCGAAAGACCTCGTCGAAGCCGGCGGCAAGACCGTGAAGGCGGGCATCGGCAAAGACGAAGCCAAGGCAATCAAGGACAAGCTTGAGGCGGCCGGAGCGGCCGTTGAAGTTAGATAGTTGCGACGCTTCTTCTACGACACAACTGAACGTTCTCATTCGGCCACCGGCTGGCGCAGCGGGTGGCTTGTTCTTTCAAGGGGGCTGAAGAATGCTTGATAGAGGGAAGCCTGTCGAGCGTGTCTACATCGGCAAGGAATTTCACGAGGTGATGGACCTTCCGAACCTCATCGACATTCAGTTGCTTTCGTACGAACGGTTTCTCCAGCGCGAGCGCCTTCGCAAGGGCCTGACCCACCAGCGCCAGGGCCTCGAAGAGGTGTTCCAGAGCGTTTTCCCCATCGAGAGCCCGAACGGCGACATGGTGCTCGAGTACACCCACTACACCCTCGACGAGGACAACATCAAGCTTTCCGAGGCCGAGTGCAAGCAGAAGGGGCTCACCTTCGCCGTTCCGATCAAGGCGCGCATCAACCTGATCTTCCAGGAGACCGGCGAGATCCGCCAGAAGGATATCTACATCGGCGACATCCCCCTCATGACCGACCGCGGCACCTTCATTATCAACGGCGCCGAGCGCGTGGTCGTGAGCCAGATCCACCGCTCCCCGGGCGTCATCTTCTCCCACGAGAAGGGGGTCTTCTCGTCGCGCATCATCCCCTACCGAGGCTCGTGGCTCGAGTTCGAGATCGACCAGAAGAAGGAGCTCATCTACACGAAGATCGACCGCAAGAAGCGGATCCTCGGGACGCTCTTTCTCCGCGCCCTCGGTTTCGACACCCGCGAGAAAATCATCGCGCTCTTCTATAAGACCCAGATCGTGCAGGTGCGCGAGTCGAGGGAAGAGAAGGACAAGCTCGTCGGGAAGGTCTTCGCCAAGGCGGTCTACACCGCCGGAGGCGAGGAGCTGAAGAAGCTCTACCGCGCCGGCGACAAGATTCATCCGCACGACGTCGACGAGCTTCTCCACTCGCAGGTGAAGGAGGTCGAGATCATCGACTTCAACCACGCGGACTCCCTCCACTCGAGCATCATCCTCAACTGCTTCGAGCGCGAAGAGGTGAAGTTCACGAAGGACGACCCCGACGTCGACGAGCCCTCGAAGGAAGACGCGCTTGCGGCGGTCTACGCCGTCATCATGCCCGGGGAGCCGATCACCTTCGAGAGCGCCGACAAGGACCTGAACTCGATGTTCTTCAGCTCCCGCCGCTACGATCTCGGCCAGGTGGGACGCTACAAGCTCAACAAGAAGTTCGACTACGATCCGCCGCCCGAGGCGCACACGCTCACGAAGAAGGACGTGATCAACACGATGCAGTACCTCATCAAGGTCTACATCGGCGAGGCGAACGTCGACGACATCGATCATCTCGGCAACCGGCGCATCCGGTCGGTCGGCGAGCTTCTCGCCAACCAGCTGAAGACCGCCTTCACGCGCATGGAGCGGATCGCGAAGGAGCGGATGTCGCTCAAGGAGACCGACACGGTCAAGCCGCAGGACCTCATCTCGATCAAGCCGATCGTCGCCGCGATCAAGGAGTTCTTCGGCTCGAGCCAGCTCTCGCAGTTCATGGACCAGGTCAATCCGCTCTCGGAGCTCACCCATAAGCGGCGCCTGAACGCGCTCGGCCCCGGGGGGCTCTCCCGCGACAGGGCGGGCTTCGAGGTCCGCGACGTGCACTACTCCCATTACGGCCGTATGTGCCCGATCGAGACGCCCGAAGGACCGAACATCGGGCTCATCGTGTCCCTTGCCAACTACACCCGGGTCAACGACTACGGTTTCCTCGAGACGCCCTATCGGAAGGTGAAGAACGGAAAGGCGACGCGCGACATCGAGTACCTCTCGGCGATGGACGAGGAGAAGTACTTCATCGCGCAGGCGAACGCGCCGATCGACAAGGACGGCAACTTCAGGAGCAACCGCGTCTCCTCGCGAAAGGGCGGCGACTACGTGACCCGCGAGCCGCGCGAGATCCAGTACATGGACGTCTCGCCCAAGCAGGTCATTTCGGTGGCGACCTCCTTGATCCCCTTCCTCGAGCACGACGACGCGAACCGCGCCCTCATGGGATCGAACATGCAGCGCCAAGCGGTGCCCCTCGTCTTCCCCGAGCCGCCGATCGTCGGGACGGGGATGGAAGGGAAGACGGCCTACGACTCCGGCGTTCTCGCGAAGGCGCGCCGCTCGGGCACCGTCGAATACGTCTCGTCGAGGACCGTCGTCGTCATCCCCGACGAGGCGAAGCGCGAGCGCGACCAGTACCCCCTCGTGAAGTACCAGCGCACCAACCAGGATACCTGCTTCTCGCAGAAGCCCCTCGTGTCGGTCGGGCAGAAGGTCGCCTCGGGGCAGGTCATCGCCGACGGCCCGGCGACCGTGAACGGCGAGCTCGCCCTCGGGCGGAACGTGCTCGTGGGCTTCGTGCCCTGGAACGGCTACAACTACGAGGACGCGATCCTCATCTCCGAGAAGGTCGTGAAAGAGGACATCTTCACTTCCATCCACATCAAGGAGTTCATGGTCGAGGTCAGGGAGACGAAGCTCGGGCCGGAGAAGATCACCCGCGACATCCCGAACACCAACGAGAAGTCCCTCGAGCAGCTCGACGAGGAAGGCATCGTGCGCATCGGCGCGAAGGTCCAATCGGGCTACATCCTCGTCGGCAAGGTCACGCCGAAGTCGGAGACCGAGACCACTCCGGAGTTCAAGCTCCTGAACTCGATCTTCGGGGAGAAGGCGAAAGAGGTCCGGGACACCTCGCTCAGGGTGCCCCACGGCATCGAGGGAACCATCATCGACGTGCAGCGCCTGAAGCGCTCCGAGGGCGACGACCTGAGCCCGGGGGTCGACGAAGTCGTGAAGGTCCTCATCGCGACGAAGCGCAAGCTCCGCGAGGGCGACAAGATGGCCGGACGCCACGGCAACAAGGGCGTCGTCGCGCGGATCCTGCCCGAGGAGGACATGCCTTTCATGGCCGACGGCACGCCTCTCGACGTCTGCCTCAACCCGCTCGGCGTGCCCTCCCGGATGAACCTCGGCCAGATTCTCGAGACCGAGCTCGGATGGGCCGGTCAGGCGCTCGGCGAATGGTACTCGACGCCGGTCTTTCAGTCGGCCACCAACGAGCAGATCGAGGAGAAGCTCGCCGAGGCGAGCCTGCCGAAGAGCTCGAAGATCCAGCTCTACGACGGCAGGACCGGCGTCTCGATGGAGAACGAGGTCTTCGTCGGCTACCTGTACATGCTGAAGCTGCACCACCTCGTCGACGACAAGATGCACGCGCGCTCGACGGGTCCCTACTCGCTCGTCACCCAGCAGCCGCTCGGCGGCAAGGCGCAGTTCGGCGGCCAGCGGCTCGGCGAGATGGAGGTGTGGGCCCTCGAGGCCTACGGCGCGGCGAACACCCTCCAGGAGCTGCTCACCATCAAGTCCGACGACATGACCGGCCGCGCGAAGATCTACGAGAGCATCGTGAAGGGGGAGCCCGCCTCCGCCGCGGGAATCCCGGAGTCCTTCAACGTCCTCGTCCAGGAGCTTCGCGGCCTGGCGCTCGACATCTCCATTTTCGACTCGCGGGGCAAGAAGATTCCGCTCACGGAGCGGGATGAAGAGCTCATCAGCCGGCAGGGCAGCCAGTTCTAGCGGCGCCGCCGGTCTTCCCGATGGGAGACGGCAATAACATGAGAGATTTGCAGGATTTCGACAACATCATGATTCGGTTGGCCTCCCCGGAGCAGATCCGAGCGTGGTCGTACGGCGAGGTGAAGAAGCCCGAGACGATCAACTACCGGACCCTGCGGCCGGAGAAAGACGGCCTTTTCTGCGAGCGGATCTTCGGCACCACGAAGGAATGGGAGTGTTACTGCGGCAAGTTCAAGTCGATCCGCTACAAGGGCGTGATCTGCGACCGCTGCGGGGTCGAGGTCACGCATTTCAAGGTCCGCCGCGAGCGGATGGGCCACATCGAGCTCGCCTCCCCGGTCTCCCACATCTGGTACTACCGATCGGTGCCCTCCCGCATGGGGCTCCTGCTCGATCTCTCGATCGCGTCGCTCCGCTCGATCTTGTACTACGAGAAGTACATCGTCATCGATCCCGGCGACACCGACCTCAAGCAGATGGAGCTCCTCTCGGAGGAGGAGTACCTCGAGGCGAGGGAGCGCTACGGCCAGAGCTTCACCGCCGGAATCGGCGCGGAGGCGATCCGCACGCTCCTCGAGAACCTCGACCTCGACGCGCTCTCCGCCGAGCTCCGCGAGAAGATGGTCGAGAAGGGCGCGAAGGCGGACAAGCGGCTCCTGAAGCGGATCGAGATCGTCGAGAACTTCCGGGACTCCGGGAACAAGCCGGAGTGGATGATTCTCGACGTCGTTCCGGTCATTCCCCCCGAGCTTCGGCCCATGGTTCAGCTCGACGGCGGGCGCTTCGCGACCTCCGACCTGAACGACCTCTACCGGCGCGTCATCAATCGGAACAACCGGCTGAAGAGGCTCATGGCGCTGAACGCCCCCGACATCATCATCCGCAACGAGAAGCGGATGCTCCAGGAGGCGGTTGACGCGCTGTTCGACAACGGCCGGCGCGGGCGCGCGATCACCGGGCCGTCCAAGCGCCCGCTCAAGTCGCTCTCCGACATGCTCAAGGGCAAGTCGGGCCGCTTCCGCCAGAACCTGCTCGGCAAGCGCGTGGACTACTCGGGCCGCTCGGTGATCGTGGTGGGGCCCGAGCTGCGGCTGCATCAGTGCGGCCTGCCCAAGAAGATGGCGCTGGAGCTGTTCAAGCCCTTCATCTACAACAAGCTGGAGGAAAAGGGCTACGTGACGACCATCAAGAGCGCCAAGAAGATGGTCGAGAAGGGCGCGAAGGCGGACAAGCGGCTCCTGAAGCGGATCGAGATCGTCGAGAACTTCCGGGACTCCGGGAACAAGCCGGAGTGGATGATTCTCGACGTCGTTCCGGTCATTCCCCCCGAGCTTCGGCCCATGGTTCAGCTCGACGGCGGGCGCTTCGCGACCTCCGACCTGAA
>JASHNV010000056.1 GCA_030041455.1 Spirochaetia bacterium
GGGATGGTTGCGATTACTCAGCGGCCGTCTGCAATTTCTGAGGAAATCAGAACCCAGGCCGAAAACTTTTTCGCCTTTCACCTTGGTAATGAAGACGATGTCAGGGCACTGGTGAAGTCAAACGCCAACTTTGGGGGTGTTATTGCACAGTTTCTTCAACGTGAGACGATACAGGGGAACCTCTATATGGTCTCATCCGATCAAGCTTTCGCTCTTCCCGTCCGAGTTGATGCATTTGAGGACCTTGTCGGTAACTCAGTCCACAAGGAATCGCGATTCCCCGAGTAAGGCTCGTCATGAAATCGTGAACTGCGCCGGTTTGAAGTCGAGAGTTTTTTCAACGACCTCGCCTCTTGTCTTGCGAGGGGCGAGCCATCGATTGCGCCAATACGCGACAAGCTCGGACATTTTGTAGTTGTAGTATCTGAGGTGCTTATGCTCTCCTCTTAGGAACTCCAACGTGTTGAAAGCCAATGGAACGGCGTAAATATCCCTTTGGAAAGAGTGCTTAAGCAGAAGACGTTGGTCGATGTTGAGGTACTCGCACGCAGTCCGAATTAATCGCATTCGCCAAGCGGGCCCGTCTCCAAATCGATTCGTGACGGAGAGATTGTGGCTGATCATTAGCTGCCGCATCGCGTCAAAGGTGTCGTCTCTTAGATGGAGCGTTCCGTAGCCCTTTGTCCTGCCGATACGTTGATATAACAATCGCTCGCGAAACTTGATCCTGTTGTATTGAGAGCTTTTCCCATAGAGACTTGTGGTGAAAATGCAGGCTAATCTGTTCGCCTTGCGCTTGGAGATGTTGGTAAGTTTGTTACGGTATTTGGTTTCGTATAGGTATCTGATTTCATTTGAAGCGAGGATGTACGAAATCAGCTTGCCGCCAAGCAAATGAGTATAGGGCGGCAGGGCGCCCAGGACGAATGCGTCCATTGCATACACAAGGTTTTCGGTGCGCTTCGCCTTGTCCCAGCCAACCCATTCGTCTCGCTCGGGGATATGGACAATGGAACTGCCAAGCGCGGCGATTCCGATGAGCGGAAGATTGGGCAAGCCTGCGTCCCTGATGAGGAGTTTGATCCTACGACCGACGTAGTCGCTGTAGGGAGAAGACCAGTAGAATCGAAAGAATCTGAATATTTCAAACTGTTTCCTAGTCTTACACACCTCAACTACGGGGTGCAAAGAGGAGCCCAGCGCCTGCTCCCCAGATGCAAGGTTCTCAGAAGCAAAGTTGCTGTGTGCGTCGAGCCATAAGGCGTGCCTATGAATTTTTTCGCGTCTTTTGATACTCATTGAAGCGCGGACGATTTCTTTGTCATAGGTTGATGGAGGCGTGAGCGTTACCTTGTCCGTTCGAAAGTCAGCCTTCCAATTGAGGAAGAGCAAGTCGCGCAAAATCAAAGCCTTGACTTTGTCTTCAAGAGGTAACATGTCGCATGAGTTATCGCCAATGGGCGACTGTAGGACTTGCTGGAGCCAAGGGTTGGTTTCTAAATTGAGACATGACACGGCTGCTTCTCCTTCGCATTCGCAAGTTCCTGCGAAACATGGAGCGCGGGATCGAGAAGGTGGCATTGGAAGACTAACATTCTACGCATTTTCTTTGAACTTGCTACCGTGCGAATCACCAACGACGCCGTGTTCCGCATGGCTGGGCTCGTGAAACACGGACGGCCAAGTAAGGTCCGGCGAGGTTGCAGCTTGAGAAGTCGCGACGCGCATTGCAGGCTCATCCCAAGTGTTCTGTTGATTCTTCGGCAAAGACGTTCTCGATTTGGCCTCTGTCAACTCTGTCGAGGTAGCCTCCCTCCGGACATTCGCTTCAAGGGACTTCAGGAACCTCTGATTTCGTGCGACCGCTTTGCGGATAGTTTCGGGTCGTCGTTCAGTTGAGCTGGCCGGCGTCGACATTGCAAGGTCCTGCTGGATAAAGAGAAACCGGGTCTCGCTCAGGATCCGGAGTCCCCGCCAGAACCGTTCGGATTCAGCGTGATCTCGGTCGAGCTTGCGGAGAATCAGGAGCCCGTAGGATTCTTCATCAAGGACCGCCGAGAGAGCCCACTCAACGATATAGGTCATGGTGATCCCTTGCGTTTTCATGGCGGCATCGTACTGGTCTAGACGTCGTTTGCGGTCTGGCGTTAGACGAACAAATAAACTTGCCGTGTACTTGGCACGGGAGGTCTTTTTGATTGAGCGCGGTTGCAGTTTGTCAAGCATCGGCTACTCCTATTCGCCTTCGTCGTCGATGTACTGGGTTTGCGGTCGTGCGAACGCGTCTTTCGGAGCCGACACGGCAGTCACCGTTGCGGACGGTCGGGCGGCCAACGGCGGTAGTCCTCCGAGCGCAATGACTGTAGATATCGTGTCGGCATGCTCCAGGCGCCGAGGAATGATGACGCCGCGACGATGAGCTCCAAAGAGACGATCAAGCCGGCTTTCGGCATCGTCAAATCGATCCTCGGATTCGATCAGTTTCTGATGCGCGGGGTGAAGAAGTTCGCCATTGAGTGGGATCTAGTCATGTTCTCCTGCACCTTAAAGCGCCTCCATCGACTTGAGATAACCCAGGGGCGGTCAACACTTTCCCAATTGACGGTATGAGCGTCGCAACCAAGCAGGGCACCCAACCCGCCGCCTCGATCGACGAGGAAGTCTATCTGTTCTCTCGACATTCCGCTCCCCCGGCACTCAGGCCGAGCAAACCGTTCACATGATTCTTGCATCACAGCGGTGAAAAAACCTACGACACCAAGTCCGACGGGCTGCTAACATAAGAAGATCTGTTTCGACGTTTGGTCCTAAACTACTACCTTATCGAGAATTACTTTTCGGGACGCCCGGATTTGAACCGGGGATCTCCTGCTCCCAAAGCAGGCGCCTTAGCCGCTAGGCTACGTCCCGGAAGTGGGCGTGAGTATAGCTTCTCCCGTTTTCCGTCGTCAAGGCGAACGAGCTCGCGCGGGGAAGGAGGGCGTCCTCCGGCCCGAGGAGATCGATTCCATTGGTCTCGGGCGATGGCCGGCAGTATACTTAATGCCGATTCAGTCTTTTCGCCTCGGGAAAGGAGCACCAGGTATGGAATATCGACGATTGGGGAAAGCGGGAATTCGGGTAAGCGAGCTCTCGTTCGGCTCGTGGGTGACGTTCAAGAACCAGCTCGATGTCGGCAACGCCAAGGACTGCATGGTCGCCGCGTACGACGCGGGAGTCAACTTTTTCGACAACGCCGAAGGCTATGCGGCCGGCCAGTCCGAGGTCATCATGGGGAAGGTCCTCAAGGACGCAGGGTGGCCGCGCGATACCTTCGTCGTCTCGAGCAAGGTTTTTTTCGGCGGCGTTGAGAATCCCAAGCCGAACCAACGGGGCTTGAGCGCGAAGCACGTGTACGAGGCCTGTCACGCGGCGCTCAAGCGGCTGCAGGTGGACTACCTCGACCTGTACTTCTGTCACCGGCCGGACGCCGAGACGCCGATCGAGGAGACGGTCCGGACCATGCATCACCTTATTCAGCAGGGCAAGGTTCTCTATTGGGGAACGTCGGAGTGGCCGGCGGACCTCATCATGGAGGCGTACGGCATCGCGCGGGAGTACGGGCTCACGCCTCCCACCATGGAGCAGCCTGAGTATAACTTGCTCCATCGCCGCCGCTTCGAGGTCGAGTATGCCCGGCTCTACTCGGACATCGGCCTCGGAACGACGATTTGGTCGCCGCTTGCCTCCGGGCTTCTCACCGGAAAGTACAACGGCGGAGTCCCGGCGGGGTCGCGCCTCGCGCTTTCCGGGATGGAGTGGCTGAAGCAGGCCTTGATCACCGACGGCTTCGATCAGATCGTCGACAAGGTGAAACAGCTCTCGACGCTCGCCGCGGACCTCGGCGCGAAGCCGGCCCAGCTCGCGATCGCGTGGTGCCTAGTCAATCCCCACGTGAGCACGGTGATCACCGGCGCCTCGCGCGTCGAGCAGGTCAAGGAGAACATGAAAGCGGCCGACGTCGTGCCGAAGCTCACGCCCGAGGTGCTCAAGCGAATCGAGGTGATCTTCACGAACGGCGTCCAGGAGACCGCGTGACGGGCCGGGAAGGGGCCGGATCGAACTAAACTTCATCGCGTTAATTGCTTGACATGCGGCGGACTCTCCGCGTATACTAAGACTACCATCTCGATCATGATTAGGGAGATTCCATGGACGCCCTCCTCGAGGGCCGGGAATCGAAGGAGTGAGCTATATGGGCTACAAGCATCCCGAAGTCCTCGTAGAGACTGACTGGGTCAAGCAGAACCTGGGAAAGCCGGGCATCAAGCTCGTCGAGGTCGACGTCGACACCAAGTCCTACGAAGCCGGCCACATCCGCGGCGCGGTCGGATTCAACTGGCAGAGCCAGCTGCAGGATCAGGTTCGCCGCAACATCATCTCGAAGGAGGAGTTCGAGAAGCTCCTCGGCGAGGCGGGAATTTCGCCTTCGGACACCGTCCTTCTCTACGGCGACAACAACAACTGGTTCGCGGCGTACGGTTTTTGGCTGTTCAAGCTGTACGGGCACAAGGACGTCAGGCTCGTCAACGGCGGCCGCCAGAAGTGGCTCAACGAGCCGGACAAGGAGCTGACCACCGACAAAACCACGGTCACGCCGACCGTGTATAAGGTAGCGAAGGAGAACGACGAGTTCCGCGCCTTCCTGCCGGACGTCCTGAAAGCCTCGAAGAGCAACGGAAAGTTCAATCTCGTCGACGTCAGGAGCGCGGACGAGTTCACCGGGAAAATCATCGCCCCGCCGGGGCTTCCCGAGACCGCGCAGCGCGCGGGCCACATTCCCTCGGCGAAGAGCATTCCGTGGAGCACCGCCGTCCAACAGAACGGCGCGTTCAAATCCTTCGAGGAGCTCGAGGATATCTATCTGAAGCAGAAGGGAGTCGATCCCAAGAAGCCGAGCATCGCGTACTGCCGGATCGGCGAGCGGTCGAGCCACACGTGGTTCGTCCTGAAGTACCTCCTCGGAATCGACAACGTGCGCAACTACGACGGGAGCTGGACCGAGTACGGGAACCTCGTCGGCGTCGACATCGAGAAATAGCGAATCGGGCGGGCCGCTCGCACGGCTCGCCGTCTTCTCATTCCTCCGATCGACACGTACAGTAGGGCCTGCGTCCCAACAGGGGGTAGGCCATTCAACCCAAAGCGAAGAGTGCGCGGGCGGCATGGGTCCGCGGGACACCGCCGTGACCGATTCCGTCAGGGCTGAGAGGATTCTGTCGGTCCTCACCGCGGAATACGGCGAGGTCCGAGGATTCCTCGACCACGAAAACGCCTTTCAGCTCCTCATCGAGGTGATCCTCTCGGCGCAGACGACCGACCGGCAGGTCAACCTCGTCGCGCCGGAGCTTTTCAGGCGCTTCCCCACGCCCAAGGCGCTCGGCGCAGCGCCGCTCTCGTCGATCGAGCGCGTCATCCATCCGACCGGCTTCTTCCACGCGAAGGCGCGAAACGTCCGGGCCGCCGCGGCGCGGCTCGCCGAGGAGTTCGACTCGCAGGTACCGGAGTCCATGGAGGAGCTGACCTCGCTTCCCGGCGTCGGCCGAAAGACCGCGAACGTCGTCCGGGGAGCGCTCTTCGGCAGGCCCGCGATCATCGTCGACACCCACTTCGGGAGAGTCGTGCGCCGCTTGGGCTTCACGACGGAGACGGACCCCGAGAAGGTCGAACGGGAGCTCGCCGGAATCGTGGCGCCGCGCCTTCAGTATCGCTTCTCCATGTCGATCAACCAGCATGGACGCAGCTGCTGCCGCGCCCGCCGTCCGGATTGCCCCCGCTGTCCCATCTCCCGATGGTGCCCCTATCCCGACAAGACCGGCGGCTCGGCGTGAAGCGTTGATTTCCGGCCGGTCGCATGTATAATAGTTCGAGAAATGAACGCGGCCGCCCGTGGACGTTCATCCGAGGGAGGCGAGAACGATGCCGTACGGGCATGAGCTTCAGAAGGAGGCCGAGGCGCATCTCGAGCTCGCGAAGCTGCTGCAAAAGGCGCGCCCGGCCGCGAAGCAGGGCGAGCTCCGGCGCATCCTCCAGAGCGACTCGCCGATCGGTCGCAAGATCGCCGAGATCCGGCGCCTCGACGCGGCGAGGCCGGAACGGGCGCCGGCCGACGATGGGCCGGCGCCCCGGCCTTCCGTCGCGAGCGCAGCGTCGCCCTTTCGGTTCACCGTTCCGAAGCTCCGGGCGCTCCTGAAGCCGCCGCAAACGCGCCTCGGCCTCTTTCCCTATCTCTTCCGGGAGCTCAAGAACATCGTTCAGTTCGGGTACATGACGCACACCCTCGCTCCCATCGCGCTCCTTCCCGTGCTCAGGCTCGACAAGCGGCTCGTCGCGCGCCTCGCGGCGCTGCAGCGGGACGCCGAGGAGCTCGTCGAGCTCAGCCGCCCGGTGATCGCGAGCGGATGGAAGCTGCTCTCGAAGCGGGAATACAACCTCGTCGTGGCGCTCGACCGGCTCTGCCGGGAGCTCGTCGTCACCAACTTCAGGGCCTTCAATTTCCGCGATCGCGATCTCATCGATAAACTGCACGGGCCGGAAACGTGGTTCTTCGCGCTCGTCTACCGCAGCGACGATCCCGAGCTCGTGGCGCAGGCGCTCGATCGGGCGCTCGCCGAGGGGCCGAACGGCGAGCGGGCGAAGGCCGAGCAGGCCTCGATTCTCGCGAAGCGTATCCTGTATCGGGATTTTGCCATGCCGTCCCTCTACAACATCCTGCTCACGCTCAACATGATCAAGTATCGCCGCTTTCTCGCCTTCGAGCAGCTCGTCTCCTCCGATCTCGGAGAGATCCTCAACGTCGCGGAGTTCGCGGTGGACGAGGGCCTGCGACGCGAGATCGACGCTTTCGTCGAGGAGCTCAAGAGCGCCGTGCTGAGCCTCGGCGGATCGAGCTCGGAGATCGGGCGAATCCATTCCCACATTCGAACCGAGCCCTCAGGCGAGCCGGACTACGGGCTCCTCGGCGCCTTCTACGAGAGCGGAATCGGGAAGGAGGAGGGCTGGATCTTCGCCCGCGACCGGGAGAGCGTCGTCGTGTTCATGCCGCGGCTCCTTCGGTCGTTCAACCTCTCCTTCACGGCCTTTCTCACCGGTCGCGTGACGCTCGCGTCGGGCGAGAAGGCGCAGGTCTTCGCGCCCGAGCTCTTTCTCGGCGATCTCCAGCGGCTTGCCGCCGTCGCATCCAAGCTCGACCGCCTCTTTTTCGACCTCAGGGTCTTCAGCTACTCGAGGTACCTCCAGATCAAGCGCGACGGCCGGGGGGCGATCGCCGCCGAGGCGGAGGCGATCGGGGATCTGCAGGCCGCGCTCTCGACCTTCCTCGCGATCGCGCGGCGGCTCGCGAGGCTCCCGGCCCCTTCAGACGGCGTGCAGGCGGGCGCCTCCGCGTCGCGGCCGATCGACGCAAGCGCGCTCTCTGACGGGAGGGCGGCGCTTCCGCACGCGAACGAGGCGATCCGCTCCCGCCACTACCTCGACGGAAGGGCGGTCGGGGAGGCGATAGGGCTCGTCGTCTCGATCTGCTATCTCGCGGCGGGCTACCTCTACGACAAGGAGCTGCTCGCGGCGATCTCGCAGGAGCGCTCGGTCGCGAAGCGGCTTGAGACCCAGCTCGAGACGCTGAAGCGCATAGCGGGGGAGGAGGTCTTCGAGGCGGTCGCCGCCCAACTCGTCGTGAGCGGGCTCAATCGATGAAGCGACCGAAGTCCGAGACGCGCTCGAGACCGTTCTCGTCCATGTAGCGGACGATCCCGTCCAAGACCCTTCCGCACGTCGAGGGGTCCGCGAAGTTCGCGGTCCCGAGCTGGACCGCCGAAGCGCCCGCGAGCAGGTACTGGATCGCGCCGTCGGCGTCCATGATGCCGCCGACTCCGAAGACCGGGATGCCCACCGCGCGCGCGACGCGATAGGTCGCCGCGAGCCCGATCGGCAGGATCCCCGGGCCTGAGAGTCCCCCGGTCCCTCCGGGCAGAATCGTGCGCTTGGTCTTGACGTCGATCACCATGCCGAGGACGGTGTTGATGCAGGTCACCGCGTCGGCGCCGCCCGCCTCCGCCGCCCTCGCGATCTCGGTGATGTCGGTGACGTTCGGCGTGAGCTTCACGACGAGGGGCGCGCCCGTCCTCGCGCGGACGGCGGCGGTGAGCCGCTCGACCTGGGCGGGGCTCGTCCCGAAGGCGATGCAGCCTTCCTTGACGTTGGGACAGGAGAGGTTGATCTCGTAGCCCGAGAGGCGGTGGGGATCGAGGCGCTCGACGACCTCGATGTACTCGTCGACCGAAGAGCCCGCGACGTTCGCGAAGACCGCGCAGGAGAGCGTCGAGAGGAAGGGCAACTTCTCCGCGATGAAGCGCTCGACCCCGACGTTCGCGAGCCCGATCGAGTTGAGCATCCCGCTCGACGTCTCGACGATCCGCGGAACCTGGTTGCCGGGGCGGAATTCGATCGTGACGGCCTTCGTGAAGAGCGCGCCGACTCGGTCGAGATCGATCAGCCGCTCGTACTCGCTCCCGTAGCCGAACGTGCCCGACGCGACGCCGACCGGGTTCGGAAGGACCGTCCGGCCGACCTTTACGGTGAGGTCCACTTCACGGTCCTCGAGGGAAAAACCGGCCCCTCGGTGCAGACGCGGGCATACCCGCCGCCCTCCACGATCGGGATCGCGCAGCCGAGGCACGCCCCCACGCCGCAGCCCATGACCTGCTCCATCGAGACCCAGCAGTCGATCGAACGGTCGCCCGCAAGCGCGTGGCAGCCCGCCATCATGCGCTCCGGACCGCACGCGTAGACCGTCGAGCCTGAGAGCTCGTCCCCGGGCAGGGCGCGGAGGTAGTCGATCACCGTGCCTGTCTCGCCCTCCGAGCCGTCGTCGGTACAGACGACCGCTCGGAAGCGGCATCGCGCCGCGAGGTCGGGCACCAAGGCGGAGCAGCGGAAGCCGAGCACGACGAGCGGCCGCTTGCCCCGGTCGGCGAGCCAATTCCCGAAATAGAGGATCGGACCGAGCCCGACGCCGCCTCCGACGAGGACGGGCCTCCGCTCGCCGGGATCGGGGAAGGTGTTCCCGAGCGGGCCGATGACGTCGATCGAGTCCCCGGCCCGGAGGCCGGCGAGCATGGCGGTGGCGGGGCCCTTTTTTTGGAAGATGATCGCGGCGACCTCCGAGCCGTAATCGGCCACGGCAAAGGGCCGCCTGAGCACGAGATCGGTGGTGCCGAAGCTCTTGACGGAGATGAACTGGCCGGGAAGCGGCGGGGTCGCCTGAGGCCACGCGAAGCGCATCTCGAAGTAGCCCTCCGCGACTGGCTCGTTCGCGAGCACCTCCGCGGCAAACTGCTTCATCCCTCCCGGCTTGATCACGGCAAGATATTATAGATAAGACAGGCGAAAGGCAAGAATTCCCCGCCTCAAGCGATTGATTGCACATTTCAGGCCGCTCCTTTATAGTCGTAGAGGTTCGAACCTAGGAACCGTCCGAGGAGGTCGAGTGGGCGATCTCTCCCCGTCGCTTCAGGAAAAACTCCTCGCGCTCGGCAGGGATTTTCGGCACAAGCTTTCCTCCCGCATCGAGGGGATCGTCTCGATCCGAGCCGCGCTGCGGGTGGGCAGGGCGGACAGGGCGCGTCTTTCCGAGCTTCGGGTTGAGGTCCACAAGCTTGCGGGCGCGGGCGCGACCTTCGGATTCCGCTCGCTTTCGGAGCGCTCCAGGCGCTTCGAGACGCTCCTCGATGGAATGATCAGCGAGGACGCGCCGCTTTCATCGGAGCTTCTCGATGAGGTGGACCGCCATGTGAGCGAGCTCATGGCGCTTGAGCAGGCACGCGAACCGGAGAATGAGATGGAAATATTCACCGCGAAGGGGGGAAGCGCGAAGTGGGCGCCTTCCAAGAAGACCCTCCTCCTTTTCGATCACGACGTGGAAGTGGTCAAGGACCTCTCCCGCCAGCTCGGCTACTTCGGCTACACCGTTCAGCGCCTCGCGAGCCTCACGGAGCTCGAGGAAGCCGCGGGCGAAGGCGCCAAGCACCTCGCCCTCCTCGACGCCTCCGTCCTCGAGGAAGACCCGAAGGCGCAGGAGCTCCTCGCGAGGCTCAAAGCGAAGATGGACGACCGCCTGACCTTGATGTTCACGTCGCGGACCGACGACTTCGAGACTCGCCTGCGGGTCGTCCGCGCGGGGGGCGACGCCTACTTTCTCAAGCCCTACGACGTCGGAAAGCTCATCGACCGCATGGAGACGCTCTCCGTCGAGCGGGAAAGCGTGCCCTACCACATTCTGATCGTCGACGACGATCCCGAGCAGGTCGCCTACTACGCCCTCGTGCTCCAGCAGGCGGGGATGATCACCTCCGTGGCGCTCGATCCGAAGCGCGTCATCGCGGTCCTGAACGAGGCGAAGCCCGAGCTTGTCCTCATGGACATGTACATGCCCGGCTGCAACGGCATGGAGCTCGCTTCGATCATCCGCCAGCACGAGGCGTTCGTCGGCATTCCGATCGTCTTCCTCTCCGTCGAGACCGACCTCGACCGCCAGCTTGCCGCCATCCAGCTCGGCGGGGACGACTTCCTCACCAAGCCGATCAAGCCCGAGCACCTCGTGCTTTCGATCACGACCCGCGCCGCGAGGACGCGGAACATCCGCTACTTCCTCGAGCGCGATTCCCTCACCGGCCTTCTCAACCACACCAATCTCAAGGAGCAGCTCGCGCGGGAGGTCGTGCGCGCCGCCCGGCTCGGCGCGCCGGTGAGCTTCGCGATGATCGACGTCGATCACTTCAAGAACGTGAACGACACCTACGGCCACCTCACCGGCGACGGCGTGCTGCGGAGCCTCTCGCGGCTGCTCCAGGAGCGCCTGCGGAGAACCGACATCATCGGGCGCTACGGCGGAGAGGAGTTCGGCGTCATCCTGCTCAACACGAAGTCGGACGTCGCGGCCCGCATCATGGACGAGATCCGGGACAATTTCTCCCGGATCTCGCAGCAGGCGGACGGCGAGGAGTTCTTCGTCACCTTCAGCTGCGGCGTCGCGTCGTTTCCCGAGATCAAGGAGGCCGGGGCGCTCAACGCCGGCGCCGACTACGCGCTCTACGAGGCGAAGGAGACCGGACGAAACCGCGTGGTCATCACGAGCGAGTTTCCGGCCACGTAGCGCCCTCCGGAGGATCCTCGGCCCCTGACCCCGGCCGAGCGCGCCTGAGCTTGACCGACCAGCGCTCCTCCCAGGCGACGAAGCGCCACCAGCGCTCCTTCTCGGCGTAGCGGACCGATCGGCAGACGAGACTCGACGCGCTCCAGGAAAGGCGCGGCGGCGCGAGGCGGAGCGCGCGCTCAGGCGCGCCAGGCTCCGGGGGAAGCTCGCCGAGAGCGGCGAGGAACACGCCCCGGCGCGGCGCGAAGAGCCCGGGATCGGCGTCGGCGCCCGCCGGCGC
>JASHNV010000057.1 GCA_030041455.1 Spirochaetia bacterium
CCGGGCGGATCTCCTCCGATCTTCGACACGAGGAGCGGAGAACCGCTGCCGATCACGCGGGCTCGGCCCGAAATCGCTCGATTTTCCGACGGCGCTTCCGCCGGGCTCTTTGCGAGCCCGGGCGGAACCATGGCCGCCTTGCCTGTGAAACGGTCAGGGAGTACCCTCGACTCGGAGGCATGCGGATGGCGGAATCGTTGAGCCCGTTGGACACTCCGTTCTTTTGGGCCCTTTTGGCGATGGCGGGTTGGTTTTTCGGCCTTCTCGTGGTCGGAGGACGACGCGCGGGCCGGAGCACGGCGTTTGGAGCTCTCGTCGTCGCCCTTGCTGAGGTTCCCCGTGCTCTCCTCCCGCTGGGTTTTGTCGATCAACCCAGGTTTGGATCGGGCTCCGCCCTCCCGATCGTCGGCTTCGCCGTGCTCATCTCGGCCCTCATGTTCGCCACGCCGGTCCTCCGCATCAGGGCGTTCACGAAGCCCGACCGGGTGGAGCCCCTTCGCACGACCGGACTCTACGGCGTCGTGCGTCATCCTCTCTATCTTTGTGACACCTTGTGGCCGCTCGGGTTGTCCCTGATCACGAGATCGATCGTTGGTACGCTGCTCGTGGTGCTGTGGGGCCTGGTCGCGTACGCTTTTGCCACCTTCGAAGAGGAAAAGTTGATCGAGGCATACGGGAGCGAGTACCAAGAGTATCGGCTGAGGGTTCGCTGGAAGCTCATTCCGTACCTGGTCTGAGCTTCCGCCGAGATCGAAGCCCCTCCCCGCTTGAAATGGGCGTCGCGAGCGCGGATCAGGACCCGCTTCGACGCACGACAAACCTGCCGACGATGTTGAAACAGAGAACGAGGAGGATCAGGACGAAGGCCGCGCAGTACGCAAGCGCGTGCGCCGAGTCGAACGGCTCGTTGATGAAGGTCCACACGACGTAGGTAAGGTAGCCGACCGGAGAGTGAAAGAGCTGTCCGGTGGGCATGTAGCTCGACCAGCCTGCGGTGTAGATGAGGGGAGCGGTCTCCCCCATCGCGATGCCGGTCGCGAGGATCACACCGGTGAGAATGCCGGGAATCGAGGCGCGCAGCACCACGCGAAGCGCCGTGGAGGCGTGGGTGGCGCCGAGGGCGAGCGACGCGAGGCGGAGTTCCTCGGGGACCTTCTGCATGGCGAGGTCCGCGGAGCGCAGGATGTAGGGGAGCATCATGATCGTGAGCGTGATGGCGGCCGCGAGCAGCGAGAACCCCCAGCCGAACCAGACGACCATCGTGACGTAGCCGAAGTATCCGACGACGATCGAGGGCACGCCCGTGAGCGTCTCGGAGGCACTGCGGATGAACGACGCGACCTTCCTCGGCGCGAGCTCGCTCACGAACAGCGCGCCGCAAATTCCGAGGGGCGTGGCGAGAAGAAGGGCGCCGAAGACGAGGAGAAGCGTCCCGACAATCGCGTTCGAAAGGCCGCCGGCGACGCCCGAGGTCGGCGTGAGGAGCGTCGCGAGCGACAGGCTCCGCACGCCGCGGAGCGTCACGATCAGGAGGATGTCGACGAGCGGAAGCAGGCAGACGGCGGTCGCGAGGAGCATGAGCCCGATCATGAGCCGGTCCTTCGCGACGCGCGACCGATGTCCCTTGACGGCCATCACCGGCCCGCCTCTCCGCCGGCGGTGGGAAGGAGCGCCGAAAGGCGGACCATGCCCCGCGCGACGACCGGCACGAGGATGTTGACGACGAGCGTGACGACGAAAAGGACGAGGGCGATCTCCGCGAGGGCGTGGAGCGCCATGCCGGTCGAGTCGGTCATCGCGCTGTCGAGGAGGGCGACGATATTCGCCGCCATCGTGCCGACCGGGCTGTAGACGGTGCGCGGGAGGTAGTTCACGGCGGAGCCGCTCACCATGAGGACCGCCATCGTCTCGCCGAGCGCCCGGCCGAGCCCGAGCGCGACGGCTCCGTTGATGCCGCTTCGGGCGTGGGGAAGAACGATCGTGCGGATCAGCTCCCATCGCGTTATGCCCATCGCGATTCCCTGCTCCCGAAGGTCGCGCGGGACGTTCTGCAAAACGTCGCGGCTCACTGCGGTGATGATCGGAATGACCATCGCCGCGAGCACGATTCCCGCCGAAAGGAGGCCGACGCCCGTCCCGACGGGGCCCCGGAAGAGCGGGATGAAGCCGAGCGCCCTCGTGAGAACGGGGCCGATGCCGGAGCGAACGAGCGGCGCGACCACTTCGAAGCCCCAGAGCCCGAAGACGACGCTCGGCACCCCGGAGAGGAGCTCGACGAGGGCCCCGAGCAGGGAGGCGACGCGCCTCGGCGCGATCTCGCTCAAGAAGAGAGCCGCTCCGAGGCTCAGGGGAATCGCGATGACGAGCGCGACGCACGAGGTGAGGAGCGTCCCGACGAGGAAGACGAGCATGCCGTATTCCGCCCCCTTCGGAGCGGTGATCCCGTTGTGGACGATCGTGGCGCCGCTGTAGAGGTCACCGACGCTCCACGGGACCGACCAGAGGAAGCGGGCGCCGTTGAAGAGAATGGAAGGCCACGCGAAGACGAGCATGACCAAGAGGACCGCGATGAGGAAGAACGGAGCGCTTGCGGCGAAAATGCCGCAAGCGCTCCTGATCAACGCGTCCTTGATGAGCCGACGGCGCACGTCAGCTCCCGATCTGATCGATCTGAGCCTGGCTGAGCTTTATGATCGACGCGGGAAGGGGTTGGAAGTGGACCCTCGCGAGATACGTCGCCGATTCGCCCCCGTTCGGATCGAGCGCCCAGGCGAGGAAGGACTTCAGGGCGTCGGCCATCGCGGCGCTCGGCTGGCTCTTGGCCACGAGGGCGTACTCGTAGTTGATGATGGGATAGGAGTTCGCTCCGGGCTCGAAGATGAGGGAGATGCGCTCGTCGGTCGGCGTGCTCGCGAATCCGGCCTGCGCCGCGGCGTTGATGGTGTCGGCGGTCGGAAGCAGGAAGCTTCCGTCCTTGTTCTCGATCTGCGCCTCGCCGAGCCCGGCCTTGTTGGTCTGGTCCAGCCAGCTTATGCCGACGTAGGCGATCGAGTTGGCGTTCTGCTGGAGGGCCTGAACCATTCCGGGGTTCCCCTCCGCGCCGATTCCGCCCTGGACCGGCGGCCAGCTCACGCTCACGCCCGCGCCGACGCTCGATTGCCAATCAGACGACGCGGCGGAGAGGTACTGGGTGAAAATGAAGGTGTCGCCGCTTCCGTCGGTGCGGTGCACGGGGATGATCGCGTTGTGCGGAAGGCTCACGCCGGGATTCAGGGAAGCGATCGCGCTGTCGTCCCAGTAGGTGATCTTGCCGCCGTAGATCCCCGCGAGGACGGGGCCGCTCAGCTTCAGCTGCTGGCTGTTCAGGCCGGGGATGTTGTAGTTGATCTGCTGAGCCGAGATCGCGAGCGGGATGTTCAGGACTCCCGGATGCTTCGTGAGGAGCGCTTCGCTCATGTAGGCGTCGCTAGCCCCGATTTGAGCCGTCCCGTTCGACGCCATCGCGATGCCGGTCCCGCTCCCGGTGCCCTGCGTCGTGATCTGCACGTTCTGGTGGCTCCCGGTGTAATCGGGCACCCAAAGGTTGAAGAGCGGATAGAGGAGCGTCGATCCGGTCTCGAGAATCGAGATCTTGCCGCCCGCGGCGCCGCTCGCCATGGCGGTCGTGGCCTCCTTTGAGCCGCCGGCCCATGCGGCCGCGGTCGCAACGGCGAACGCCACCGCCGCCGAGAGGAGAAGATGCTTGTGTCGAAAGTGTCTGGTCATAACCGTACATGCCTCGCTTTTCTGGAAAAGGTTATCGGTTCTTGGGTAACAACCCGAGTGAACGGTGCGCATCGGCTGTTAGGCGTCGGTTACCCTAGAGTTTGATCTCCGTTAGTATGGTGGCTTCCAGGCTGCCGT
>JASHNV010000058.1 GCA_030041455.1 Spirochaetia bacterium
GACACCAACATCTACATCATCAATAACCGTCTGCAATCGGTCGTGGAACGTATTCAGTCGCTTCCGATCGAGACGATCGGTATCTCCACACGGTGAAAGTGGCCGAACTGGAGTTTGGCGCTGCAAAGAGTCTTCGGCCTGAGCAAAGCAGAAATGCACTCGTTGGGTTCCTCACCCTTTTCGGATCGTGGAATTTGGCCAGATGGCCGCACATGAGTATGGGCGACTCAGAGCGGCGCTTGAACGAGAGAGCCAATTGATCGGACCCATGGATTTGCTCATAGCCGCTCATGCATTGGCCGAGGGTGCGGCACTCGTCACAAACAACGAAAAAGAATTCCGACACGTGCCGCGATTGACGCTAGAGAATTGGGTTTAGCCGCATACGGTTCGTCGCATGACATTTCGACGGCGTCCCGTGCTGAGTCGTATTCGTCCGGCCTCCTGCATGTGAAACCGCCGGCCCTGGAGGGACCCTTCCGCTACCTTGACCGCCAGACTTCCGCCGCCGGCGCTCTCAGCCCGTTATCCTCCGACGGCGCCAAGGCCGATGCCCGCCGTTCCGCCGAGGGTATGCCGCGCTCAGTAGACAGCGTCCACTGCCGCCCGATCATCGCCGGCGCGAGGTCGTCGATTCCTCGGACCTCGTCGCTGAGAGCCTCGCCGGACGTCTACCAAGATCAGCCGATCAGCGCGGGTGCATGACGTTCCGCGCTGATCGGCGACCAAGCGCACTTCACCTGGCGAACGCGAGGCGACGACTCTCGGCAAACGGAGGAAACCAGACCGCGACAAATCTCTACGGCTCCCCGTGAAATCGGGTCCACCTTGAAGACATGGCAGGATGAAGACGTATAGGGGGTACGAAGACGAGCGATGGATCGTTGGAGAACGGGCAGCGATCGACCACGAAGCGGAAGGCGGCGTTGGTGCTTGAGTCTGCCGAAGGGCGAGACCGGCGTGGGGAGGCAGCGCGGCACCATGGGCTGACGATGGCGGAGATCGAGGAGCGGAAGGACCGACTCCAGCTCGGAGCGGAGAACGCATTGCGCGCTCGTCCGAAGAACGAGGAAGCGCTAATGGATGAGCACATCACGATGGCCTCGCGCGAACGCTGCTCACGTCGCCTCGATGAGGATGTCCCCTCCCAGGAGCCGTAGACCATCAGCGCCGTCATCATCCGCGGCGAATACGGCCGCTCCCCCGATGATCCTTCCGCCGAAGTTTCGCCTCGATCGCCCTAGGTCAACCTCCTCCACCACCTCGAGGACACAGTACACCAGGTGGTCCTTCGGCAACCATTCCTTCGGTGACGGGGAAGCAGGCATGGATAGCTCGGAGCCCATCGTCGGTAGCTCTTCTCTGCCACGACCCAGCAGATCGGATTCTCTTCTCTTTCTCCATCCCTCCCGAAGAAAATCTACTTCCTACGATCTCCTAGAAGGAGAGCTTGCCTTCGATCCCGAAGGTGAGGCCGAACAGGTAGCTCGTCTCGTCGACCGCGATCTCGTTCGTCTGGATCCCGAATCCGAGCGTCGCGGCGATCTTCCCGTATTTCGTGAAGACGAGCGCGCTCTCGTGGGTCGCCGTGAGCTGAAAGGAGTTGACGATCACGTCCGGCTCGCTTGCGATCGTGAGCGACTCGGTGTGCTCGAGGTACATTCCCTTCTGAATCTGCGCCGGAAAGCCCGGAACGAGAAAGGTCGGGGAGACCGAGCTGTGCCAGACGAACGAGGAGACGAGGTTATCGGAGAAGCCCACGATGGTTCCCCAGGCGTAGGTGAGCCGGTTATCGAAGGAAAGCTGCGCCTTTTGGTCGCCGTAGAACGTGAGCGTGTTCTCGACGAAGGCGCTGCCCTGGTCGCCGATCTCCGAGCTCTGGATGCTGTCCTTGACGTCGACGGTTTCCGAGAGCTCCTCGGTGTTGTAGAAGGGAAACAGGTGGTAGACGCCCTGCCGTCCGAACAGGTTGAGCGCGTCGGTGCGGACGTCCACCTCCCAGGACAGGGTGTCGTTCACGGTATCGGCCTGCCGCTCGAGCGCGCGCTCAAGCGACACCATGAGGTAGGAAGGCACGAAGAGGTCGCTGAGATGCGAGCCGGGCGTCCGGTTGGCCTGGAGCGAAAGCTCCGGCGTGTAGGAGGCGGCGAGAAGCCCGTTCGTCTCGTTCGTGAAATTCACGTTCGTCGCGTTGTCGAAGAGCTCGACGAGGGGAATGGCAGTCGCGGCGACCGGCATCGTGGCGAGCCCCGCGCCGTACGAGGACAGGTCGTCGGTGAGAGCGACGTCGTCCGGGGTGTAGAGCGTCGTTCCGACGGCGCGCGAGTAGACGGGAGCGAGCTGGAAGGCGAGCGGACCGCCGCTTCCGATCGTGATGGGAAGCGAGAGCGACGTCGTGCCCGTGTTCGCCTGATAGCGAGCGTCGGAGACGGAGCTGTCGTAGCTCGCCTGCTGCTTGATCTCGGCCCCGATGCCTTTGCCCTGCCAGAGAAGGTCGACGGTCGCGTTGCCGATCCTCTCCTCGAGAGGATCCGAGTAGAGCCCGAGCAGCTGGAAGCTGTCCGCCCAGTTCGCGAAGTAGTCGGCCGAGTAGGGGTTGAAGGTCGCGACGGTGTTCTGGAGCTCGGTCGTCACGTTGAGCGAGACGGGCGCGTGGAGCTGCGAGTTCAGCGTTCCGTTCCATACCTGGCTGAGGCCGCCCGCGAGCGTGGAGGAGGTGTCGGTAAAATTGATGCTCGCCACCGATGGGAGCACGAGCGCCGCCGTGGTCCCGTGGGCGAAGCTGATGCCCGAGGTCGGCAGAGCCACGGAGGCCGGGCTCGAAACGGGGGTCGTGGTCTCGGCGCCGCCCGCGACGCTCGCGAGAGCCCCCGCCTGCGGGGCGTTGCCCGCGCCGCTTTCCGCGACGCTCTGCGTATAGGTGTCGCCGAAGGTGACGAGCCCGAGGGGCACCCTCACCGAGTGTCCCCCGGAGATGGTGGTGTAGTCGGAGGTCCAGTCGTAGCCGAAAGAGCCCGAAAAGTTCACGAAGGCAAGGTCGGCGCCGACCTGGGTCGACGTCGAAGCGGTCGGCACGTCCTGAGAGCTCGTGAAGCCGCTCGCGAAGCCTGCGCCGCTCGCCGCCGCCTGCTCGTGAATCGTGAGGTTCGAGACGAGGGGGACGCCTCGCGCCGAGAAGAGCACGCCGGGTCGCGAGTAGTCGACCTTCAGATCAGCGCCGAAGGCCGCCTGGATGACGGAGTTCTCGAAGTGAACTTCGTCGATGTAGAACGTTCCCGCGCCCGCGCCCGAGACCGTCATCGTCATCGTCGCGAGCTGGGAGGCGCCCGAGTCGACGGTGACGGTCGCTCCTCCGATCGCGGCGCCGTCCTCGAGCAGCTGATTTCCGAGGAGGTCGATGCTGTACTTGTGCCAGACTCCCGGCGAGCCGGGGGTGAACGTCAGGTGGATTCCGAGCTTCACGGAGTCGACGAGGTTGATGGCGAGCGCCTCGGAGACGCCCGCCGGCTGCAGGAGATAGAAACAGAGGTCTTTGTAGTTCCCAGGGGTCACCGGGGGGGGATACCCGGTGAGCGTGACGGCGTCCTGGCTGGTCGTATTGTTCCAGTTGACTTCCAGGACCTTGTTGATTTGGCCGTCCGGGTGAAAAATGGTGTTCACCTCGGGATAGCGGTCGGTGAGCTGGGCGCCGGGAGGCTGCGGGTCGCCGACCTCCTCGGCCGATCCGGTCGCCTCCGCGGTCGTCGCGACGTGGAAGGGCGAGCCCGCGAAGGTGATGTTCGTGATGAGGAGCTTTCCCGAGGCGCTTGAGCCCGCGGAGGCGACGATGATGATGCGAACGAAGCTTGCGGCGGTCAGGAGCGCGCGATCGGAGGCAGTCAGGGGTATGTCGACGGTCTGCCAGCCCGAGCCCGCGGCCGGGACGCTCAGGGGCTTCGTCACGACGAGGCTCGCGTTTTCCTGGTCGAGGATGCCGTTTCCGTTCATGTCCTCCGAATAGACGCTCACCGGCGTGATGCCCGCCGCCGACGTCGGCGTGGTGGTGCTCGTGAAGTTCCCGGTGCCCCCCGACCCCGCGCCCACGCCCGTGAAGGTCGCGATTCCGGTGGACGCGCTCGCGGTCGTTGTCGCGGGGGTGTCGAGCTGCCCCTGCCCTGCGCCGCCGCCGACGTAGAGAACCATGGTTCCCTGGTGAAAAGGGAACTCCATGCTGTTCGTCGACGAGCTCGACTCGAGGATGCCGCTTCCCTCGAGGTCTTCGCTGATCGCTCCGATCTGGATGTAGGCGGTCACCGTCCCGGAGGTCGCCATGCTGCTCAGCGAGAAGGTGAGGTCGGTCACGTCGGTGAGATCCTGCGGCGCGCTCGGAATCGGGATCTGAGCGCCTACCCAGTTCTGAGTCGACGTGAGCGCGTAGTCCATGACCATGACCATGCCGTAGTTCGAGTCCCACACCGGGTAGGGACCGATCCGGGAGCCGTTCGTATACGGGTAGATCTGGTTCGAGGGGATCGCCCAGTCGATCGATTCGAGCGCCGTGCTCGTGCTTCCGTAGGAGTTGTAGTCCTTGTAGAAGAGCTCGCCGCGCGTCGCTTGCGAGAAGCTTCCCACCGGATTCCCGAGGGCGGCGTCCTCGCTCAAGGGGGGCGCGCTTGAGGGCAGCTCGTTTTGGTCCGTGATGGACAGCGTCGACCCGCTATCTTCCATCCCGAACAGGCGGAACTCGCCCGTCGTGTCGGGACTGGAGAGCGAGAATCCCGTTCGGATTTGCGCCTTGAGATTGGTCGTGGTGTAGTTCAGCCCCACGCCGATGATCGCCGACCCGGTGGCGGTTCCCTGCACGTCGGTGTAGGCCTGCGTGAAGGCCGCCCACTGAAGCCCCGCGCCGACGTCGAGCCCGACGGTCGGCAGCAGGTCGAAGTTCGCGCCGAGCCCGAGCAGGAGATCTCCTCCCTGTCCCTGCGCATCCGTGGTGCGGTAGTTGATGACGATGAGATCGGTGGCGGCGATATCGACGGTGAACGTGAGGAGGCCGGAGGTATAGTCGACCGAGAACCGGTCCTCTTCCACGCCGTTTCGAAGGACGGAGACCGAGCCCGGGAGGACGTCGGTGTCGAGCTGGTAGCCGCTCACCGACGAAAGAACCTGAACCAGGATCTCCTGGTCGAGATCGGCGGGCTCGCGGCCCACCCCCGCGCTGTAGATATCGGGAAAGGTCGCCGCGAACGGGAACCTCGCCGCGATCGACCGGGGGTTCGGCGCCGCCGAGCCGGTGTCCCCCGGAGGCCCGAGGACGGTGACCGTGCCGGCGCTCGGGTTCGCCTGCGCGGGGATCGCCACGCCGTTCTCGCTTCCCTTCGGGACGAGGAGCACGTAGATCCTCGGCGAGGTGCCGGAGTAGCCTTGCGGAAGCGAGTAGGTGTCGCAAGCCTCGAAGGGCGAGAAGACTCCGGGTTGGCTGATGAGGAGCCCCGGGAGCCCGCTCACCGTCACTTGCAGGCTCGACAGGGCGGTCGTCGTCGTCTGGCCGGGAACGCGGTAGGCGGTGTTCCAGTTGAAGTTCACCGGCGTCCCGTTGGGATCGATCGCGCCGGAGGCGTCGGTGGGGGGGAGGAACCCCGCGCCGAGGCCGGGCGACCCCACCGGCGAGCCGTTGACCGTGTAGTAGACCACCGCTCGGCCGGGCAGGGTCTTGGTGAAGAAGACGTACCCCTGCGACGAGGAGATGACCACGTCCGAGGTGGTCGCCGGCCGGTACCAATGGCCGTCGCTCCCCTTGATGGTGCCGGAGCCGTCTTCCATGAACACCTGGACGCCGGTCACGTTGGCGTCCGGCAGATAGAAGAACCTCCCGTCGAGGTAGGCGCCGGGATTGGTCTGCTGCTCGGTGAGCTCGGAGTTCCCGATGAATGTCTTCGTCTGGAAGTTCTCCGGCTCGTAGCGGAGCATGGCCTCGTAGGTCGCCGTGTCGGTCCCGAACCGGGCCGAGATGCCGATCGAGTTTCGGGGCGCGTCCGGGAACTTCACGAAACCGTACTGTCCCATGTTGGTGTCGGTATTGCCCACGCGCACCGATTGAAGAAACTCTCCTGGCTTGCCGTTGTAGCCGAGCTCGAAGGTATTGAGGTCGAGGGGCAGGGTCGGGCCCGGGGTCTGGAGCGTCGAGTCGAGGAACGAGGCCTTCAGGAAGTAACGATCGAGCAGCTGGAGCGACACCGTGAGATCCGGCTGCTGCGTGAAGGCGAACCCCTGCGTCATCGTCGGAAAGGCCGCCGAGGAAAGGGGGCCGATCGGCTCGCCGGGAGTCGAGTCAAAAGTCCAGCCGAGCGACTCGGTCATTTGCGACTGCCAGGTTCCGGAGAGGAGGAGCTGGACGTCCGGGCTGCCGAGCTGGGTCGCGAAGACGCTCGGCAGGGCTTCGGTCCCCGGAAGCGGCAGCTCTTGCGCGAGGACGAGAAGGCAAGACGCATGGGCGAGCACCAGGGGAAGTGCGACTTTCCTCATCCTCACGATTGGGATATTATTGGAGAAATCCAGTCAGTTGTAAACATTGCCGCTCGCGTGGCGAGATCCGAGCGAGAAAGAGAAGGAAGCGCGGTGGTCGTCTCAATGGTTCAGTTCATCATCGAGTTGCCGGGGATCGGCTCGATCAAGGACAAGCGGCGGGTGGTGAAATCGCTGAAGGACAAGCTCTACCGGCGCTACAAGCTCGCGGTGTCGGAGGTCGACTTGCAGGATTCCCTCTCGTTCTCGCAAATCGGCGCGGCGTACGTCTCAAACTCGCGCAGCTTCGGCGAGTCGGTGCTCCAAAAGGCGATGACGCTCGTCGAGAACGAGGTGCCGGGCCGGCTTCACGACATTCAAATTCATTCGGAGCAGTACTGAGGCCAAGGAGCCTCGAGGCTATCCGGTGAGCTCCTCCGACGAGCCGCGGGGGAAGAGCACGAGATTGTCGGTCTTGAAGGCGCGGTGATAGTGGAGCGAGCCCGAGTAGGTCCGCTCGGAGGTGAGCTCGATCTTGAAGAAGTGGTGGAGCGTCTCGTACTCCTGGGTCGCGATCGAGAGCTCGAAGTCGAAGGTCATCGTTTCTTCAGGCCTCGTCGCCTGCGCGGGGGAAGGCCAGAAGTAGAAGCTTCCCGCCGTGTGGTCGGAGACCGGGTACGGGTTTTGCCAGTTCCGGTCGATCATCGGCGCGAGTTTCCCCTCGCGAAGCAGCGCCACCGAGACCCCGCTCACCGGCTCGAAGGTCGCGCCGTTCAGCACTCTTCCCTCGATCACGGGAAAGCTCCAGAGAGGCCCGTCAGGGAGCGCCGCTTCCGACGCCGCGATCTGTCCGTCGTGCGCGAACTGCGGGCGCATGGTCGCGGAGACCGTCTGGATGCCCCGGTTCACGAGCGCCACGAGGTCGGCTGTCGTCTGAAGCTGGTCGCGGTAGTCGGCGAGAAGGTGAGCGAGCCCCCGACCCGAAACGGTGTACTGCGGCGTGAGCCGATTCAGGACGTAGCACATGACGTCGAGGCGGCACTGGTGGCACGTGCAGAAGCCCTGCCGTCCGTTCAGCTCCTCCTCGTCGAAGAGATCGTCGACGGTCTTCAAGACGAGATCCTCGAGAAGGTTATGCACCTTCACGCGCGTCCGTCCTCGCTCATTCTTTCTCGATCTCGATGAGCTCTTTGAGAGCTTCGATGGACTCCTGGAAGTCCTTCAGCGTCTCGCGAAGGCTGTAATAGTTCAACCCCGCGAAATAGACCTTCGAGAATATCGAGAAGCTGATGTCGCCGTTCTCCTCTTTCTGGATATTGAGGTAGCATCCGTACTCGTAGCAGACCTTCAGCATTTCCTCGAGCTTCTGCTGGACGATCGCGGCGAGCTTGGGAGAGAAGGTGAAGGTGTAGGCGATTTCCAGGAACTTATTGTCGCTGTCGATGTAGAATCCGCCCTGGAAGGAATCGCCTTGCTCGAAGCTCGCGGTGTACGTTTCCTCCTGTCGCTCTCCTTCGAATAGGTCGTAGCCTAACTCCTTGAAAAGAACCCGAACACGGCGTATTCGCTCTTTCATGAGCTTAGAGTACTTCATTCCCTCTCCCCATCCTCCAGGTAATGTAGTGCAGAATGCCGATTGATTCAAGCAAGGTCGATCCGCGCGGCGCTTTCAGCGCGTACGGATGAGCTCGTCGGGGTTGCGAACTCTCGGGGCGACGTCGGCCGGAAGCATGAGCCGGACCTTTCGGAGGGTCCGGCCGAAGCCCTCGACGACCGGATCGCGGAATACCGAGTCGCTGTCGGAGAAGCGCTCCTCGCCCGCCGAGGCGACGATCGGCACGAGGACCTCGAAGGAGATCGGCTCGGGAATGTCGATGATGACGCTTTCCGGCGGGACTCGGACGCCGAGCTCCCGCGAGAGCCTGAGAGCGATGAGGCGCTCCCGCTCGGCTCGCGTGTCGAGATCGAGGAGGCCGCCGTGGACCCCGTCCCCGGGAGCGAATGTTTCCTCCGAGGCGGTCTTGAGCAGATTCCGCTCGCTCACCCTTCGGATCAGCTCTCCCCCCGGTCCCTTGAGCGCGGAGAATCGGGCGAAGAACTCCACGTCGTCGAGGCCGTAGAGGGACTCGGGCTTCACGAGGCCCTCGCGAAGATCGAGGTAGACCGCCTTCTTGATCATCGCGGTGGCGACGCGGACGGTCTTGTGCCAATAGACCGTGCGGTACATGAGGTACTTGGAGAAGAGCACGTTTTCCACTGCCGTGGCGCCCTGGGCGTCCACGGCGATGCCCCAGGTCCGGTGAGGGCGCATGCGGCTGATGACGAAGTCGGTGTCCTGGACTCCGTAGGGGACGCCACAGAAATAGGCGTCGCGGTTGAGATAGTCGAGCTTGTCGGGATCGAGCACGCCGGAGAGGATCCCGCGGAAAAAGGAGACCTCCGCGCCGGCGAGCGGAAGCTGCGTATCGACGATCCCCGCGACGAGCCCGGGATCGACGCCGAGCGCGCTTCGAATGGTCTCCGAGAGGGGGGAGTCCACGATCTGCTCGGCCGCGAGCCGCTCGTGCTCCTTCAGCGGAAGCTCCTTCAGCGAGTGGGCGAAGGGAAAGTGGCCGAGATCGTGCAGCAGCGCCGCGCAAAGAAAGGCCTTCACGCCCTCCACGGACAGATCGACGGAGGGATCGGACCGCAGGAGCGCGATCATGACCCTCCGCGCGAGGTGGAAGACCCCGAGGCTGTGGCTGAGCCGGGTGTGCGTCGCCCCCGGGTAGACCTGATAGGCCGGACCGAGCTGCTTGATGCCGCCGAGCTTCTGGAAGGCGCGCTCCCGCACGATTCGCATGAGCTCGGGGGAAAGGTCGATGTTGTGCCACAGCGGATCCCGAATGGGCTCGGTGTAGGCGTTGTGGAGATGATCGAGGGCCTCCGCGATCGCGCTCATCGTGCGCCCCGGAGGAGCGCTTGCCGGTCTTCCATCTGACCGTTATAGGACCTCGGGAAGCCCGTGTCCATATCCTTCCTGCCGAGCGAGCCGCTTCTTTACAGGCAAGGGGTTCATTTGGTAAAACTGTCCATAGTGCGGAGTCATGTGCGTTCGCGGCTTGCCTTCATCATCCTCCTCGTCGCGGCGGCAGCCGGAGGGTGCTCGCGGCACCCGGCGCCGTCCGGCCAGGCCGGGGCTCCGACGGCCGGTCCGCGGCCGACGCCGCAGACGTTAGGCGCGCTCCGCCCCTTGACGCTCGGGCCCGTGGCGCGTCAGGGGGGAGCGCTCCCTCAGGCGAGCCTCTTCGTTGCGGCCGCGTCCCTCGCCGGAGACGCCGCCCTGCTCGCGCTGAGCGCGCCGGCGCCGGTCCTCCCCACCGATTTCGTCATCGGGCCGCTCGAGCCGGAAGGCCGGCCCCAGGCGGAGTCGAGCAGGGTGGCTGCGGTCATTTCCGCGTTTTTTGCCGCTCTCGCGAAGGGCAAGGTGGAGGTGGGCGTGATAAGCCAGGACCAGCGCGAAATTCTCCTCCACGTGCTCGACGGTCCGATCGCCGACAAGGACATTCCGCGCAGCGTGCGAATCGGCGCCATTACGATCGACGGCGGCGAGGCGCACGCGAGGATCCGCATGATGTCCGGCGTCGGAAGGACCGACGGCGCGGTCTATCTCGATCTGGTCAAAAAGAGCTGGCAGATCTCCGATATCCAGGCCGACTTCGGCGCGCTTTCGCGCGAGTACAAACGGACGTCTCTCTACGAGCCGTCGACCTGGCAATGGATGCTGAACGACTAAGGAGCGCCGAGCATGGGGACGGGTGTAAGCAGGATTGAGCAGGAGTTCGTTCTGTCGACTGTCCACGACAAGACGATGCCGGTCAAGGTCCACGCCAATCGCCAGGAGTCCGAGGGCCGAATCGTCTCGCTCAGCGACTCCGAGATGGTCATCGAGCTCGCCGCGCCGCTCAAGCTGCTCCATGACGAGCGGCTGCGGGTGTTCTTCTCCTATTTTGGCCACGTCATGACGTTCACCACGCGCGCGCGAAACGTCGAGGACCGCCAGGTCACGGTCGCCTATCCGAAAGGCCTGTACAAGAACCTGCAGCGCAAGTACGAGCGGGTGCTCCCGCCGGTCGGGACGAAGGCCTACTTCACGCTGTCGAGCACGAAAGTCGAGCTCAACTTTCCGAAGTCCGAGGAGTACGATCCCGTCGACAAGCCGCAGTTCTCCGACAAGTTTCGGCCCGAAAGCATCGCGGAGCTTGTCAGGTCCTTCCGCGAGTCGGTCTCGGCGCGCTGCACCGAGAACAGCGTCATGATGTTCCGCGACCGCCAGCCCTCAGGCTATGAGGAGGAGATCATCGCGAAGACGGCCAAGATGCTGCTCATCACGGGCGCCGAGGGCGGGCTGCCTCTTGGGGACAGCGAGCGCGGCGAGCGATTCATCACCCGGGAGATGATTGCGAAGGCCGGAAGCGAGATCGGCGCGCCGCAAATCTTTCGCGAGAACTTTGCTGCGCTTCTTCAGCGGAAGCGGAAGCAGGGCGTCGTCTCCGAGCTCTATTGCCCGATACTCTTTCACGAGTACGTCATCGGCTACGTGTATCTCCTCAGCAAGACCAAGGACTTCGATCAAGATCTCGTCGACCACGTACTGCAGTTCTCCCAGGTCCTCGCCTACTCGCTGAAGATCAACAATTATTTCAAGGGGGCCGATGTCGACTCCGAGCGCTATGAGACGCAGATCCTCAACCTGAGCGCTTCCGGCATGCTTTTCGCCCACAACTCGGCGAAGCTGAAGGACGGCTTGATGATCTACACGGACGTTCCGGTGGTCCTCGTCGTGAAGGAAAGGAAAATGGTCATCGGCTCGAGAATCATGAGAAAGTACGAGGACGCGCTCACCTGTTATTTCGGCGTGCAGTTTCTCGAGATTCAGCCCGAGGACTTTCGCTATCTTTTCGAGCTCGTGTACGGGCGTCCCTTCACGAAGGAGGACGGCGAGCTTTGGGAAGGCGGGACGGCGCCCCCGCCGCTTGAGCTCTAGGTATGGTGTACCTGCTTGTCGAGATAAGCGGTCACCGGCAGCTCGCGAAGCTTCGAGGCGGCGTGGTCGCAGGCCTCGTCGAGAGCATTACGGGTCTCGTTCGGTACAGCGGCGGGAACGCCGTGGTGGCGGACAAGGGGATGCTGCTGCTCTCCGTCGATCCGGAGGGGAAGACCGCCGAGGCGCAGGCCGAGCTCGTGTATCGGGTCTACGAGATCCTCCTGCAGCGACGGCGCGAGCTTCAGGGCTTCACCGTGTACGCCGAGGAGTTCGACGACCTCAATCCGGGACTGGCGCTCGCGCGCTTGGCGCAGAGCTCGCTCGTCTCCGATCGGACCGATATCCTGCGGATCGGCGACCGCCTCAGATCTCGCTTGGAAGGGCTGCTGATCGTGCGGCCGGCCGGAGAGTTCGCCGACGTCCTCGGCCGATCCGAGCGGATGGGGCACTCCTACCGGCTCGTGCACGACTTCCTCGTGCGCGAGCCGGTGGTCGAGCTTCTGCTTTCCATCCTCACGCCCCTCGTCAACCGCGAGCGGCCTCCCGGGTGGGTTCACGTCTACGGCCTCCCGCTCTGCGGCAAGAGCCAGAACGTGAGCGCGGCGCTTCGCAGGCTCGCGGCGGCGGAGGGCAATCCGCCCTGGCTCACGCTCTTCTCCGCCTCCGACGGGCTTCCCTCCGCGGCGCCGTTTATCGAGAGTCTCCGCCCCGATTTCATGGACCGAGTGCCCGAGTACCTGAAGCCGGCCGAACGGGCGGCCTGGGAGCAGCGAAAGAGCGTCCTCGAGCTCGAGACGTGCGCGGACCACTTCGAGGAGGACTTCTTCGCCGCCTATTGCCACTACCTGCTCGCCTACATCCGATTCATGGACCGCAAAGGCCTTCCGCCCATCGTCGTGTGCGAGCAGTTTCACGCCTTCGGCAGGGGCTCTCACGAGCTCCTCGCGCGCGTAATCGAGAAGTTCCGCGACTTCTCTCCGATCATTCCGATCTGCGTCTCCGACTCCCCCGTCGTGCCCGAAGCGCTCGCGGCCGTCCCGCGAAGCGCCGTCGAGATCGCGCCCCTCGGTCTGGAGGAGCTTCGCGAAGCGCTCGGCGCGCTGCCCGAAGGCGCGGAGGTCGACGCCGAGGACCTGCTTCTCCGTACCGAAGGCAGGCCCCTGTACGCGAGCCACTACGTCTCGTTGTCCGTCAAAGCGGATCAGAGGGGGGAGCGCATATCGCTCGATCTGCTCCGGCAGATCGAGGAGACCTGCCGCAAGTCGCTCTACGTGCTCTATCTCACCGAGGGGATTCTCGGCATCGAGGAGGCCCGGCGATTTCTCGGGCGCGAGGGGCTCGTGCCGGAGGTGGTCGAGAGCGCGCTTGGCCGGCTCGTGTCCCTCGGCTTCGTACGGAAGAGCACCGGTCAGGTCGTCCTTCCGAGCGTCGCCGCGCTCCTTGAGGGAGAGTTCCGTCCCGACGGGCTGCAGGCGAAAGCGGCCGAGTACTTTTACGGCCAGTGGAAGCAGGGCGCGCTTCGCGGGAGCGAGCGGCTCGTGAGGTTCGTGGCGCTGTGGGGCCGATTCGAGCAGGCGGCCGACCTCTTCTTCCAGTACGCCACCGAGCTCCTCGATCGGAGCGAGGTCGACCAGGTGCTCGATTACCTGCAGCGCGAGGACGTCTTTCCCACGATGCTCGATCCGGCGCAGGCGCGAAAGCGCGACTTCTTTCTCGACATCTTGGCGCTTCGCGCCTCCGTTCTCCTCAAGGAGAAGGATCAATCGGAGCTTCGCGTCACGAAGGCGAAAGAGGAACGCCCGGAGGGCGATTGGGAGCTGAGCCTCTACGAGCTTTCCTGCGCTCAGCACCTGTACGCCGCGCGCGAGATTCGCGCGGCGCTCGACTCGGCGAAGCGGGCCCTGATCGCCTCCCAGCGGGTCGAGGCACCTCGTCTGGAGTATCGCGCGAACATCGAGATCGGCCTCGCCATGCTCGCGAACACGCGCCTGGAGGAGGCCGAGGACTACTTTACGATCGCGCGGGAGTCATCGGGGGGAGAGGAGCGCTCCTACGATTCGCTGCGGAGTCTCGGCTTCGAGGCCGTGACCCATTTCGACTTCGGCAACTACTCCAAAGCGATTCGAACCGCCGACGCGGCGAGCGAGGTCGCCGTCGCGATCTGCCGGCGGGAGTGGCAGCGCTTTCTGATTTTCCTGCGCGGCAGGTGCCACTTCGCCCTGGGGCTGTACGACGAGGCAGCCGGCGCCTTTCAAACGGGCACCTCGCTCTGCCGGGTCTATCCGCACGCCGCGGCGAGCAGGGTTTTCGAAGCGTGGACCGCGCGAGCGGCCTACTATGCCGGCACACGCCAGGCGTTGAAGACGCTCGAGGAGATGGATCCCAGCGGGGAAGTGCTCTTCTTCACCGGCGAGATCCGGGCGGGCAACGGAGAGTGGGCGGAGGCGGCGGCTCTTTTCGACCGTGCTCTTCGCGCTCTCGACGACGAGCGAGAGGCGTACCTGCCGAGCGAGATCGTTTCGTGGCGAAGCGGTTTTGCGGGAATCGAGGACCGCGCCTTTCGAGGCGCCGACGGACACGGGGTTCTCCATCACATGGCGCGCGCGATGAAAGCCTACGTCGTTGCGCACCTCGAGGACTCCTCGGAGGGCGTCGCCGAGCTCACGCGGATCACGCGCGAGGACAAGCTCTCCGACCAAGACCCGAACGAGTCCTTCTACTATTTCCTCCACAGTCAGATACTGCCGGAGGGACAGGGCGACCTGCTCGTGGACCGCCTGACCGTGCTCAACAAGGCGCTCAAGCACGCCCAGGAGCGGGCGACGCGGATCGACGAGGTCAAGATGCGCCGCGCCTTTCTTCAATCCAACCGGTGGAACGTCCGGCTTTTCGCCGACGCGAGAAAGCACAAGCTCGTCTAGGCCACTAGCGCGCTCCGGACGGATCGTAGTCGGGGCGAGCTCGGGAAAGTTCAGCTCGGGGGGCAGGCGGGCAGGGCGGCCGGAGGAGTTGACCGTCACCCAGGTGACCTCGGCCTCGCAGACAAGCTCTCCGGCTCGGAGCACCCTCTGGCGAAAGACCCCGCCGGTCACCCGCCGCTGCGTCGGCGTCGTCTCGATGAGCAGCTCGTCGTCGAGGCTCGACGGAAGTCTGTAGTCGATCGCGATCCGGGAGATGACGACGCCGTAGCCCTTCTCGCGCATGCCTCGGTAATCGAACCCGATGCCCTTGAGAAACTCCATCCGTGCGTATTCGAGGTAATTGAGGTAGACGGCGTTGTTCACGTGGTTGTAGCCGTCGCATTCGTAGCCGCGTACGACGTGAGTGCAGGTGAGTGTCACGCTCGCCTCCGGTCCGGCAGTGTAGCTCGCCCAAGGATGGTTCGGCAAGGAGACTCGAGCGCCTCCGAGGGGCAGGCTCCCTCGAGGGCCGTCGCGACGGGCTCAAGCGTGTTGACAGAACGAGGAAGCACTTGCTATAGTGCCGGGTCACGTACAGGGCGGCGTAGCTCAGTTGGCAGAGCAAACGGCTCATATCCGTTGGGTCAGGGGTTCAACTCCCTTCGCCGCTAATCGGGTCCATTCGGGCTTCTTCACCCCCAAGCTCGTGCATCGTTCTCGTTGGATCGGCCCCGGGGCGGCGCGCTCGCACCTCGGGCGTCCGGCTTTCTTCGCGGCCAAGGGCGAGATTGCCGGAATCAACGGGTGCTCCGACGACGAGGAGGCGAGTCCCCTCTTCCGGTTCGCGAAGTCGGCCGGTCTTTCCTAACGAGGCGGGAGGACCCTTCGGCCCCTATTTGAAAAAGAGTGCGAGATCCGGGTAGGATCTGCTCGACATGAGAAGCTTCGTATGTTCGGTTATCCTCGCGGCCGGGCTTGCCTCCACCGCGATCGAGGCAAGCCCCGCGCCGACGCTCCCGCTGAACCTTGCTCCCGCCGACGGACCCGCGTCCGCGGGCAAGCTCTATCACTTCTTCGCCGGCTTCTCCGTGGGCCTGTTCGCCGCAGCGGGGGTCGACGGCGCCTATTCGGCTCAAACGGTGGCCCAGTACCCGTACCTTCTTCCGCTCGTCGCTCTCACCGCCTCGGAAGCCGCGGGTATGTCCAAGGAGATTCTCGACTCCACCGGCTTCGGGGACCCTCGCTTCGGCGACGTCCTTATCACCATGTCCGGCGGGCTCGCCGCCGCGGCGGCCGCGTTCGGGATGGAGTCGACGATGCCGGAAAGCCAGGCGGGCAGGCAGGCGAGCATCGAGTTCTTCGTCGCGGCGGCGACGATTCTCGCGACACCGGTCATCGTGGGAATGGACCAGGAGATCCGGAGCTATCTCGACCGCCGGAAGGCGGCATCAAAAGAGCGGCGGGAGCACCACTGAGCCGTTTCCATCGATGTGGGGAATGGCGGCGGTTCATGCTCGGTAGAGCGGGCCGGAGGTAAGACGACGATCGGGAGACGTTCCGCCGACCGAGGCGTAGGAAACGAGGAGCATCTTGAGTGGCAGGATCATGTGTCGTGCTTACCGGGGCATCGGGCGGAGGAAAGACCACCATCGCTCTCGCCGTCAAGACAATGCGTCCTGACTTCACGGTCTTGCACTTTGACGCCATTGGGGTTCCGTCAGCGGAAGTCATGGCGACCTTCGGAACAGGTCGCCAGCCAGGCGGGGAGTGGCAACGCGCGATGACCCTGCAATGGCTCGAGCGGATTACGCGCTATCTCAAAGCCGGAGACAATGTGCTGTTCGAGGGGCAAATGCGAATTGCATTCATTCTCGAGGGGCTCGCACGCTACGAGGTTTCGAACGCACGGATGATCGTCGTGGACTGCGACGATCAAACCCGCACTCGCCGCCTCACGAAAGATCGTCGACAGCCGGAGTTGGCGAACGACGGCATGATGGGATGGAGCAAGTATCTGCGCCAAGAGGCAATCGAGGCCGGGTGCGATATTCTTGATACCGGCGCTCTTCCATTGGCGGAGAGCGTTCGGCGAATCGTCGGCTACCTCGGCGGAACAGACCGTGAGCCGACGTTCGGAAGCAATTCCAGAAAAATAGCTGATTGAGATAGAGCTTGAAGAGAACGACCCGGTCCACGGAGGGCTTTCCTTCCCGCCAGTACATCGGCGTCATGTCCGTTTGGATTTCTGCCCCCACATGAGCGCTCGCGGTTTTTTGACGTTCAGCTTTTCCGCGCTTCGACGCATTGCGGTTGGATAGGTCGGCTTCCTTACAACCCATCCTCCTCATTGTCCGGCAGCCGGGCTCCGCCGGTACGCGAAAAGGCCGTGATATACTGGAGGGCGTTCAGTCCAAAAAAGGAGATCATCATGTCGGTCGAAGAAAACAAGAAGCTTTACCTCCGTTACCAGGCCGCTCTTCGCGCTCCCGATACCCTCGGTGAAGTCCTCGCCTCCGACTTTGTCACCCATGATCTGCCACCGGGCATGACGCTCGCGCAATTTCGGCGCGGAATCAACGTCGCCTTTCCGGACCAAACGTGGGAGGTTCTGGATATGGTTGCCGAGGGCGACCGGGTCGCGGGCCGTGTCCGCCAGACTCAGACTCACCTCGGCGTCCTGCAAGGGATTCCGCCCACCGGGAAGAATTTTGCATTCGAGCTCCTCGAGATCATCCGAGTAGACAACGGCAAGATCGCGGAGCGCTGGGTTCAGTTCGACCGAGAAGGCTTGATGCAGCAGCTGAAGCGCCCGCAGTGAGGAAAGGCGGCGGTGTTGGCCTCGCGGGCATCCCGACCTTTTGCGAGAACGATCGGCCGACGTCCACGCTATCGATTCCCGCACGGAGCTTCAGGGCGCGGAAACCGATTCATCGTGCTTCCAAGCCCCATGCGTCTGTCGCCTTGGTGACCGATGCCTCGGCGGAATGTCATTTTGCGTCGATCACGATGATCCGCTCGTTCAGCGAAGGTCCGACGCGGTCCCTGGAACGACGCCGCGAGGGAGCGTCGTCTCAAAGAGGTCCCGTCGCGGCGACGTCGAGCCCGTCGAAGCCCTGCCGCGAATGAAAGTGCCCCCGGGGAAAAGAATGGGAACCCCGGGGGCGGCAAAAGAAGCAGGAAACGCCGATTGCCAGCGACGGATTCGTCCCCTGCTGCAATAATTTGACGGGCAGCGGGCGGATTAGTTCCCGCAACCATGCTCACGGTCCTCCATGGGTGGCCGCCGGCCGCTCGCCCCTTTGCGTTCGATCACCGTCCGGGTCACAATGGCGCGAGCCGTCCGGCCGGAACGTCAGGTTGCGGACCGGGCGGCGGCACGAATACCCAAGCGGGAGTTGGTTCGATGGCAGAAACGGCGGTATCGCTCGCGGCGAGCGAGCAGTACTTCTACTCGGACGACAAGGGGTGGTTCATCTTCGTCTACGTCACCAATGGCAAGGTAACGTCGATCAACCATTGAGCCGCCGGGCCTGGCCACCCTACGCCGTCCCGTTTCGGATCGGGCAGGCTCCCGATTGAGCGGCTCTCGGCGATCCCCGACTTGCTCGGCGATGTCACGGACGCCGTCCAAAAGGTTCCGACCACCATGAAGATCGACACCGCCAGTGTGTGCCCGATCGACATCACTGACTGCTTTTGCCTGCGCCTTCCGCACGGCCTCGATCGGGCCCCGGAGGGAGCGCTCGGCGCCTCTGCGCGGCTTTCGAAGAGAGGTCCCCTCGCGGGGGCCGTCTCTCTATCCTCGGCGAAATCGTTGCCGGTCGAGGAGCTTCCGAACGGTCGCGGCGATTCCCGGACCGGTAATGCCGTAGTACGAGAAGAGCTCTGCGCTGCTTCCCGCGGGGACGAACTCGTCGGGGAACCCGATGATGCGCATTGGAACCGCATGTTTCTGCGCAAGCACTTCGGCGACCGCCGAGCCGAGGCCTCCGTAGACGCTGTGCTCTTCGATGGTCACGACCGCGCCCGTTTCGCGCGCCGCTGTGACGACCGAATCTTCGTCGAGCGGTTTCAACGTCGGCATGTCGAGTAGCCTCGCGCGAATGCCCGCCGCCGCCAGCTCGCCGACGGCTTGTAGCGCGGGGTAGACGGCTTCCCCGCTCGCGATAAGAGTGCAGTCGCCGCCGCCGCACAGCTCGTACGCCTTTCCAAAGGTGAAGGCCGTGAGGTCGTCGGGATAGACCTCGGGCACCGGCCCCCGGCCGATCCTAACATACACCGGACCGACGTGCTTCGTAAGGAAGCGCGTGACGGCCCGCGTTTGCGCGACGTCGCAGGGCACGATGATCGAAATGTTCGGAATCGCCCGCATGAAAGCGATGTCGTGGAGCGAGTGGTGCGTGCTCCCGAGCGCTCCGTAGCTGACGCCGCCACTCACGCCGACAATCTTTACGTTGGTGTTGGCGTAGGCGACGTCGTTCTTCACCTGCTCGATCGCCCTCGCCGAGTAGAACGAAGCCGGACCGCACGCAAAGGGCCGCTTGCCGGATCTCGCGAGCCCCGCCGAAACGCCGACGGTGTTCTGTTCGGCTATGCCCATCTCCACGAACTGCGCGGGGACCGCCCGCTCGTAGTCCCCGAGCGTTACGGAGCCTTTGGCGTCGGAGGTCACCGCGATGATGGAGGAGTCGGAAAGCGCCGCCTCGAGCAAAATCTCGGTGAACGCGTGCCTGCAGCTTTTCCCGCCCGCATCGGACATCTTAGTCGCGATCCTTCAGGGCCTTGTCGAGCTCACGCTCCGCCAGGTCGAGCTCGTCGGCCGTCGGCGCGCGGTGGTGCCAGTCGGGTTTGTTTTCCATGAACGAAACGCCTTTGCCCTTGACGGTATGTGCGATAACGAGGTGCGGCCTGCTCGAGTCCTTCGGCAGCCGGTCGAAGAGGCTCACGAGCGCGACCATGTCGTTGCCGTCTACTTCGACGACCTTCCAGCCAAATGCCGACCATCGATCCTTCAGGGACGCCACGCGCATGACCGCGTCGACCTTGCCGCTGATCTGGAGATTGTTGTTGTCGATTATTCCGACCAAATTGCCGAGCGCGTGGTGCGACGCCGCCATGGCACCCTCCCAAATGCTCCCCTCCGCCTGCTCGCCGTCGCCCATCAGGACGTAAACGCGGTAAGCCGCGCCGTCGAGCTTGCCGGCGATCGCCATCCCGACGCCGACCGACAGACCGTGGCCGAGCGCACCGGTCGGGATCTCGACTCCCGGCGCCTTCATCGTCGGATGGCCATACAGCCTCGTGTTGAACGTGCCGTAGCCGTCGAGCTCCGGCGGCGGGAAATAACCGGCCTCGGCCAGCACACAGTAGAACCCCTCCACGCTGTGCCCCTTGCTGAGCACGAATCGATCGCGGAGGCTCCACTGCGGATCCTTCGGATCGTACCTCATCGCGTGAAAGTAAAGGGCGACGAGAATGTCCAGCGACGACAGCGAACCGCCAGTGTGCCCGCCTCCGGCCTGAAAAATCATCCGAAGCGTCCTCTGCCGCAGCCGAATCGAGAGTCGAACTAGCTCTGGAACGGAGTTACTCACGGTATCCTCGAGGCCGGATGCGCTTTCGCCGCGCATCCGGCGATGAAACGTCAGGATCCTGAAAGAACGAAGTTGTTCAGATCGGCGGCGTTGTCCTTCGTAATGAGGGTGCAGTTCACCGTCTGCTTCTCCGGCTTGCCAGTAGAGCCGGATTTCAGGTATTGGTCGGCCTCGTCTACCGCGTTTATCGAGAGCTGGACGATCGGCTGGAGCACCGTGGCCTTCATCTGGCCCTTCAAGATCGACGCTGCGGCATCGGGGCTGCCGTCGAGGCCGACGACAATCACGTCGGGCCGATTTGCCGCGAGAAGGGCGGCCTCCGCTCCGACGGCCATCGTGTCGTTTCCGCATATCACCCCGTTGATCTCCGGATGTGCCTGAAGAATCGTCTGCATGACGCTAAACGCCTGGTTCTGGTCCCAATTGGCGGTCTGCTGGGCGACCATCTTCATGTCCGGGAACTTGTCGAGGATGCTGTGGTACCCCTCGGAGCGCACGTGCGCGTTGGTGTCGGAGTCTTTCCCGGTCAACTCGACGTAGTTGCCCTTTTGTCCCATAAGCTGGGCGAAATAGGTCGCGCCGAGCGTCGCGCCCTGAAAGTTGTTGGACACGATCTGCGCTTTCGCGATTCCCTTCGCGTTGATCTCGCGGTCAACGCAGAACGTCGGAATTCCGGCATTGGCGGCCTTCTGAATGGCGGCGATCGATGCGTCGGCTCCCGCGTTGTCCAATATGATCGCCGCAGCGTGCCGCGCGATCGCCGTGTCAAAGAGCTGGTTCTGTGTGTCGACGCTGTCGTTGTGACTTGCCGTCATGGTGTCGTAGCCGAGCCTTTCGGCTTCCGCCTTGGCGGTGTTCATCATTGTCACGAAGAACGGATTGTCGAGCGACGCGGTAAAGATGGCGATGAGCTTCTTACCGGAAGTGCTCGAACTCGTTTCCTTTGCGCCGTTTGCGAAAACGCTCGTCGAAGCCGCGAACAAGGCGACCGCCGCGAGCAGAAGCGCAGCTGCAAGCTTTCCTTTTCTCATGGTCTCTATCCTCCTCTGGCGAAATTGTGCTGCCTGACCTCGAGCTGCTGTGCGGCCCGGAGGTCGTTACCGAAAGAATGCGTGAATCGCTATCACCCCCTTTTCTCCTCTTGGATTGCCGCCACCCTCGAGATGTTCTCCTGGAGCTGGTCGATCGCGACGGCTACGATAATCACGACGCCTTTGATCACCATCTGCCAGAAGTCCGAGACGCCTACCATGACGAGGCCATCGGCGAGGATACCGATGACGAACGATCCGATGATCGTCCCGCCGATCGTCCCCCGGCCGCCCATAAGCGAGGTCCCTCCCAGGACTGCCGCCGCGATTGCATTGAGCTCGTAGGTTTCCCCCGAAGCGGGATTCGCCGCGATGAGTTGGGAGGTGACGATGAGCCCGCTGAGCGCCGCGAGCGCCCCGGAGATCATGTACACACGAAAGCGGATCCGGCGCACCCTCACGCCGGAGAGATCCGCCGCCCGTTCGTTGCCGCCTACGGCGTAGACATGACGGCCGAAGGGAGTCCGGTTCGCCACGAAGGCCGCAAGCAGCGCTACCGCCACGAGTAGCCAGATCGAAACCGGAACGCCGAGGATGTTGCCCTCGCCGAGAAACGGAAATCCGGTGTTGCCGAGGCTCGGTCGTCCGTTGAGGAAGGGAAACGTCGACCCGTTGTTGCTGAGAAGCGCGAAGCCGCGCGCGACGTAGAGCATTCCGAGGGTCGCGATGAAAGGCGCGACGTTCAGCCGCGTGACGATTACGCCGTTGACCGCCCCAATCACCGCACCGGCAGCTATCGCGATCACCACGATGAACCACGTGTGGAAGTAAATGACCACGCCGAAGATCGGAAGCGGCATTCCGACGTCGATGAGCGCTCCGACGATCATGCCGCACAGCCCGAGGATTGAGCCCACCGAAAGGTCAATCCCTCCCGAAACGATGACGAAGGTCATGCCGATCGCGAGGAACGCGTTGATCGCGACGTGGCGGGTCATGAGGAGAATGTTCTGTACGGTAAGGAAGGTGTCGGAGAGAAGCGTGAATATGACGATGATGACAAGCAGGGCTATAACCGTCCTGAAGCGTAGCACGAGCAGCTTAAGGCTTTGGCGCGTCTTCCCGAGCACGCGCTTTTTGGTGTGCTCCATGATCTGCGCTCCTCAGCCCTCGCCGCTCGAACGAGGTGCGACGCGGTCCCGCGCAGCGGCGGCGACCAGATCCGCTTCCGTATAGGCGCCGCGGCCGAACTCTCCGGTTACCGCACCGCCGGCCATGACAATCACCCGGTCGGAGAGGGCGACGATCTCCTTGAGCTCTGAGGAAGCGAACAAGATCCCGATGCCGGTCCGGGCGAGGCCGTTCATGATTGCGAAGATCTCGGACTTCGCGTTGACGTCGATGCCGCGGGTCGGCTCGTCCATCAGGAGTACCTTCGGTTTGGTCAACAGCGCCTTCGCGACGACGACCTTCTGCTGATTGCCTCCGCTGAGCGCGGTGATCAGCTGGTCGGACGAGGACACGCGGATCGAAAGCTGTCGTATCATGTCGAGGATCTCACTCTTGCCCGCGTTGCGCGGAAGAATGCCCATGCGCGCGTAGCCGCCGACGCTCGCGAGAATAACGTTGCCGCCGACCGTCAGAGTCTTTACGATTCCGGCGGCCTGTCGGTCCTCGGGAACGAGAATCAGCCCCCTCGCGATTCGCTCGCCGACGGAAGCGGATTTCGGCAGCGGCGATCCATCAACGACGACATCTCCGCTCGCGTCCGGGTGAAGTCCGATCACGCATTCCAGGAGCTCGGTTCTGCCCGCACCCATGAGCCCGTACAGGCCGACGATTTCACCGGAGCGCACGAAGAACGAAGCGCCCTTCACGTGGTGGCCGCCCTCAACGCGCGCGTAGCTCAGACCGAGCACCTCAAGGAGCACCCGCTTCGCCGCGCCGCCCTCTCGCGGCGGCGGCGCCGAAAGCGACTTCCCCACCATCTTCTCGATGATCCAGTTGACGTCGATGTCGCCGACCGTCGCCTCGGCGCGCATCTTGCCGTCGCGGAGCACCGATATGAAGTCTCCGATCTGGAGCACCTCCTCAAGACGGTGCGAAATGTAGACGATCGTGACTCCCTGGGCCTTGAGCTCTCGGACCACCCGAAAGAGGATCGAAACCTCGTCAGCCGTCAGCGCGGAGGTCGGCTCGTCCATGATGAGGATCTTCACGTTCTGTGCGAGCGCCTTCGCGATGGCGACGATCTGCTGCGAGCTTACGCCGAGGTCGGCGACTTTCTTTTCAGGATCGATGGAATGCTCGAGGCGAGCGAGGAGGCGCTTGGACGCTTCCCTCTGCTTCTTGAAGTTGATGACTCCACGCGGGGCGATCTCTCGCGTGAGAAAAATGTTGTCGGAGACCGAAAGGTTTCGGCAAAGATCGAGCTCCTGGTAAATGATCCCGACGCCGTACGACTGCGCTTCCAGGGGGCTGTGGAACCGCACCGGGTGCCCCTCCATGACCAGCTTCCCCGCGGTGGGCTGCTCGGCGCCCGCGATAATTTTCATGAGCGTCGATTTCCCCGCGCCGTTCTCTCCGACGAGGACGTTGACTTTCCCTCGGTAGGCGTTGAAATCGACCCCATCGAGGGCCACGGTTCCCGGGAAGACCTTGGTCACGCTCACCGCCCGCAAGAGGATCTCCTCGCTCGCGCTCATGACGCAGCCTGAACGACGATGACCGGCGTTATAAGGAGGTCCTTCGCATTTGTGCCGTCGTAGGTGAACGCCCCCTTGATCGAAACCCGCTTACCGAGGAGCCCTTTCAAATCGAGCTTGGAGAGGACATCGCGCGTAACCCTGGTGTTGAGCTCATCGGAGACGTCGCCGTACTGCATCTGGTTCGTGAACTGCTCGAAAGTGATGAACCTGACGGCGTCCCGAAGCGCGGTCCCGAGAATGATCGGCCCAATCTGTACCTTCACCGGCAGGACGCCGCCTCCGAAGGGAGCATCCACGGTGAAAGTTCCGGTGAGGGAGGCGGTGTCTTCCGTCGCGACGGTTCCCGTGAACCGGACGAGGAAGTTGTAGGCTCCTCCGACGTCGTTGCCGTACCTCTTCGCCGCCGCCGCAGGGCTCGATCGAAGCGCCAAGACGAGGGTAGCCAAGTCGACCGCATCCCGGTCGACGGTCGGGACCACCTTCGAACTCCATATTCCGTTCACGAATGCGACCTTGTCGAAGGCGACTCCGCCTTCCATGACCGCGGCGAGCGTCGGAGCCGAATTGATCGGCATGACCGTCGCGACAAACCCGGCGAGCCAGAGGATCACGACGAGCGCGAGCAGCGCGACGGGAACGACGATCCACCGCACCGCGCTCGGAGCGTCGGTTGGTCTCATGCTGTCCACCCCTGAGAGGGGATCATAGACCAGGAATTCCATAATTGTCAATAAAAATCGAAATTAAAAGTAAATAAATGTGCATTTTGATCGGAATTAAATCTTCTAATATTTACGATTTATTTGCAAATCCTTTTGACAGCACGAAATTGGTATGGTACGATGGCGTGGAGAGGTGTCATGCTTGCTGAACAGCGAAGACGAAGAATTCTCGAGCTTATCCAGGAGGAAGGAAGCGCCAGCGTCAAAGCTTTGAGCGAGATTTTCGGCGTGTCGGAGCCCACGATTCGCCAGGATCTTCAGAAGCTCGAGGCGGAGTCCTTCGTGGTAAAGAGCCACGGCGGCGCGGTCCTGAAGTCGATTCCGCAGCAGGTCGGGTCGCTGTCGCTGCAGCACACCGAGAACTTGGACAAGAAGGCGGCAATCGGCCGGATGGCCGCCGAGCAGATTGCCGACGGCGACGCCATCATTCTCGATTCGGGGTCGACGGTCACGGCGGTCGCCAAGAACCTCGTCGGCAAGCGGGGCCTTCGCGTCATCACGAACGCGCTCAACATCGCGCTCACCGTCGGCGCAAACCCGACGTTCGAGGTGATGGTCACAGGTGGAGAGTTCAAGCCGCCCACCCTTTCCCTTACCGGCGAGAAGGCGGCCGCCTTCTTCTTGCAGATCCACGTCGACAAGCTTTTTCTTGCGACCGGTGGGGTTTCGGAGGAGTATGAGCTCACCTACCCCGGCTTGAGCGACATACCGGTCAAGAAAGCGATGATTCGTTCGGCGGGCGAGGTCTACCTGGTGGCCGACTCGACGAAAATCGGAGTCCACAGCTTCGCCTCGCTCGGCAGCATCGAGCAGGTTCACTACTTCATCACCGATTCGGGCTTGAAACCCGAGCATCAAGAACGCTTCGAGCGCATGGGGATCAAGGTCCTCATCGCCCACTGACCCAGGGAGGACGGTCGTGCAGGGGAAAACCACCTTCGGTGTCATCGTCGGGACGCGCGGTTTCTTCAATCCCGAGCTCGCGCGGGAGGGACGACGGCAGATCGTCGAGCGGCTCGCTGGCCTCGGCTTCGAGGTCGTCGTGCTGCCAGCTGACGCTACGCCGAGCGGTGCGGTCGAGTCCGCGGAGGACGCGCACAAATGCGCCCGGCTGTTCCGGGAAAACGCGGAGTCGATCGACGGGATCATCGTGAGTCTCCCGAACTTCGGCGACGAGATCGGCATCGTCACGTCCCTGAAGGAATCGCGCCTGGAGGTTCCAATCCTCGTGCAGGCCTGCGACGACGAAGTGGACAAGGTCGATCTCAAGCACCGCAGGGACGCCTTCTGCGGAAAGCTCTCCGTGTGCAACAACCTACACACCTACGGAATACTGTTCACCAACACATCCCTGCACACCTACCCGATCGAAAGCGCGAGCTTCGACCAAGACGTCGACTTCTTCTCCCGAGTATGCCGGGTGGTGAACGGCCTGCGGGGGGCCCGCATCGGCGCGATCGGCGCCCGTCCGGCACCCTTCCAGACGATGCGCGTGAGCGAGCGCCTGCTCCAAGCCTCGGGAATTACCGTCGTTCCCGTCGATCTTTCCGAGATCATTTTTGCCGCCCAACGGCTCGACGACGACGCGGCTGTTGTCACCTCCGCCGTAGAAGAGATCCGAGCCTACGGAAAGATACCCGCGCGGATCCCGGTGGAAAGCATCGTCAAGAACGCGAAGCTCTCGGCGGTCATCCGCAACTGGGTGCGGAAAAACGAGCTCGACGCGTTCTCGGTCCAGTGCTGGAGCTCGGTTCAGCTCAACTACGGTTGCGCGACGTGCACCGTCATGAGCATGCTGGGAGAGGAGCTCATCCCCGGGGCCTGCGAGGTCGACATCGCGGGAGCGATCTCCATGTACGCCTTGTCGCTCGCCGCCGGGGTTCCCTCTGCGCTCCTCGACTGGAACAACAACTACGGCGAAGACCGCGACATGTGCGTCTGCACCCACTGCGGTAACTACCCCAAGGGATTCGTGGGCGGAGAGATAGAGATATCCGAGCTCGACGTCCTCGGAGAGACTCTCGGGCGCGAGAAGAGCTTTGGAGCGGTCAAGGGCAAAGTACGCTCGGGCGACATGACCTACTTCCGCATGTCCACCGACGACCTGAACGGCAGGATCCGCTCTTACGCCGGCGAGGGGCAGTTCACCGACGATCCCTTCCCCATGGCCGGCGGGATTGCGGTCTGCAGAGTCCCGCGGCTGCAGGCGCTCATGGACCACCTGTGCACCAGCGGCTTCGAACACCATACGGCGATGGTGAGGGGACTCCACGCCCGCGCGGTTCACGAGGCGGTCAGCCGCTACCTGCGCTGGGAATGCTACCTCCATCGCTGAGCGGGGCGGCCGATCGATGACCCCGTCCGGCGGAAACGACTTGATCCTCGCGATCGATCAAAGCACGTCGGCCACGAAGGCCGTCGTCTTCGGCCGGACCGAGGGAATCGTAGTTCAGGCGAGCTTCGAGCACGCTCAACGCTATCCGAAACCCGGCTGGGTCGAGCACGATCCCGAAGAGCTCTATGCGAACGCCATCCGCGCGGTCGGCCGAGTCTACGGTTTGCTCGGAGCGGCGAAGTCGAGGGTTGCAGCACTATCGATCACGAATCAGCGCGAAACGATTGTCGTGTGGGACCGAGCCACCGGGAGGCCGGTCTACAACGCCGTCGTCTGGCAATGCCGGCGCGGGGCGGAACTCTGCGCGCGGCTGAAGACGGAGGGGATGGAGGAGGAAACCAAAGCCGCTACGGGCCTTCCGATTGATCCCTACTACTCCGCGAGCAAGATCCGCTGGGTGCTGGACAACGTCGCCGGGGCTCGGTCGAGCGCCGAGCGCGGGGAGCTGGCCTTCGGGACGATCGATAGCTGGCTCGTCTGGCGCCTGACGCGCGGGCGCGTCCACGTCACCGATCCCACCAACGCGTCGCGGACAATGCTCATGAATCTCGCGGCGCTTTCGTGGGACGAGCGGATGTTCGGCCTCTTCGGCATTCCTATCGGGATGGCTCCCCGCATTGAGCGATCGGATCGCGTGGTCGGCGCCACGGACGCGGAGGGGACCTTCGACCGACAGCTTCCCATCGCGGGGCTGCTCGGCGACTCTCACGCCGCGTTCTTCGCCCAGCGCTGCTTCGAGCCCGGGCTCGCCAAGGCCACCTACGGTACCGGCACCTCCGTCATGATGGACGTCGGGGCCAGACCCGTTCCGGCGAGGTTGTCGGTGGTCGCCTCGGTCGGCTGGGCCATCGAGCGTCGGGTCGACTTCGTGCTCGAGGGCAACATCCATTCCACCGGAGACACCATAAGGTGGCTTCGCGACGGACTCGGTGTGATCGGCAGCGCGGCCGAGTCGGAGGGCCTTGCGCGGACGCTGGCGACGAACGAGGGCGTCTACCTCGTCCCGGCCTTCTCGGGGCTCGGCGCTCCTTACTGGGACGGCGAGGCGCGGGCGGCAATCGTGGGAATGTCACGCGGCACGACCCGCGCCCATCTCGCCCGAGCGGCTCTCGAGGCGATCGCTTACCAGGTACGCGATCTCGTGGAAGCGATGGAGGAGAACGCGAGGACTCGCCTTACCGAGCTCCGCGCGGACGGCGGCGCGACGAGGAACGCGCTCCTCATGCAATTCCAGGCGGACCTGCTCGACGTGCCGGTGCGGAGCTCGGCGATCGCCGAAGCGTCGGCATTCGGCTCGGCGATGATGGCCGGTCTCGCGGTTGGAGCGTGGAGTCGCCTTTCCGAGCTTCCGAAGCTGGAGGAGGGCTCTCGCCTGTACGAAAGCACGATGGACGAAGGTACTCGAGCGAGCCTAATCGATGGCTGGCACGCCGCCGTTGCTCGGACGCTCTCCAACCCCCGGCGCTCGGCGGGCTCCGGTTGAGGCGCTTCCGGCCGGCAGGAGATCCTCTCCGCCAGGCGCACGGACGGCGGGAGGCTCAAGGGCCCCGCCGGCTTGAAGGCGCCGGACCGGCGGTGACGGGGCGCGGAAGAACGCGGCGTCGCAGGCGGATGGCAGGAGCTCTGATGCGCTCGCGGCCGACGGGACTGTCTACATCTCATCGGGCTAGAGCTGCAACGTCTGCACGGAGCGGAACCCGAGGCTCGCGACGATTCTGCGCTACAACGCCGATGGGAGCGTCGGAGGGATCTGCGCCTCCGGCCTTCGCAACGCGAGCGGCCTCGCGTTCGACGCCGAGGGAAGGCTGTGGGCAGTCGTCAATCAGCGGGACAACCTCGTCCCCGACCACACCGACCTTCCGCCCGACGAGCTCGATCTCATCCAGGCCGGGGACAACTACGGATGGCCCTCCTGCTACCCGTTGGGAAACCGGAGACTGCCCAACCCCGAGTTCCCTCTCGTCTCGTGCATCGGTTTCCCGCCGCCGACCCCCAACTTCCAGGCGCACTCGGCGCCGTCGCAGGCGGTGTTCTACACTGCGTTGAGCTTCCCGGACCGCTACCGGGGCGCTCTCTTCGTCTCGTTCCACGGCTCGTGGAACCGGGTTCTGCCGACCGGCTACAAAGTGGTGGCGGTGATCTTCTCGAACGGCGTCTCCGCGGTCACCGAGGATTTCGTCACAGGGTGGCTGACCGACGACTACCGCGTGCTGGAACGCCCCGTCGGGGTCGCGGTCGCTGCCGACGGCTCCCCGTACGTGAGCGACGACCACGTGTACCTCTTCTATGTCACCTACGGGAGGGGTGACGGAGCCGGACGGAGAGCGCCGGTCGGCTTGCGGGCCGGAGCGCGCTCGCGAAGACGGCGTTTTTCTTCGTGAAGGCGATCGACCGCAAGGGAAAGTGGCAGCGTTCCGCGCATCTGCGCCTCACTACTCTCGCGCCTTCACCCTCCTGCGCCACGCGGCGGCGGTCCCTCGCGCCCAGCTGGCGGATTAGTTCCCGCGACCGTGCTCACGGTCCTCGTGGGTGCCGCCGACCGCTCGCCATTGACGCGGCGTCGCCGCGCCCTGTATGCTTCGAAGCGACGATCCCGCATTGGAGGGGGCATGATTTTTTTTCTCGTCAAGAAGGCCTTTTTCGACATGTGGGACAACATGATCGCGGTCTTTCTCCTGAACCTCGGCTTCGTTCTTGTCGCGGCGGGTGCCCTCTACGTTCCCTACTTTCTGAGCTTTGATCCGGCGCTCGCGATTCCGGGCGGCGCGATCGGGATCCTCCTCCTGAACGTCTACCTTGCGGCGGCGTCGTTCGTCGCGCACGAGATCACGAACTACGCGACGCCCTCGTTCAAGGACCTCCAAGCCTATCTGAAATCGGCCTGGAAGGCCGGCCTCACGCTCGGCGTCATCACCTGCGTCCAGATCGGCATCCTCGCGGTCGCGATGCCCTTTTACCTCCAGCTCGGGGGTCTTCTCGGCATGACCGCGGTCGCCGTGATCTTCTGGATCAGCGTGATCTGGTGGCTAGCGAGCCAATATTACTTCCCGATCCGTACCCGTCTGGATTCGGGCATCAGGAAGATCCTCAGGAAGAGCTTCATCGTCTTCTTCGACAACGCCGGCTTTACGATCGCCGTCGGAATGGGGACCGTCGTCATCCTCGCGCTCTCCGTATTCACCGCGTTCCTGCTCCCGGGCGCGGCGACCGTGCTCATTTGGCACCAGTCGGCGCTGAAGCTCAGGCTCTTGAAGTACGATTACCTCGAAAAGAATCCCGGTGCGAATCGAAAGGACCTTCCCTGGGACGCGCTGCTCGTCGAGGAAAGCGAGAGAGTAGGTCACCGCTCCCTGCGGGGGATGATCTTCCCGTGGAAGGACTGACCTCGAAGGGGCGCGCGGCGGGGGTTGAGCCCGGCATGGGAAACGGGTATCCTCGCATCCCATGCACGTCGCGAAGCGCCTCGACCGGCCAGAGCAGGACGCAATCGTCGTCCGGCATCTCTTCAAGCACTACGGTGCCCTCGAAGCCGTCCATGATTTGAACTTTACCGCGCTCTCGGGCCGGTGCACCGCCTTCCTCGGTCCGAACGGCGCGGGCAAGACCACCACCATCAAGACGCTGTACGGGAAGGCGCGGGCCGACGCTCGGCCCGACACCGAGATCCGGGTCCTCGGCTTTCGGCTGCCGGCCGAAGAGCTCGAAGTAAAATCGCTGATCGGCCTCGTTCCGCAGGACAACAGCCTCGACGAGGAGCTGAACGTCGAGCAAAACCTCGTTATCTACTCCAAGCTCTACGGGATGCCTATGACGGCCGCGAAGCCCCGCATCGCGGAGCTCCTCGACTTCATGGAGCTCTCCGAGAAGGCGCGGAGCCGGGTCAAGGAATTGTCGGGGGGAATGCAGCGCAGGCTCGTCGTCGCGCGGGCGCTCCTCAACAGCCCGCGCCTCCTCATCCTCGACGAGCCTACCACGGGGCTCGACCCGCAGGTTCGTCACCTGATTTGGGACAGGCTGCGGGCCCTCATGCGCGACGGCGTGACGATTCTGCTCTCGACCCACTACATGGACGAGGCCTATCAGATCGCGAACGAGATTATCATCATGGACAAGGGCAGGCTCGTGCTTCAGGGAGAACCGCGCGGTCTCCTTGCCGGTCACATCGAGAGCTTCGTGCTCGAAGTGAGCGAGCCGGGTTTGCTTGAGTCGCTGCCGCAAGCGCGGCGCGCCGCGGAGGAGGGTACGGCCTCCGGGCGGCTGCGCCGAGACCGCACCGCCGAGCGCGTTCTTTTCTACTCGTCGGACCTCGCTTCGATCGAGGCGGTCGCGGGAGGGCTTCCGACCGGAAGCCACTTCGCGCGCCAGACGAATCTGGAAGACCTCTTCCTGAAAACGACCGGAAGGAGCCTCAATGAGTAGCTCGATCGAAACGCGACTGATCTCGCGCGAGCGGGCCGGAGCGGCGCCGAAGCGGGCCGCGCGGATCGGCGCGGTCTGGTACCGGCACATGAGGGTCTATACGAAGAACATCTTCTCGAACTCGGTTCCCCCGTTCGTCGAGCCGCTTGTTTTCCTTCTCGGCGTGGGGCTCGGGCTGGGCGCCTTCATCACCCGCATGCAGGGAATGCCCTATGTCCGTTTCCTCGCGACGGGGCTCCTCATGACCACGGCGATGTTCACGAGCGCCTTCGAGATGACCTTCGGCACCTACATTCGCCTCGTATTCGACAAAATTTACGACGGTATGCTCGGCGCGCCCCTGACCGTGGGCGACCTCATGCTCGGCGAGATTCTCTGGTGCGGGACCAAGGGCGCTCTCTTTACGGCGAGCGTCATGATCGTGACGACCGCCTTCGGCGCGCTGTCGTTCGGCTTGGTATGGCTCGCCCCGCTCGTCGGGTTCGCTACCGGCGCCATGTTCGCGGTCCTCGCGCTTCTCGTGACCACCGTCGTGGACAACATCAACAACTTCAACTTCTTCTTCTCGGGACTGATCTCGCCGATGTTCTTCTTCTCGGGGGTGGTTTTCCCGCTCGGCAACCTGCCGGGATGGCTGAGGGTCGTGGCGGAGTTCCTGCCCCTCACGCATCCGGTGCGGCTGGTCCGGGGCATCGACCAGGGCTTGAGTCCGGTGAACGCCTGGGACGGGGCGTACATCGTCGTCTTCGTTGCCGGGATAGGCGCGCTCGCCGTCGCGAGGATCCGAAAGCGTCTGATCGACTGACCCGGACGGGTGTCTCGGAGGCTGACGGTAGGCGCGGGAGCGAGGAGAGGCGCCGGCCGCGCGGGCGGCCGGCGCGCAGTGCTATTTCAGCAGCCCCGCGGCGGACTGGAACATGGCGTTCACCTGAGCGCGCGAGATGAGGAGATCGGCGACGCCGTCCCGGAAGGCCGCGAAGAAGTCGCGATTGTACGGCACGAAGTATTCCTGATACTCTCCCTTACCTTTCGAAAGGCGGAAGGTGACGGTAGTCACGGGGTTGAAAGGAATGAGCGGATTCGGATTCGGCGCGTCGGCGAGGAGGCCGATGACCGACTGGTAGAACCCCTTGAACTTGCCCTCCTCGATCGTCTTGCCGTCGAGGTAGTAGGTCGTCTGGGTCTGCGCGTTGCCGCTTGCGTCTTTCGCGCCGCCCCGGGTCCGAACGATCTTCGCCTCGTACTGCGTACCCGGCTCGGAGATCGTGAACCCGTCGACGTCCTCGATGTTCGGTATGAGAAGGAACTTGTCCTCCAGGCCGAACGCGCTCGCGCCTTGAATGCCGCTCACGTCGGTCTTGTCGATCGTAAAGACCGAGGGCTCCCCCGCAAGCTTTGCGTACTCGGTACCGTCGGGCAGCGTGTTGCCGAGATCGAGATCGATCTCGTGGGACTTCTTGTCCCTGAGCTCGAACTCGAGAACCGGCGGCTGAAGTCCGTACTTCGCGAGATTTCTCGGACTATCGTCAACGAACTTTTGGATCTGGAAGTAGTTAGGATACTGCTCGAAGAGCTTCTCAAAGTTCTCGCTGTCGACGGGTCGGGGAACGGGGTAGGGCTTCACGAGCTTCATGGTCGCGAAGGAAACGAACGACATATCATCGCCTTTCACAAGCGGCTCGATCTCGATGTTCCGTCCTCCGCCGACGATTCTCACGTACGTGAGGCTCTTCGTGTCGACCTGGGGGAGAACCTTGTTCCGGAGTTCGTCGATCGAGGAGAGGAGCGGATCGACGCTGTAGCCGAGGACGGTATAGACGGCTTTGTCGCCCTCCTTCATCACGTAGTACGCCGACCCCTCGACGGTCTTGTTGCCGATGAGGATGCGGACTTTCGTTCCATCGGAGAGCGAGACTTCCGCCGTAGCCTGAGGCGGGTCGAGGCCGTATTGGGAGAGGTCGGTCGGGTCGGCGTCGACAAGCCGCTCGGCGTCAAGCTTCGAGAGATTGCCGGCGATATTTCTCAGCGTAACGCTGTCCCAGTCGAACGGCTGCGGATAGTCGACGGTCCAGCCCGCGCCTTGCTTCGAGAGTCGAATCGTGGTGCCGCCGTGCCTGAGGGTGACCAGGGTGATCTTGTTTTCGTCGACCTTCGACACCACGATCGTCGGTCCGGACGTCGTCGGCGCCTTCTTCGGAAGCGCCTTCACGACGTAGAAGCCGACCACGAGCACGACCAGGACGGCGCCGAATACGATGAGCGAAGTCGAGCGCTTCACAGATGCCTCCTGCGAAGCCAGGTCACGAGACCTACGGCGAGAATGACGCCCGGAATGAGAATGACGACGATCGCCATGAACACGTAAATGAGGAGCGCCGACATTTGGAGGGGAAGCTGGTAGAGGCTCTTCGACTCGATGTTGATCGAGTTCGGCTGGCTCGTGACCCACTGGACCGCCCCGAGAAAGAACTCGACGTTTCCCTTGATCGTGCCGTAGGGAAAGATGGATCCGAGGAACTGACCGCTTCCGCCGACCACGAGCCTGAAGCCTCCGTTGGGCTTGTCGCTCGTCGGTCCCTCCTCGATCGAGTCCGCGAGATTCGCCGGGCCCGGGATATCGCTTGCGATCCTGGTCGGGACGCCGTTGGAAAGGTCGACCCGCACGAAGGAGTTGCTCGAGCTCGTGAGGAGCGGCTTGATCTCAAGATCGCGCCTTCTCACTTCGAGCGTCTTCACCGCCATGGATTGCGGCACGATCATGGTGAGATTGCTGCCGGTCACCCCTTTGAGGATGTCGCTCGTGCCGAGAGCCGGGATGATCATGAGGGGGTTGCCCACGAAATGGCTCTTGTCGCTCTCGACGACGAGGCCGTATTGAAGCGCCACGCCGAAGCTGGACAGGAGGTCGTTGAAGCCGGAAAGCGGCTTGTTGGTAAGGTCGAAAAAGAAGAGAGCTCGCCCGTCGTGATTCTCGATGTAGTCGAGGAGCTTCGACTCTTCGTCCTTGGAAAGGTCGAACTTCGGCGAAAGCACCACGACCGCCGAGGCATCCGAGGGCACCGACGGGTCGGTGAGCAGGTTGAGCGTCTTGATCGCATAGTTGCTTTGCTGAAGCGTCTCGGCAAGCTGAAGCGTCTCGAGCGTGTCCTCGCCGTCCCCGGTGAGCTCGTAGAGGACCGGAGTCTTCCCGGAGCTCACGTAGGCGAGCGCGCCGGTGATCTTCTGCTCGGCGGTGAAGCCCATGACCTGAGGCTGGCCCTGCTCGGAGTAGCTGATGTCGTAGAGGTCGTAGGGGTTGAGCACCCGGGTGTAATCGCCCGACGTGATGATGAGGCTGCCCTCCGGAATGCCCTTGTTGTTCGCGTTGTATTTCGACACGAGCCCGGGGTTCTTGTCCGGATCGACGTAGACGACGTGAATCTTGCCGGTAAGTCGCTGGTATTTGGTGAGGACATCGACGACGTCCTGATTCTCTTGACCGGTGCGGTACAGCGCGTAGATCGTGACGTCGCGGGTGAGGCCCTTCGCGAGGGTCTTCGTCTGGGCCGAAAGGGAGTAGAGCTTGTTGTGGGTCATGTCCGCTTCGGCGGGAATTTGCTGCACGATGAGATTGACGATGACGAGTCCCACGAGAACCGCCAACGTCACGACGGCCGCATAGCCGCCATAACGTACCTTCTTGCTTTTGAAGATCTCGAGAATGGTATTCATGGTGACCATCTGGTTAGCTCCAACGCCGCTTTTCGATCAGGCGTATTGTCATGAACAGGAAGAACGCGCTGAAGGAGAGATAGTAAACGACCGAATCGAGTTTCAGGAGCCCGCGAGTGAAGTCCTGATAGCGCTTGAGGAGGGAAAACCAGGCGAGGACGTTCCCGATGAACCCGGTGAAGACCGAGTTGTCGAACAGGACGAGAAGCACGATGATGATGGCTCCGAGCAGGACTACCGCGCCTCCCAGATAGAGACTCTTGGTCGAAAAGTAGATCCAGACCGCGACGCCGACGGCGATCGCCGCGGCGAAAACGAGGCCGGAGGTGGAATCGGTCGGGACGCCGTTCTGTATCGCGTCCATGATCCAGAAGATGAGCAGCGCGGCGAACGTCACGATCGCCGAGACGACCTGGTTCTCGGTCGTCGCCGAGACGAAGATGCCGACCGCGATGAAGGAGCAGCCGACGAGCAGGAAGCCGATGTAGCCGCCGATCGTGGCCGACGTGTCGAGATCGCCGAAGATCGCGATGACGACCGCGTAAAGGATCGTGATCGCCATGGTAACCACGAACACGAAAAGGGCGGCAAGGTATTTCCCGAGGACGATCTCCGTGATCTTTATCGGGCTCGTGAGCAGGAGCTGGTCGGTCCTCATCCGCATTTCCTCGGTGAGGAGGCGCATCGTGAGGACCGGCACCGCGAGGAGGAACATGAAGAGGATGCTCCCGAGGAAGCCGGTGAACTGTGAGCTGAGGGAGACGAGGTTTCCGAAGGCAAAAAGGACGCCGCCCACGAGCAGGAAAAGACTCATGAAGATGTACCCGGAAGGCGTTTGATAGTAGGCCCGAAGCTCACGTTTGAAGATTGCGAGCATTTGTTAGGATACCTCCTGTTCGGTGGTGGTAAGCTGGAGGAAAATGTCCTCGAGCGACAGGTCCATGGGCCTCATGATGAGGATGGGATGCCCGGCCTTGCTCATTGCGAGGAAAACCTCCCGGCGAAGATCCTTCTCCTGCTCGGCCTCGAGCAGCACGTCCACCGCGCTCTCCTCGGTCGATTTCTGAACCTGGACGTCGCGGACGCCGGGAATCGCCTGCAGCGCGGATTTGACCTCGCGCGCCGGACCGTCGATCCGCAGCGACAGGCGGCTCTTCCCGGAGAGGCGGTGGGAGAGGTTCTTCGGAGTGTCGGTCGCGACGATCTTACCCCGATTGATGATGAGCACTCGCTCGCAGACGGCGCTCACCTCGGGAAGGATGTGCGAGCTCAGCACGACGGTGTGCTCCTTGCCGAGCGATTTGATGAGGTTTCGAATCTCGATGATCTCCTTCGGGTCCAAGCCGATCGTAGGCTCATCGAGGATGAGGAGCGGCGGATTGCCGATGAGCGCCTGGGCGAGGCCCACGCGCTGCTTGAATCCCTTGGAGAGATTCTTGATGAGGCGCTTGCGCACGTCCCCGATCCGCACGACGTCGAGCACCTTCTCGAGGCTCGAGCGGAAATCCGCCTTCGCAGTGCCCTTAATTTCGCCTACGAAGTTCAAATACTCGATGACCGTCATGTCCGGATAGAGCGGCGGGAGCTCCGGGAGGTAGCCGATCTTTTTCTTGACCTCTTCCGGGCGCTCGAGCACGTCGAGGCCGTCGACGAAGATCTTCCCGTCGCTCGCCGAAAGGTACCCCGTGATGATGTTCATCGTCGTGGATTTGCCGGCCCCGTTCGGTCCGAGGAAGCCGAGGATCTCGCCCTTCTCGGTGCTGAAGGTGAGATTGTCAATTGCTACATGCCGGCCGTAGCGCTTGGTCAAATTTTCCGCACGTATCAATCCTTACGCCTCCTGCATTTGGTGATTTCACCCAGGATACCCGGAGGCGCTCGGAGGTGTCAAGGCAACTCGATCGTGCGTCGTGGAGCGAGTCCCGGAATCCGCGCGCTCAGGCGTCCGGCCGGGGGACAGCGAGAGCTCCAAGGGCAATCGCCTTCGCCGCCGCTTCGTAGACGCGCTTGATCGGGACCTTCGCCTCGCGGGCGAGGCGTCTGCAGTCCTCATACTCCGGCGAGAGCTGGACGGACTCGCCCCGGAAGAAGCCCTCCTTCACGGAGACGCTTCCCCACTCGGTCTGAACGGCGAAGAAGCGTCGCTCGAGGCGATGCATCGTGACCGGGTAATAGCGCACGCCGAGCGTCGTCGTCTCCCGGAAGACGACTTCTTTCACCCTATCGAGGAGACCGGCTTCGCAGAGAACCTGAAGCAACGCGCCGGGCCGGTTCTTCTTCATGTAGACCGGCGTGTAGAACGCGTCGTTCACGCCGATCTCGAAGAGACGCTCGAGGACATAGCCGAGCAGCGTCGCGGGAGCGTCGTCAAGGTTGACCTCGACCTTCAGCATCCGCTTGTCGACATGCTCGCCCAGGTCGGAGGCGGGAGCCATCTACTTCGCGCCCGCGGCCGGGGTACCGAGAACCGCGCGCAGAACGTTCGGGTGGGTCGCGTAGTCCCGGTTTCCGGCGCCGTAGCCGACGGCTTCGACGGTCATGGAGGGAAGCGGGCCGCGCTCGGAGGCGAACGTGGCGAGGAAGGCGGCTCCGGTCGGCGTGGTGATCTCGCCCTCCACGGCGCTCGCCCGAATCGGGTAGCTCCTGAGAAGCTCGAGCGTCGCGGGCGCCGGAACCGGATAGAGTCCGTGCATCGTTCGGACCATGCCCGTCCCTAGGGGCACCGGCGATGCGACGACCCGCTCGATTCGCAGGGCGCCGAGGAGGATCGACGCGCAGACGATGTCGACGATCGAGTCGATCGCGCCGATCTCGTGGAAATGAACCTGCTCGAGCGGGATTCCGTGGATCTTTGCCTCGGCTTTCCCGAGGGAGGTGAAGACGGCGACCGCCCGCTCGCAGGCGGCATCCTCCAACCGCGCCGAACGGATGAGCTCGACGATCTCGCCGTACCCGCGAGGCTCGTGATCATGGGGGTGATCATGGGGGTGATGGCGCTCCTCGTGACGGTCGCGGGACTCCGCTCCTTGAGGCAACTGTCCAGCGGCGGGTCGAACGTCGAACTTCAGCGCGGACACGCCGGTCTTCACCACCCGATCCCAGCCGAGGGAATACTCCGAGGAGAGTCCGAGCTTCGCAAGCTCGCGCTCGAGGGCGGCGACATCCGCCCCGAGATCCGCGAGCGCCGCGACGGTCATGTCGCCGCTGATGCCCGCAAAGCAGTCGAGGTACAGTATTCGCTCACTCATCCGCCACTCCGCTTCGCTCAAGGGCGAGCCTGCATATCGAGGCGGCGATATAGCCGCCTCCGAAGCCGTTGTCGATGTTCACGACGCTGACCCCCGGCGCGCAGGCGTTCAGCATCGTGAGGAGCCCGGCGAGCCCGCCGAAGCTCGCGCCGTAGCCCACGCTCGTCGGAACCGCGATGACGGGACGGGAGACAAGGCCCGCGACCACTCCGGGAAGCGCGCCCTCCATTCCGGCGACCACCACGGACGCGACGGCGCCCGCCACCGTCGGAAGCGACTGGAACAGGCGATGGATTCCCGCGACCCCGACGTCGCGGACTCGAATTGCCCGGTAGCCGAGCGCCTCGACGGTGGCGGCGGCCTCCTCGGCGACCGGCTGATCGAGGGTGCCCGCGCTCACGATCGCGACGTACTCCTCGCGCCCCCGCGGGGATTCGCCGGATCGAGCCCACGACAGAAGCCTTCCCGCCTCATGGTAGACGGCGTCGGGAGCGGCCCGCCTGACGTGCGCGGCGGCCTCGGGGGAGACGCGGGTAGCGAGCACCCGGCGGGAGCGCTCCATGAGGCCCGTGAAAAGCGCAAGGAGCTGCTCGGCCGTCTTGCCCTGGCCGTAGACGACCTCGGCGACTCCGGTCCGGCGCTCGCGGTCGAGGTCGATCTTCGCGAACTCGAGCTCCTTGACCGGCTGAAGGAGCTTGAGCGCCGCGTCGACGGAAAGCTTCCCGTCGCGCACCTCCGCGAGGATTCGATCGAGCTCGACCATCCCCACGTCCTCCGCTATTCCAGCGTCCGGTTCATGCTGCCGCTCGCGTAGCCTTCGAGATCGAGCGTCACGAATCGGTAGCCGAGGGAACGGAGCCTGGCCGACAGGCTCTCCCGGTTCTCGATGATCTTGGCGAAGTCCTCGGGAGCGACCTCCACCCGCGCGATGTCGTTATGCGTCCGCACGCGGACTTGGCTGATGCCCAACGCGAGGACAAACGCCTCCGCCTGCTCGATCATGGAAAGTTTCTCCTTTGTGAGATGCTCGCCGAAAGCAACCCGCGACGACAGACAGGCGAGCGACGGCTTGTCCCAGTTCGGAAGCCCGAGCTCGCGGGCGAGCCTCCGCACCTCGGTCTTCCCGAGAAGCGCCTCCTGGAGGGGACCTCGCGCCCCCTTCTCGACGGCGGCGCGGATGCCGGGCCGGAAGTCGCCGAGGTCGTCGGTGATCAGTCCGTAGACCACGTGGCCGAGGCCGTGCTCGGCTTGGATCGGCTGAAGGTGCTCGAAGAGATTACGCCGGCAGAAATAGCAGCGCCCGCGGCCGTTCTCGGCGTACCCGGGGATCGACAGCTCCGAGGTCTCGATGACCCGGTGGCGGGCGCCGAGCGCGCGCGCAAGCTCGATCGCCGCCTCGCGCTCGCGGGAGGGATAGGTCTCCGAATCGGCGGTCACGGCGAGCACTCGCTCCCGGCCGAGCTCGTCGAGCGCCACCTTGAGGAGGAGCGTGCTGTCCACGCCTCCCGAGAACGCGACGAGAGCGCTCCGAAGCTCCCTCGTGATGGTTCTCAAACGCTCGTACTTCTCTCGAAGAGGAGGCGACGTCTCGGACGGATCGGGCCGCCTCGCACCTATTGCTCGCACCGAACAATCTCCTTCCCGTGGCTCCAAAGTAATCCATTCGCCGTGGAGCGTCTACCGCACGCACGTAGGACGCATGAACTCCTCCCGCAGGGTCTCGTGGTCTCGATCTGGCCTTGAAGCTTTCTCGTTGCCGTCCGGATGCCCGCCTTCTTCACGCGGCGGATCGTCGCGCGCAGGCGCCCGTGAAAACGATGTCGCGAACGGCGCTCCGTTCATGAGTGTCTCCGCATCGGCGCGATGGCAGGCGAGCCTACGCCGTCGGCAACGGCGTCCGTCCTTGGCGCTCGTTTGTTCCAGGGAATCGAGAAGCGACCGGGCCTCCTCCGAAAGCCCGGTCTCGATTCGATCGTGCGGCTCGGTGACCAACGTCGCGACCGGGATCGCGCGGCGGATATACCGTCCGGCGAGGCTGAGGAGATAGCGCCGCGTCGCACGCTCGGCGAGCGAGCTGATCGAGTCGATCTCTCCTTGAGAGGACTTCGGCTTCTTCGGGAACGATCACGAGCCGGCGCGCCGGCGCCCCGAGGTTCATCGGGTAGCGCTGGACGCTTCCGCGACAGAACGTGCATTTCTCGCGCAACCGCGAGGCCGGGGGTCGTGATGTCCACCCGTTCTGCTCTGCGCGGAAAAGCTTCCCGGCGAGGGCGGAGGCCTCCTCCGGAGACAACGCGACGGGGAGCCGCTCGCCTGAAGACGGTTCACCGCTTCGTAGACGTTCGGCCGCGGAATCCTCGACACCCTCGCGAGATCGTATCCGTTCGATGTCGTCCTTGCGCGCAACGCCCCTATGCCTGCGCCTCGTACCGAGAAAAGCCGAGCTTGATGAGCTCGTGAATCGTGTGGCGCATGTCCCTCCTCCGATCGCGGCAGGTAGTACGCCCACGAGCGGGAGATCGCGAAATCGAGCCTCGGTCACGGGTAGTGCTCGATCCGGGCTGGGGCAACCCTTCTTCACTTCCGGCGACGGTGATAGAATGCGGTACTTATCGTGATTGTCTGGAAGCGAAACCTGTACGCGATCTGGGCGGCCGAGCTTCTCGCCATAGCGGGGTTCAGCACGTCGATGCCCATCATTCCCTTCTACCTGCAGTCGATGGGCGTGCGCTCGCCCCACCGACTGAACGTGTGGGTCGGGCTCATCCAGTCGACGGCCTCGATCGCGCTCGGTCTGGTGGCGCCCGTTTGGGGGAGAGTGGCGGATTCCTACGGGAGGCGGCCGATGCTGCTCCGCGCGATGTTCGGCGGCGCGCTGATCATCGCGCTCATGGGATTCGTGACCAAGCCCTGGCAGCTCCTCGTCCTGCGGATCGTTCAGGGCCTTCTCACGGGCACCGTGAGCGCCGCGACGGTCCTCGTCGCCTCGACGGTACCCGAAAAGGAGCTCGGCTCCAGCATGGGGCTTCTCCAGAGCGCGGTGTTCGTCGGCGCGTCCCTCGGGCCGCTGATCGGCGGATTCATCTCCGACTTCGCCGGCAACCGTTTCAATTTCTTCGTCACCTCGCTCATGCTCGTCTCCGCCGGTCTCCTCGTGTTGGGCTTCGTGCGGGAGGACTTCGTTCCGCGAAAAGCGCCGGGAAGCCCGTTGAAGAATCTCATTCCGAACTTCGCGATCGTGATCGAATCGCGGACGCTCCTCACGCTCGTATTCGTCGGGTTCGCCGTCCAGGTCGCCAACTCGATCGTCAATCCGATCCTCCCGCTGTTCATCCAGAAAATCAACTCGGCTCAGGCCTTCGTCGCCACGACCTCGGGCTTGATCATCGGGCTCGGAGCATTGAGCTCAGCGGTGGCTTCCGTCGTGATCGGGCGGGTGAGCGGGCGGATGGGCTACCAGCGAGCGGTGGTCATCTGCATCGGGGGCGCATGCCTTCTCTACATTCCGCAGGCCTTCGTGACCACGGCGACCCAGCTTCTCGTCCTGAGAATGCTCGAGGAGTTTTTTCTCGGAGGGACGATGCCGTCGGTGAACGCTCTCATCGCGCGCAACACCGAGAGGGAGGCCCAAGGATCGGTCTACGGGATCAACACGAGCGTGAGCTCGGCGGGCGGCGCGCTCGGTCCGGCCCTCGGCGCCTCGGCCGCGATTCTGTTCGGATACTCGGGCCCCTTCCTCGGAACCGCAGGCATGCTCCTCGTCACGTCGGTCGCGATCATGACGGTGCTGCGCCGGAGGGGCTCGGGAGCGTCCTCGCGTTGAGCTCCCGGCGGAGCGGAGCTCGCGAGCGTTCCTTGACGCCGATTCCCATCCGGTAGCCTCCGTGAGGGGCGGGGTTCGGCGACGGGCGCCCTCCGGATTCCGCGGCGAAGGCGCCGAATCCGGGCTCCCTGTCGATCGCGCCCGCTTTCAGCGTCTCCTGAAACGCTCCTTGGCTCATCGCGAGCGCGACGAAGCGCCCCGCGTCGCGCGTCTCGACGCCGTGGAAGACGACCTCCTTCGAGAAGCGGAACGAGACCCGAGGCGCCCGGACGCCCGCGGGCCGTCTCCGGGTCCCGGGCGAAGAGCTCATGAGAGAGCCGCTCGGGCTCCGCCCCGATCGAAGCGGGCCGGTCGCAGTCGTAGGTTGCGAAGACGCCCGCGGGAGGAGGGCGCGGCGGAACTCCCGACGGGAGGCTTCAGGCTCCACCCGGTGAAAGGGCTGCGAGCAGGTGAGGATGTCCGCCACGAGTCGGCGAGGGAAATGCGCGTCAGTCGCCCGAGGCGGGATCGCACGTCGGATCGACGTCGCGGAAGCGCCTGAATCACGGCGACTCGCGCGGCAAGCACGCCGGCTTGAACAGCGAGTCCGTTGTCGGTAGGATGACAACCACGGACGGGACATGCCGGAACAAGCCGCCGAGAGACGCCGCGAGACAGCAATTCTCCTCCTTTCGTGCCGGGACACCCGCGGGATCGTGGCGGAGATCTCGCACTTCATCTTCGCGTATGACGGGAACATCCTCCACTCCGACCAGCACTTCGACGGGGAGACGCGAACCTTCTTCATGCGCATCGAGTGGGATCTCGAGCTCTTCTCGATTCCGAAGGAGAAAATCGCGGCCGCCTTCGAGCCCATTGCGGTCAAGTTCGCGATGAGCTGGCGCCTCGAGCTCTCTTCCAAGCGGGCGCGCATCGCGATTTTCGTCTCGGGATTCGATCACTGCCTCTACGAGCTTCTGATCCGCAACCGCTCGGGGGAGCTCAACGCCGAGATTCCCCTCATCATCGGCAACCACGAGACCGCCGAGCCGATTGCCCGCTATTTCGACGTGCCGTTTCATCTCTTCAAGGTGACGGAGGACGGAAAGCGCGAGGCCGAGGCGCGCCAGCTCGCGCTCCTGCGAGAAAACCGGATCGATCTCGTCGTCCTTGCCCGCTACATGCAGATCCTCGGGGAGGGCTTCGTGTCCGAGTTTCGCGACCGCATCATCAACATCCACCACTCGTTTCTTCCCGCTTTCGTCGGCGCCCGGCCCTATCACCAGGCGCACTCGCGGGGAGTGAAGATCATCGGGGCGACGAGCCACTACGTCACCGCGGAGCTCGATCAGGGGCCGATCATCGAGCAGGACGTCGCGCGCATAACGCACCGCGACTCCGTCGGCGACCTCATCCTCAAGGGGAAAAATCTCGAAAAGCTCGTCCTGTCGCGCGCGGTCAAGCTCCACCTCGATCACAAGATTCTCGTGTTCGGCAACAAGACCGTGGTGTTTGACTGACGCGGCGGGAAGGAGGACGGCCGTGATCGAGGTCGAGGTCAAGGCGTGGGTCGAGGACCCCGCGGCGCTTGAGCGGGTCCTTTCGGCGCGCTTTCCCTTCGTCGGGACCTTCCGGAAGGAGGACGTGTATTTTCGCCTTCCCGGCGCGTCGAGCGAGTTCCGACTGCGGCGAGCGGAGGGCGAGTCGGTGGTGACCGCGAAGGAGAAATCGATCGACTCGGGGGTCGAAGTGAACGTGGAAACCGAGTTTACGGTCTCCGACGCCGAGGCGTTCGAGCGCTTCGCCCGCGCGATCGGCGCCGAGCCCTTCGTCCGCAAGACGAAGGTGGGGCGAGCCTACGGCGCGGAGGCGGTCCGCATCGAGCTTTCCGAGGTCGCGCGCCTCGGAACCTTCATCGAGATCGAGAAGCTCATCGACGAGGGGCGCGCCGCGGAGGCCTCCGCGGCGCGGAGCGAGCTCCTCGACCTCCTCGCGAGCCTCGGCGTCGGTCTCGAGAAGGTCGAGCGCCGCTACTACATCGACATGCTCATGGAGCGGGATCGGCGCGGCTGAAGGCTTCGCTACACCGCCAGGTGCATGTCGCGGCCGACGACGGAGAGGGCCTCCTCGCGGTGGGCACGGGCGGCCTCCATGAACCGGTAGAAGTGGCTCGAGAAGAAGCCCGCCTTCGCGGGGACCGGCTTCCGCCGCGCGAGCTTCGATTTGTACAACACCTCGTCCTTCAGCCACAGAAACTTGTCGTAACCGCCCTGCGCCGCCTCCTCGTCGGGAATCTCGTCGGTGACGATCGCCTCGGCGATCCACTCGGCGCGGTCGAACGGGGCCATCTCCTCGGCGATCGTGAGATCGAGGATTCGCTCCTCCTGGCCCGCCGGACCGAGGAGCGACGCGAGGCGGTCGAGAACCGCCTCCGCGTCGTCGAACGGCCTCCGATTAAAGGCGCACAGATACTTGTAGATCTTCCGCGCCGCCGCGAGGTCGCGGGTCCGGTTGACGACCCGCTGGCGAGCGGGAACGAGGCGAGGATCGGTCCAGATCTCCGACAGGCGGTCCGGCGCGCGAAGCGCCTGCGCGTGGCCGATCGGCGGTATCACCGAGGCCGTGTCGACGACGTTCCACTCCTCCCGCACGCCGGAGAAGTTCTGATGCGCCCAGGAATCGGCGTAGGTGTGGAGCGCGACGCCGAGGCGATAGGGATCCCGCGAGCGCAGCGCCGCGATCAGGAGCCGCTTGACGCCCGGAGAGCCGGGCGTGCAGTTGAGCCGATTCGATCGGCCGTCGAGGCGCTCCGCGTCGGGATAGTCGGGATCGCCGGGAAAGAAATGGAACGGGATGTACACGTTCCGCGGAGTTTCGACGTTCCAGAAGCCGAAGTTCTGCGTCGAGATGGTGGTGTACGTGGAGCTGGCGGCGTCGACCGCGTAGGCGACCACGTTGTAGTCCACGAACTGGGAGGCGTAGGAGATGACGCGCGCCTCCTCGGCCGGAAAACCGGCGCGCCTGCAGAGGTAGTTGAGAATGTAGTAATGGAACTCGATGTTCACGCCCGGGATCCGCGGCGGAGCGCTCCGCTCAGCCGAAGATGTAGCTCGTCCATTGCTTCCCGAGCCCCGCGAAGCCGCACTCCGCGACCTTCTTCTCGTTCGCTTCCCAATTGTCGCCGTAGTGAACGAGGTACATCTTGCGCTTGATTTCCGCCGGATAGGAATTGAGCTCGTCGATGCCGGCGTGAACCCCGCCGTTGAAGAACTGGCAGTCGTGAAAAATTATCTCCGGCTTGAACAGCTTGTCGAAGGTATAGACGAGATCTTCGTCGAAACGGGTGTCGCTCGTGAACATCACCCGGTCGTCGATCATGAGGCCGCAGCTCCAGAAGGAGCTTTGCCACGTGGCGGGATTGTCGGGTATGTGCTTGGTTCGATAGAACTTGATGTTGATCGACCCGATGGTCGCCTCGTGCGTCTCGCGCGGCAAGGTCTCAAGCCACACCGGGCGGACGATCTCCCACATGTCGTCGAAGGTCAGCACCTGGCCCGAACGCTCCTCGTTGAAGGCCGAGCCTCCCCGGAGGGACATCTCCCACAGGAGCGTCTGGTAGGTCGGGTTGATGATGATGCTCGGCTTTTCCCGCCGGACGTACCGGTTGAGGAGCATGACCTCCTCGAGACCTCCGATATGGTCGGCGTGGGAGTGCGTGATGAGGAAGGTCCGCAGGTCCGTGACCTGCAGACCGATCTCGTGGATGGCCTGGGGAGCCTTGGAGCCGAAATCGACCATCACGTGATCTTTTCCCTTGATGACTAGGAGGTTCGTCTGGTAGTTGCGCTTCGTGAAGGCGCTCCCCACCCCGAGGAAGAAGAGCGTGAGCTTTCCGTCGTTCACGAGGGAAAGTGGAAGCTTCTTAAGCTTGCGAATCTCCATGGATGGCTCCTGCCTACGCTAAAGTATAGTTCATTCTCGACCCGTTTTCGAGCCGCCGCAACGACCCCGGACCTGAGCCCGGGCTCAGGTCCGGTCTTCCTCCTGCAGAGCCTGGAGAACGGCGTCCTCGTCGCGGGCGGCGAGAATTTTCGCGTTGAGCTTGCGCTCCCCGAGAAGCATGTTGAGCTTCGCCATGACCCGCAGGTGGACGACGTCGCTGTCGGTGGAGAGGAGGAAGAAGAGCGTGGTCTTCTCGCCGTCGAGCGCGTCGAAGTCGGTTCCCTGGCGGCATACCCCGACCACCAAGACCGGCTGGGACGTCCGCGACTCTTTCTGGCGGCGGATGTGGGGGAAAGCAACCCCCCGGCCGAGCGCCGTCGAGATCATGTGCTCCCGCTCCATGAGCTTCGCGAGGAACTCCTCGCCGTCGGGCACCACGGCCGCCTCCACTAGGGGACGGACGAGCTGGCGGAGAACCTCCTCCTTCGTCCCCGGGGTCACGCTCAACAGGATATGGCGCTTCTCCGTCAGCCGGGAGAGCGGTACCGGCTCGCGGGTGGCCTCGATCAGCTTGACGAGCTCGCTTTTCGGCGGGCTTTTCATGCGCGCCGCGAGCCATTCGTCGATCATGGCGCGCCGAAAGCGCCATTGGCTCGCCACCTTGATGGATGGGATTTCGTCGTTGTGGACCATCCGAAGGACCGTTTTTTCCGCTACCTTCAGGTAATGCGCCACCTCGGCAAGCGTGAGGAGCTCACGTGACGTATCATTTTCCATGATGTTCCTCCAACAGCTCGAAAAGTCCATTATAGTCCGTTGAAGGCCGCGGTCAAGCGTCGCGCGCTGCTCCGGCGACCCGCCGCGGAGCCGGTCCCACTCGGACCCAGGCTACTGGCAGAAGAAGCGGAACGTTGTCCGTTGGTGGTAGCGCTCGCCGGGTCGCAGAATCGTGCTCGGAAACTTGGGCTGATTGACGGCGTCCGGAAAGTCCTCGGTCTCCAGGCAGAAGGCGGAGTGCTTCGCGAAGCGCTTTCCGCCCCGCCCCTGGATGCCCGTGAGCATGTTCCCCGTGTAGAATTGAATGCCGGGCTGCGTCGTGCGGACCTCAAGGCCGCGTCCCGAGCCGGGCTCGTAGACGCGAGCCGCCTTCTGCAGGCCGGTTCCGCGCTTTCGGATCGCGAAGCAGTGGTCGTAGCCGCCCGACGACTCGATCTCGCCGCCGATCGCGGTCTCGGAGCGGAGGTCGAACTTCGTCCCCTCCACCTTGGCGAGCTCTCCGGTGGGAATCAGGTCGGCGTCGACCGGAAGGTACTGCTCGGCGTAGATGGTGACGCGGTGACCGCGAATATCGCCGGAGCCGGCTCCGCGCAGGTTCCAGTAGGCGTGATTGGTCAAATTGACCGGCGTCGGCTTGTCGGTGGTCGCCTCGTAGTCGATCTCGAGGACGTCCTGCTCGTCGAGGGTATAGGTGACCCGCGCGTCCAGGGTCCCGGGATAGCCCTCCTCGCCGTCCGGGCTCACGTAGGCGAGGCGCACGCCGGCTCGGTCGGGCCGGCTGAAGGGGGAGGCGTCCCACAGCGCGCGGTCGAAGCCCCGCTTGCCGCCGTGAAGGTGGCTCGGCCCTTCGTTGCAAAACAGCGCGTATTCCTTCCCGTCGAGGACGAATGTCCCTTTTCCGATCCGGTTTGCGTACCGGCCGATCGTCGCGCCGAAGTAGGGGTGGGCGCCGAGGTAGCCTTCCAGAGCGTCGAAGCCGAGCGTGATCTCCTCGCTTCGATCGTGGGCGTTGGGGGTCTTCACCGACGAGAGCGTCGCTCCGTAGGTGATGATCTGGATGGTGATTCCGTTGCCGTTCTGAATGGTGTACTGATCCACGCTTCGGCCCTCCGGAATCTTGCCGAACACGCGATGGGAAAGCTGCATGTGACACCTCAGTCGAACATTCTATCGCTATTCGCGCTCTCCGAGAAGGGTCTTCAGCTCCCGAATCTCATCGATGAGCTTCGCGCGCTCGAGATTCTGAAACCGTTTCGGCACCATCTCCCGGCTCGTGCATTCGAGGACGGCGACGAGGTTTTGAAGCTCGATCTCGTGCGGATAGGCCGGGGGAACGAAATCCGCGAAGGTCTCCTCGAGATCGTCGCGGCTGATCGTGACGTGATTGTTCATCGCCGCGTTGAACTTCGCTCGGATGAGGATCGACTCGAGGTCCGCGCCCGAGCAGTCGAAGCGGAACTTCTTCAGGAGATCCGATACGGCGACGCTTTCCACGCGAAGCCGGAGCTTCTTGACGAGGGTCTGGAAGAGATCCTCGCGATCGTCGGCGGTCTCGGGGTAGAACAGGGCGAGGTGCTCCTCGGCGCGCCCCTGCCGTTTGAGGTCGATCGGAAGCAGGTCGGGACGGCAGGTGATGAGGAACCAGATGATCTTGCCGCGATACTCGGTGTTTCCCATGAAGGAGGTGATCTGCGCGAAGACCCGGTTGCTCGTGCCGGAGTCCCCGTCCTGGTCGCGATCGCCGAGAAAGGCGTCGGCCTCGTCGATCATCACCCCCACCGGCGCCATCGCCTTGAGGATGCTCAGCGCCTTTTCGAGGTTCGCCTCGGTCACTCCCTGCCACTTCGAGCGGAAGTTCCGGAACTTCACGATCGGGATGCCGATCTCTCCGGCGAAGGCGGTCACCATGAAGGACTTGCCGGTCCCGATCGGGCCCGCGATGAGGTAGCCCATGGGAAGAACGTCGAGTCGGCCCTGCTTGATCGCCCGAGCCGCGCTCTTGAAGCGCTTCTTCACGAAGGAGTGGCCGGAGATCATCGCCAGGTCGTGCTCCGATTCGATGAACTCGAGCAGCCCTATCGCCTCGTTCTCGATGATCTCCTTCTTTTTCTCGCGGAGGTATTCGAGGCTGATCTGCCGGCCCTCCTGGAACGACTCGGCGGCGAGCTGATTGAGGTTCATGAGATTCAGCCCGCTCGTAATCTTGGCCATCCGCGACGGGTTGAGCCTCGGCTCGAGAAGGAGCGAGCCCTCGCGCTCGAGAAACAGGAGGAAGCTTTCCCGCACCTCCTCGTCGGGGATCGGGATGTTGACCTTCACCGTGCTCGGCGAGCGCACGAGCCGGGGATTGATGTCGGCGAGGTTCTCCGTGAGGAGGATGACCGACACGTCGCCCTGGGTGAAGATCGGATCGTGCGACCACCGGTTTAAGGTCACGAGGTTGTAGCGGTCCTCCTCCGACAGCCGCGAGACCTCCGTATTCGAGACGATCGTCTCGGCGTAGTCGATGATCAAGACGATGCGCTTCTTCTTCGGCATGTTCATGAGGAAGTATTTCTCTAGGAGGTTGAACGCTTTCAGCGGGTCGGACGACAGGAGATCCTCCTGCGGCTCGCCGGGATAGGCCTTCGTCATCATGGCGAGATATTCCCGCTGCATCTCCTGCGTGCAGAAGTTGATCCCGGAGGAACGGTCGTAGTAGGCGATGATGTCCCGATTTCCGAAGAGCACCTCCGAGATGAACTCCTGGATCCGCACGAAGACGAACTCGCCTTCGAGCATCTTGTTCGGGAGAAAGTCCCGAATGTTCCCGTGGATGATGTAGAGATTTGCGGTCTTCGAGCAGTATTTGTAGGAAAGGTCCTGCGCCCACGAGGGCAGAACCTTGATGAACGGCAAATTTTTGAGAATCAGCTGTTCAGCCATTTCCTCCCCTCCCCTAGGAAAGACGCCAAACGAACGCGTTCAAGTATAGACGCTCGACGGACGGCCGTCAACAAAACCTTCTCGCGGCTGATTGGCGAAGCGGGACGCGAGTGGATGTCGGACCGCCCTTTCTGGTAGGATGCCGGAGTGGATATCATCGTGTATACCGACGGAGGCTGCTCGGGGAATCCCGGACCGGGGGGCTGGGCGTACGTTCTCGTGGCGGGGGAGGCGAGGAGCGAGCGCTCGGGCGCGGAGCCTTCCACCACGAACAACCGCATGGAGCTCACCGCCGTCATCATGGCGCTCGAGGACCTCGGCGAACGTCCGGAGGGGGAGGCCGCCCACGTCGAGCTCCACACCGACTCCCGCTACGTCCAGCTCGGCATCACGGAGTGGATCGCGAAGTGGGTCCGCAACGACTGGAAGACCGCCTCGGGCGAGCCGGTGAAAAACCGCGAGCTCTGGCAGCGCCTCGCCGCGTGCGCCGCGAGGCTCGACGTGAGCTGGCGCTGGGTCAAGGGCCACGACGGAATCGAGCTCAACGAGCGCTGCGACGCGCTCGTGCGCGGCGCGATCGCCCGCTTGGGGTAGGCCGCGCCCCGACGCGGGCGAGCGGGCGTGGCGAGGCGTCCGAACCCCGCGATTCCGGAAGGCCGCCGCCTTGGCAAACCCCCGCCTCCATGGTATCTTCCTCAAGCGGGGGGGAACGATGAAGCTCTACAGCCGCGGACAGGTCGCGGTCATTGCCGCTCTCAGCGCCGTGGGAGCCCTCGTCGCGGGAGGGGCCGTCGTCGTGAGCGTCGATGTCATCGCCCGCGCTTCGGCGGGAGCGCGGAGCCCGGTCCTCGGCGCCGAACAGCTGTCCCCCGATCTCAAGCTTCAGACGAGCGCGCCCGCGGGGACCCCGTTCGCGGTCGAGTCCGGGGTCCGGTATGACGACGAAGAGTCGCAGAACATCGCGATCTACCAGAGAGTCAACGCCGCCGTGGTGAATATCTCCACCGAGAACATGGCGCTCAACTGGTTCCTCGAGCCGGTACCCGAAGGCGGCGGCATCGGCTCGGGCTCGATCATCGACAAGCGGGGATACGTCCTCACCAACTACCACGTCGTTGCGAAGGCGTACAAGGTGACGGTCACGCTTGCCGACGGGCAGCAGTTCGCCGGGAAGGTGATCGGTTCCGACCCCGAGAGCGACCTTGCCGTCGTCAAGTTCGACCCCGGGAGCCGTTCCCTCGTGACGGTGCCGCTCGGCACGGCGAAGAACCTGAAGGTCGGCCAGAGGGTTCTCGCGATCGGCAACCCCTTCGGCCTGAGCCGGACCCTCACGACCGGCATCGTCTCGGGTCTCGGGCGGCCCATTCAGACCGACAACGGCCTCGTGCTGCGCAACATGATCCAGACCGACGCTTCCATCAATCCCGGGAACTCAGGGGGTCCGCTCCTCGATTCCCAAGGCCTCATGATCGGCATCAACACCATGATCTATACGCCGTCGGGCGGCTCGGTCGGCATCGGGTTCGCGACGCCGGTCGACACCGCGCGGCGAGTGCTTCCCGATCTCATCAAGTTCGGGCTCGTGCGCCGCGGCTGGATCGACCTCATTCCCGTTCAGCTCGACGGCAACGTCGTGCGCTTCGGGAGGCTCCCCGTGGCGAGAGGTCTCCTGGTCTCGCGGGTCATTCCCGGCGGCAACGCCGAAGCGGCGGGTATCAGGGGCGGGGATCCCGAGAATCCGGTCCGCTACGGGCAGTCGATCATCTACTTCGGCGGCGACATCATCGTCGCGGTAAACGGGCTCCCGGTCGCGTCCATCGGGGACTATTTCACCGCGCTTGAGAGGACCCGTCCCGGCGAGACGGTCCCGGTCGACGTTCTTCGGGACGGACGGCGGCTTTCGCTCTCGGTGACCCTCGACCACCGACCTACCGGGCTCACGTGGGAATGAGCCGCGCTTGAGCCGACATGACGCGATTTGAGGCCGTTTCCGACTACGCGCCCGCGGGCGATCAGGGCCAGGCGATCGAGACGCTCGCCGCGGGCGTCCTCGACGGCGCTCGGTTCCAGACCCTGAAGGGCGTGACCGGCTCCGGCAAGACCTTCACCATGGCGAAGATCATCGAGCGGGTGCAGATGCCGACGCTCGTGATATCGCACAACAAGACCCTTGCCGCGCAGCTGTACCGCGAGTTCGCTCAGTTCTTTCCCCGTAACGCCGTGGAGTACTTCGTCTCCTACTACGACTACTATCAGCCCGAGGCGTACGTCCCCTCGAAGGACCTCTATATAGAAAAGGACGCCTCGATCAACCAGGAGATCGAGCGCATGCGGCTCGCAGCGACGTCGTCCCTGATGGACCGCGACGACGTCATCATCGTCGCCACGGTGTCCTGCATCTACGGGCTCGGAAATCCGAAGAGCTTCCGGGAGATGCGGGTCACGCTCTCGGCGGGGGAGCGGGCCGATCCCCACGAGGTGGCGAGGCGGCTCGTGACCCTCCAATACGAGCGAAACGACGCCGTCCTCAAGCGGGGGTCGTTCCGCATTCGCGGCGACGTCCTGGAGGTCTGCCCCGCCTACCTGCAGGAGGCCTTCAGGATCGAGTTCGCCTGGGACGCCATCGAGCGCATTCGGCGCTTCGATCCGACGAGCGGCGCGATCATCGGCGAGCGGAGCCAGTGCACCATCTACCCCGCGAAGCACTTCGTCCTGCCGGAGGAGCAGATTCGAGACTCCTTGAAGGCGATCCGCGACGAGCTCGAGCAGCGCTGCGAGGAGCTTCTCGCGCAGGGCAAGCTCGTCGAGGAGCAGCGCCTGCGCACGCGCACCGAGTACGACCTCGAGATGATGGACGAGATGGGCTACTGCCCGGGGATCGAGAACTACTCGCGGCCGCTCTCCGGCCGCAGGGAAGGCGAGCGGCCCGCGGTCCTGCTCGACTACTTTCCCGAGAGCTTCCTCACGTTCATCGACGAGTCCCACGTCTCGCTTCCGCAGATCCGCGGAATGTACGAGGGCGACCACTCGAGGAAGCTTACCCTCGTTCAGCACGGATTCAGGCTCCCCTCCGCCCTCGACAACCGCCCGCTCATCTTCGGGGAGTTCGAGGGCATGCTGCACCAGACGATCTTCGTGTCGGCGACGCCCGAGGAGGAAGAGCGGTCGAAATCGGTCCGAATCGTCGAGCAGATCATCCGACCGACCGGACTGCTCGACCCGGCGATCGAGGTCCGAAAGAGCGACGGCCAGATGGAGGACCTCTACCGGGAGATCAAGGAACGGGTGCGCTCGGGGGAGCGCACGCTCGTCACCACGCTCACGAAGAAAATGGCGGAGGACCTCAGCGACTATCTCGCGGGGCTCGGCCTGAAGGTCCGCTATCTTCACTCCGAGATCGAGACGATCGAGCGGGTGGAGATCCTCAAGGACCTGCGAAAGGGCCTGTTCGACGTTCTCGTCGGCATCAACCTCCTTCGCGAAGGCCTCGACCTCCCGGAGGTTTCCTTCATCGCGATCCTCGACGCCGACAAGATCGGCTTTCTCCGGTCGGCCACCTCGCTCATCCAAACGATCGGGAGGGCGGCACGGAACGCGAACGGCATGGTCGTCATGTACGCCGACCGGATGTCGCCCGCGATGAAGAGCGCGATCGAGGAGACCGAGCGCAGGCGCGCCCTCCAGATCGAATACAACAGGAAACACGGCGTGACGCCCGAGACGATCAAGAAAAGCGTCTCCGACATCCTCGTGCGCAGGGTCGAGGAGAAGAGGAGATCCGAGGAGGTCGCGATCGGCGTCCTCAAGAACAGCTTCAACGTCCTCGTCGCCAAGGAGCGCGCGCAGCTTCTCCTCGCCCTCGAGGAGCAGATGACCGAGCACGCGAAAAACCTCGAGTTCGAGCAGGCGGCCGTGGTCCGCGACGAGATCGAGAAAATCAAGAGCATGAGGGGATGAGGGGCGCGGAGTCCCGCGAGCGGGTCAGATCGGCTTGCTCCGGCCGCGAGAGGCACATGACAAACGAGCACGGACATGGCGGGGCGCTCGGCGCTCCGCCCGGATCGAGGAGGGACGTGAGACACGGCACGTCTCGGACGGGTGGCCTGAGGCGCGGAGCGCTCTTCGCGCTCGCGCTCGCCGCGGGGTCGCTCGCGCTCGCCTCGTGCGGCAAGCGCGAGGCCGAGCAGATCAAGCTTCCGGCGACCCCGATCCTGAGCGCGGAGGAGCAGTGGGGCGTCGTGAACTACGACCACCTCCGCATCCGGGACCACGGCTCCCTCGACGGCAAGGCGCTCCTCACGATTCGCAAAGGGGACGAGGTCGAGGTCCTCAACCGGGCGCCCGACCTCGTCGCGATCGACGACGTGCAGGGCTACTGGTACTACGTCAATTATCGGGGGCTCCGCGGCTGGGTGTTCGGCGCCTACCTGGACCTCTACGACTCGAAGCAGAAGGCGGACGACGCGGCGAAGGGGACCGACTGAATGCTCGCCGGGCAGGGTCTTCTCTCCTTGCTTGCCCCGCCCGTCATCGGAGCCGCGCTCGGGTACTCCGCGAGCGCGCTCGCGCTCCGTCTCGCGCTGAGGCGAGGGCGCTCGGCGCCCGGGAAGCCGAGCGCCCTCGCCTCAGGACTCGGCGACCTCGTCGCCACCGAGCTCCTCACGACCGAGACGCTCGCCGCCGAGATCCGCTCGGAAGGCTTTCGCGAGCGAACCGTCTCCGCGGTCGAGGCGATCACCTCCGAGCTGCTGTCCCTTCGCGCCTCCGAGCTTTTCTCCCCCGAGGAGGAGATCCCCGCGGATGCCCCGGGCGCGCGCTCCGCCGCCCGCGAGCTCCTTTCCTCCGGGAGCGCCTCCTCGGCGCTCGGCGCCCTCGTTCGCGCGTGGGCGGGCGCGGTCTCGCGCATGCCGGTCGAGGAGCTCGTGCGAAGCGAGGGCGCGAGACGGCTCATCGAGGCGGCGGCGGCCGGCCTCGCTCAGGGGGCCTCCGGGAAGGAGCTTGAGCGCGCGGTGGGCCTCCTCCTCGACGCGCTCCTCGCCTCGGAGGAGGCCCGAGCCGACCTCTTCTCGGAGCCCGGAATCGAGGAGGCCGCGCGGACCCTCGATGCGATCTATCCGTCCGTCGTGGACTTCCTCATGGGATGGCTTCGCTCGAGCTCGACCCAGGCGGATCTCGTCGTTCGCGGCAGGCTCCTCGTGCGCGACATTCTCGACCGCCTGACCGCCCTCCAGCGGATCATCGTCTCGGCGGCGCAGTACGACCGGACCATCGACTCGAACATGCGCGGCATCGTACAGGAGGCCCTTGACCAAATCGAGGAGGGAGCGCGAGACTCACAGACGCAGGCCCGGCTCGTGGAGGCCGCCCGGCGGGAGCTGCGCTCCCTGCGCTCGAAGAGGGTGGGCGGGGAGGCGGAGGAGGGTCTGAAGCGCCTGGCCGCTCAGGCGGTATCCGGGGGCATCGCGGCGCTCCGCGGCCCCGAGGCTCGCGGCCGCCTGATCGAGAGTCTGACCGATCTCGTCGGGGGCGCGGCGGGAGAGACGGTCGGGGGGCTCGTCGAGCGGCTTTTCGGGCTGCAGGCGGGCGGGTTTCCCCGATTCGCCTCGGACCTAGTCTCCGGGGGCGCGGTGCCCGGCCTGCTCTCGCGCATGCCCGACGTCGCGATCGGGGCGCTTCTCGGGATCGAGGGAGAGCGCAAGCGGCGGATCGACCGCGCGATCGCGGCGGCTCTCATCGGCGCGGCCGGCGCGATGGCGCCGGACCTTTTCGCGTCGGTCGACGTGCGCGCGACGGTCGTCTCGAAGATCGACGGGCTGAAGCCCGGCGAGCTCGAGGGCTTCATGCTCGGCGCCCTGAAGGGGTGGCTTGACGCCGCGGCGCTGTTCGGCGGAGCGCTCGGCTTTGTGATCGGAGCGGTCGCCGATCTCATCCATTTCCTGTGATCGCTTTCCGGGAGGGGAACGAGCATGGAGAGCGTACGGATCCTGGCGGTCGCCCGGAGCCTATCCCGCCTGAAGCGACTTCGCTCGAGCGCGGCCGAGGAGGGCTTCGAGCTCCTCACGGCGCGCTCGGGGAGCGAAGCGCTCGCCATCGTGGAGACCGGGCAGATCGACCTGCTCCTCCTTGAGGACGCGCTTCCCGGCGCCCTCACGGTCGTCGCCGCGCATCGCGCGAAGCGCGGGAGCGAGCCGCATCAGATCGTCGCGCTCACGCCGGGGCTCGCCCGAGGCGGCTTTCGCGGGAACATCCCGTACGACGACTTCTTCGCCGCGTTCGCCTCGACGGGGGAGCGAAAGGCGAGGATCCGATCGGCGGTCGATCGCCTGCGCCGCCAGCGCGAGCTCGCGCGCGAGCGGGACCATTTTCGCGCCGCGATCCACGACGAGCGCGAGCAGTCCGCTCGACTCCTCGACCGGCACCTGCATCTCGTGAAGGCCTTCCGCGCCATGGAGGGCATCAACGAGGAGCTTGAGCGGAGCAACAAGCGCCTTGAGAAGATCGCCCGCTACGACATGCTCTCGGGACTGCTGAACCGGTCGAGCCTCTTCGCCGCGATGGACATCGAGATCGAGCGCGCGGTGAGAAACGGCGCCCCGCTCGGCGGATTCATGACCGATATCGACCATTTCAAGAGCATCAACGACAACTTCGGCCATCCGTACGGCGACGAGGTCATCCGCCAGATCGGCAATCGGTTGAAGCTCGCGATGAGGACCTACGACTCCGCCGGCAGGTACGGAGGCGAGGAGTTCTTCATCATTCTGCCGAACACCACGATCGACCAGGCGCGCATGATCGCCGAGCGCTTTCGCGAGAGTCTCGACCGCGCTCCGGTGGTCCTCGGCGACGACACGGTGAAGGTGACCGCGTCGCTCGGCGTCGCCGAATACCGGGTAGGGGCGAATCGGGAGGAGTGGGTACGCTCCGCCGACCGCGCGATGTACAGCGCGAAGCAGGAGGGACGGAACCGGACCGTCGTCGAGGCCTAGGCTTTGAGCGCGCGGCCCGCAGGCCGCGGCGGCTTCTCCGCGGGCAGTTGCGGATTCGGGAGCCTCATCGTGAAGGTGCTTCCGGAGCCCACCTCGCTCGTCACGAAAACCTCGCCCCGGTGGGAGAGGGTTATGTGCTTGACGATCGCGAGGCCGAGCCCCGTTCCCCCGAGATCGCGGCTTCGCGCCTTCTCCACGCGGTAGAAGCGCTCGAAGACCCGGGGCAGGTCCTTCTGCGGAATGCCGATGCCGTGGTCCGCGACGACGATCTCGACCGTCTCGGTCTCCCCGCCGGCCGAACAGCTTTCCGCCGAGACCCTCACGGTCGTGTTTTCGCCGCTGTACTTCACCGCGTTGTCGACGAGGTTGACGACGGCCTGCTCGATGAGGACCGGGTTCCCGACGAGCGTCAGGGACTCGTCGCAATCGACCTCGACGCGAACGGCGCGCTTCTCCGCCTTGTCCGAGCAGACTCCGACCGCGTCCATGAGGGTCTCGCGCACGTTGAAGCGGCTGAACTCGAGCGGCTCGCCGTCGGTCTGCTCGAGGCGCGAGAGACTGAGGAGGTCCTCGATGATGGCGTGAAGCCGCTCGGACTGCTTCGCGAGGATCCCGAGAAAGCGGCGGGCGGTCGGCGGATCGTCGATCGCGCCGTCGCGGAGCGTCTCGATGAAGCCCTTGATCGAGGTGACGGGGGTCATGAGCTCGTGGGAGACGTTGGCGACGAAGTCCCGCCTGATGCTCTCGAGGCTTCTCAGCTTCGTGACGTCGTTGAGCACGAGCACGACCCTGTCGACGTTGCTCTCGTCCGAGTCGCTCAAGTCGCGGCGGAGCACGGTTCCGTGCACCTGGAGGAAGCGCCTCTCCTTTCCCGCGAGCGTGATGCTCGCTTCCCGGGGCTGCCGGCTCGACAGGGTCTCCTGCGCGAAGTTGAAGAGGTCGGTGTTGCGGATCACCTCGAGGAGCGGCCGCCGCTTGGCCTCGGCCGGCGCCATCTCGGTGAGGCGCGACGCCGCGGGATTCACCTCGATGATCTCCATGTCGGTGTCGAGGACGATGACCGCCTCGACCATGCCGGAGAGGATCGCCTTCTGCTCGTTGCGCTGTCTCTCGAGGACCTCGAGGCGTTTCTTCAAGCTGTCCGCCATGAGCTCGAGCGCCCGAAAGAGCTCGCCGAACGCGTAGGCCTCTCCGATCGGCGGGGTGAAGTCGAGGTTCCCCGCGGCGAGCTTCTCCGCCATCTCGCGGAGCGTCTCGACCGGCCTCTGCTCGCGGAGCAGCAGCCGGTAGACGAGCGCGCCTGAGCCCGCGACGACCAGAGCCCAGAGCGCGGCGAAGAGGAGGCCGGAGGGGTGGGCTCCCCGGAGGAACAGGATCGCGAGGAGCCCGGTCAGCACCGCGTCGGAGGCGACGACCAGCAAGAGCGGAAGGAAGGCCCGGCGCAGGCGCATCGGTGTGCTCAGGCTACTCCTCCTGCATTCGGTATCCGATTCCCCGCACCGTCTCGATGTACCGTCCCTCTTTTCCGAGCTTCTTGCGGATCCCGAGAATCTGGACGTCCACCGAGCGCTCCGTCACGGGGTAGTCGGCTCCCTTCACCGCCGCGATGATCTGGTTGCGCGAGAAGACCCACCCGGGGTTCCGCGACAGGTACTCGAGGATGCCGAACTCCGAGACCGAGAGCGCGACCGGCTTCCCCGAGCAGGTGACCTCGTGGCGGGTGACGTCGATCTCGATCGCGTGGATGCGGATCCTCGATCGCTCCCCCGAGGACTCGGCGCGCTGCCTGCCCCGGCGGAGGACCGCCCGCACGCGCGCGATGAGGACCTTCGGGCTGAAGGGCTTCGCGATGTAGTCGTCGGCGCCGGTCTCAAGGCCCGCGATGATGTCGCTGTCCTCGGTTTTCGCCGTCACCATGAGAATCGGAGTCTCCCTCGTGCGGGCGTCCTGCTTGAGGCGGCGGCAGACGTCGAGCCCGTCGACGCCGGGAAGCATGAGGTCGAGCACGATCAAGTCGGGGCCCTTGGCGGCCGCCTCCCGCAGCGCCTCCTCGCCGGTCAGGGCTACGAGCGTCCGGTAGCCCTCCTTCTTGAGGTTGAAGTCGATGAGCTCGAGAATATCGCGCTCGTCGTCAACTATGAGAATCGTTTCCTTCGGCATCGCTTTCTTCGCTGTAGTATCCGATTCGGTTCAGCTCGACGTGGCGACCCGTGTTGCTGTAGACGATCCACTCGCTGATGTTCGTGACGTGGTCGCCGAGCCGCTCGAGAAAGCGGCTGATGAACAGAAAGCTCGTCGACTGCTTCACGTAGCGGGAGTCGGCCTTCAGGTAGCCCCATATCTCGGTCATCACGTCGTGGTGGAGCTTGTCGAGGGAGGCGTCCATCTTCGCGGTCTCGATCGCGAGATCGGCGTCGCTGTTGATGAAGGCGGTAAGCACGTCGTGGATCATCTTGATCACGATCTCGCTCATCTTGGGGATGTCGATGAGCGGCTTCATGTAGACTTCCTCGGAGAGCCTGATTGCCGCTTTCGCGATGTGCACGGCGTGATCGCCCATGCGCTCGAGCTGCGTGACGATCTTCAGCGCGGTGATGATATGGCGCAGGTCGCTCGCCACCGGCTGCTCGGTGGCGATGAGGATCGTGCAGCGGTCCTCGATGTCGATCTCCTTCTGGTTGATCGCCTCGTCGTCGTCGACGATTTTCTTCGCGAGCTCGATATCCTGGTCGATGAGGCAGGAGATGGACTTGCCGATCGCCTCCTCGACGAGCGTGCCCATCTTGAGTATCTCCTGATTCAACGCCTTGAGACTCTCGCTGAAGTGTATGCGCGGTACGGCCACTTTTCCCCCCCGTTACGGCTCTCAGCCGAACTTCCCGGAGATATACGCTTCGGTTCGCGGATTGGTCGGCTTAAAGAATATCTGCTGCGTCGAGCCGGTCTCCTCGACCACGCCGTCGAGGAAGAACGCGGTGTGGTCGGAGATGCGTCCGGCCTGCTGCATGTTGTGGGTGACGATGACGATGGTGTAGCGGTTTTTCATCTCGTAGATGAGGTCCTCGATGCGCGCGGTGGAGATCGGGTCGAGCGCGGAGGTCGGCTCGTCCATCAGCACGACGTCCGGCTCGACCGCGAGGACCCTAGCGATGCACAGCCGCTGCTGCTGCCCGCCTGAGATGCCGAGCGCCGGCTTGTTCAAGCGATCCTTGATCTCGTCCCAAAGCGCGGCCGCCCGAAGGCTCCTTTCGACGATCTCGTCGATTTCGCGCCGTCTCTTCACGCCGTGGATTCGCGGGCCGTAGGCGACGTTGTCGTAGACGGTCATCGGAAACGGGTTCGGCTTCTGGAAAACCATCCCCACCCGCCTTCGCAGCTCGATCTCGTCGTAGCCGTTGTAGACGTTCTTTCCGTCGTAGAGGATGGTCCCCGTCGTGACGACCCCCTCGATGATGTCGTTCATGCGGTTGAGGGCGCGCAGGAACGTGGATTTCCCGCACCCGGAGGGGCCGATCAGCGCGGTCACCCGCTTCGACTCGATGTTGAGCGATATCGATTTGAGCGCGTGCATCGCGCCGTAGAAGACGTTCAAGTCCTGCACTTGAAGCTTATAGTCCATCGCAACTCCCGGAATCCCGCAGCAAGCCGTCATTGTAACTGCCCCGAAGGTAGTTGGTAAAGTGTGACGCGGTTGTGAGCGGCAGATGAGTTTTCCGTTAAACGGCTCCAGGGAGCGATCCCGGTCAGGCGCCCGAATACCGCGCCATTCTGCGGAACCAGCCGTAGAGCGCCTCGATGCGGTAGTCGAACGAGTCGCGGATCATCCCCTCCATGCCGAGATACGTCAGGACCTTGACCACGACGCAGCCGTAGAACAGGAGCGAGCCGCGATAGGGCATCACGACGAGCTGCAGCTGCATGTCTCCGGGCCGCACCACCGGAACGAGGAGGAGCTTCAGGAGCGTCTCGCTCGTCATCGACATCGCGATCGTCCGCTCGGACGCCCGATAGCGGACCTCGGCGACGAAGGGCCCGAACGTCGAGTCGTCCTGGCGGATGTAGATCGTGCTGTCGGCGGGGGGATCGGCGACGAGCGGATCGGCGACCCGTCTGAGATCGTTCTCGCCCGCGACGACGTAGGAGTCGCGGAAGAGCACCCGCTTCCGGCCGAAGAGCGTCGAGTAGTAGCGGACGCCCTTGAGCGTGCTGATCGAGCGGAGCACGTTGTACCACGCGGTCAGCCGCGCGCGGTCGTTCCCGGGCGGTAGCGGCGCGATGAAGACCGTCTCCACGCCGATCGTGTAGGGAAGCGAGGTCATCGAGGCGAGAATGGCGCCGCTCAGGGGCGATTGCGGGAGGAGCCGGGGGGACTCGACGCTCGTGAAGAAGCGCGTGACGCTTCCCTCGCGCAGGAGCGTCGCGGAATCCGCATCGGACATGGCCGGAATGATCTGCTCGAGGTCGGAGGCGCTGAGCGCGCCTGCGGCGGGGATCCCGGCGGCGAGGAGGAGCGCGAAGATTGAACAAAGCCGATGCGTCGTGGTATGGTTCATCCTACTAAAGATAGCACCTTTCCGTTCAAGAGGCACAATGCGCAAGGTCGTGCTGTTTACCGGCGGGGGTTCGGGCGGCCACGTTTTTCCCGGCGTGGCGGTGATCGAGAAGCTTCGCAGATCGGATCCGTCGCTCGACATTCGCTGGATCGGCTCGCGCTCTCCGCTTGAACAGGACATCGTTCGCAGGTTCGCGATCCCCTTCTTGTCGATCCCGTCCGGGAAGCTCAGGCGGTACCTCTCGCCGCGGAACGTCGTCGACCTGTTCAAGATCGCCGCCGGCGTGGTGAAATCGCTCTCGATCCTCTCGCGGGTCAAGCCGCGGCTCCTGTTCTCGAAGGGCGGCTTCGTGAGCGTGCCTCCGGTCCTCGCCGCCCGGCTGCTCGGAGTGCCGGTCGTGAGCCACGAGTCCGACTTCGACCCGGGCCTCGCGACGCGCATCAACTCGCGCTTCTCCGCGGCGATCTGCGTCGCCTACGAGGAGACGAGGAGCTCCTTCCCCGAGGCGCTCCGGTCGCGGGTCGTGGTCACCGGCAATCCGGTCCGCTCCGAGATCTTCGCGGGAGACCGCGCTCACGGCCGCGCGCTTCTCGGCGTGCCCGACCGGATGCCGGTGGTCTTGGTTCTCGGCGGCAGCCAGGGCTCGCAGGAGGTGAACGGCCTCGCCGAGGAGGCCGCCGAGCTCCTGCGGGGGAGCGTCTTCGTGGCCCACCAGACCGGGCGCGCGGATTTCAGGCAGTCGCATCGGGAAAACTACGTGACGGCGGACTTCTTCGCCGACTCCTATCCCGACGTGCTCGCCGCCGCCGACGTCGTCGTCTGCAGGTCCGGCGCGGGCACGCTCTGGGAGCTCTCGGCGCTCGGCAAGCCGTCGGTCCTCATCCCGCTCGGCAGAGCCTCGTCGCGAGGCGACCAGCTCAGGAACGCCGATCACTACCGGCGGATCGGCGCGGCGGTCGTGCTCGAACCCGGGCGCGCCGGGGCGAAGGCGCTCGTCGAGGCGATCGCCTCCATGCTCGCCGATCCCGAGAGGCTTCGGTCGATGGGGCAGGCGGCCGCCTCGGTGATGCGCTCGGACGCCTCCGAGACGATCGCCGATCTCATCAGGGCGCGCATTGGAGCGGTCCATGCCGATAACTCCGCTTGACCTGTTCTTCATCGCGCTCGTGGGCGTCGCGACGCTGCGCTGCACGGTCCGCGGCTTCGTCGCCGAGATCATGTCGGTCGCGGCGGTGGCGGTGGGAATCGGAGCGGGGCTGCTTCTCTCAGGCTCCGTCTCCGGGCTCATCGCGCGGCGCTTCGGCGACTCGCCGTGGAACGGAGTCATCGCGTTTCTCGCGCTCTTCCTCGCGGGATACCTCGTCGTGAAGCTCCTCGCAGGCGCGATCAACCGCGCGATCGAGGCGGTCTCCCTCGGCAGCCTCGACCGGGCGCTCGGCTTCTTTCTCGGTCTCGCCGAGGGGCTTCTCGCGGCGGCCGTCGTGGTATTCGTGCTCGAGATCCAGCCCTTTTTCAACGTCTCAGACGCGCTGAAAGCGAGCCGGTTCGCGACCGAGATGACTAGGCTCCTTCCTGCGGTGCCGTTCCTCCACGAACGGCCGGCCGACCCCCGTGTTTGAGAACATCATCGGCCAGGACCGGCTCGTCGAGCGGCTGCGCGGCGAGATCGCGGAAGGCGCGCTCCCGCGCGCGCTCCTTTTCCACGGCGAGGCGTACCGCGGCAAGATGAGCGCGGCGCTCGAGCTCGCGAGGGCGCTCACGTGCCTCGAGCGCGACGCGCTCTGGAGCTGCCGGTGCAGGTCGTGCGAGATGCAGCGCCTCCTCGTCCACCCCTATACCCTGCTCCTCGGCTCCCGCTACTTTTCCGAGGAGATCGCGGCCGCCGCCGACGCGCTTTCGAGGACCCGCCGGGAGCCCGCGCAGTTCCTCTACGCGCGCTCGGTGCGAAAGCTCCTCCGCCGCTTCGACCCCGTGCTCTGGGAGCGGAACGAGGGCGAGCTCAAGGGGGTGCGGGGCGCGATCGAGGAGGCCGAAGACCTCCTCGCGGGGCTTCTGCCCGGGCGCCTCCTGCCGGGGGAGGGCGAGCTAAAGACGACGCTCGGCAGGTGCGCCGAGCTCTGCGAGAAGATCGCCCGCGCGGTCTCAAGCGGCATCTCGATCGACCAGATTCGGCGAGCCACGTTCTGGGCGCGCTCGACGAGCGGGGGATCGAACAAGGTGATCATCCTCGAGGCGGTCGACCGAACGCTCGAAGGCGCGCGCAACGCGCTCCTGAAGGCGATCGAGGAGCCGCCCGAGGGCGCCTTCTTCGTGCTCGTCACCACGCGAAAGAGCGCGATCGCCCCGACGATCCTCTCGCGCCTGCGGGCCTACCATTTCCCCGCCCGGGGCGAAGCCGAGGAGCGCGGGGTCCTCGAAAAGATCTTTCGCGAGCCTGAGGGCTTCCGCGGAAGCCTCAAGGAGTACTTCCAGTCCCGCGGCGGTCCGAAGGCCGGCTCTCTCCGCGCCGCGGCGGCGAGCTTCCTCGGCTCCGTCCTCCGGACGGAGCCGGGATCGAGGCCCGACGAGGAGCTCCTCGCGGCGCTTTCGGGGCAGACGGAGCTCAGGGGCTTCCTCGAAGAGCTCACCCTGGAGCTCCGCGGAGCGCTCGGCGGCGGGGCGGGAGCTCCCCCGGCCGGTCTCGGGAGAATCGAGCGCTGGGCGCGGCTCGTGAGGCAGGCGGCCGCCCAGGGCGAGTCCTACAATCAGAGCCCGAGTCTCCTCGTCGAGAGCCTGTACTACCGCATGAGGGAAGGGGCATGAGAAAGTTCGTCCAGCGCGCGCTCGGCAAGCTGCAGAAGCTCGACCGGGAGCAGGTCTACTCGCTCGTCTCGCAGCTTGCAGGCGAGAACGAGCAGCTTGAGGTCGTGCTCGACTCGATGACCGACGGGGTGGTGGTGCTCGACAAGCAGAACAGGGTCGTCCTGTACAACAAGGCGGCGCAGCGCCTGCTTCCGGTGGTGGGCGGGGAGATCGACGAGAAACCGGTCTGGACCGTCGTCCGCGACAACGAGGTCGCCGAGTTCCTGAAGAAGAGCCTCGAGAACGAGGACCGCGTCGAGGACAAGGAGTTCACGCTGGAGGCGGGCGGCGCGACCCGCATCATCTCCTGCGGCACCGCGCCCCTCGTGCAGGACGGGGAGATCCAAGGGACGCTCCTCCACGTTCAGGACCTCACGGAGAAGCGGGGCAAGGAGGCGCGCCTGAGGCGGGCCGAGAGCCTCGCCTCGCTCACCACGCTCGCCGCCGGGGTCGCACACGAGATCAAGAATCCCTTGGGCTCGATCGGCATTCACATCCAGCTCATCCAGCGGGCGCTGAAGGCCTCCGGCCGGCTCGACCGCAAGACCGTGGGCCACTATCTCGACATCGTCACCGAGGAGGTCGACCGCTTGAACCGCATCGTGATCGACTTCCTGTTCGCCGTCAGGCCCATGGACGCCCGCTTGAAGGAAGGCGATCTGAATCACGTCGTCACCGACCTGCTCGAGTTCGTCCACTTCGAGCTCGAGGAGGCGCGCGTGAGCCTCGTGACCCGTCTCGAGGAGCTGCCGACCGTCGAGTTCGACGAGAAGTTCATCAAGCAGGCCTTCCTCAACATCATCAACAACGCCGTCGCCGCGATGCCGAACGGAGGAACCCTCACGGTGTCGAGCGCGCGTCGCGGGGAGTCCGTCGAGGTCGACATCGCGGACACCGGCGTCGGGATCTCCGAGGAGAACATGACGAAGATCTTCGAGCCCTACTTCACGACCAAGGATTTCGGTTCTGGACTGGGTCTCACGGTCGTGTATAAGATCGTGAAGGAGCACGGCGGCGAGATCTCCCTGCGGTCGAAGGAGGGGGAGGGGACGACCTTCACGATAAGCCTGCCAATTCCCCAGAAGGAGCTTCGCCTTCTCGGCTGGAAAGGGAGAAAGCATGGAGTTTAGCGTTCTCGTCGTCGACGACGAGAAGAACATCCGCGAGGGGCTCGGGAAAGCGCTCGAGCTCGACAACTACAACGTCCTCCTCGCCCCCGACGGCTCGAAGGCGCTCGAGATCATCAACACGAGCGACGTCGACCTCGTGATCACGGACCTGAAGATGCCCGGCCTGTCGGGCCAGGAGCTTCTCAAGCAGGTCGCTTCGGCCTATCCGACCGTTCCGGTCATCATCCTCACCGGCCACGGCACCATCGAGACCGCCGTGGAGGCGATGCGCGACGGCGCGTTCGATTTCCTCACCAAGCCGGTCAACCTCGACAGACTCTCGCTCCTCGCGAAGCGGGCGCTCGCGAACCGCAAGCTCGTTCTCGAGCATCGGGCGCTCAAGGAGGAGGTCGAAAAGATCGCCCGGCGGCAGAAGTTCGCCAATATCATCGGCAAGAGCCCCGAGATGAAAAAGGTGCTCGAGATCGTCGAGCAGGTCGCCCCGACGAAGGCCTCGGTCCTCGTCACCGGCGAGAGCGGCGTCGGCAAGGAGCTCGTCGCGGACGCCATCCACAACCTGTCCGACCGCAAGGAGCGGCCCTTCATCAAGGTGCACTGCGCCGCGCTCGCCGAGACGCTCCTCGAAAGCGAGCTGTTCGGCCACGAGAAGGGGGCCTTCACCGGCGCGGTGGCGACGAAGCGCGGGCGCTTCGAGCTTGCGAACGGCGGCACGATCTTCCTCGACGAGATCGGCGAGATCAACCAGCAGGTCCAGATCAAGATTCTCCGGGTCCTTCAGGACAAGAAGTTCGAGCGGGTGGGCGGCGAGCAGACCATCGAGGTCGACGTGAGGGTCATCTCGGCGACCAACCGCGATCTGAAGAAGGAGATCGCCGAGGGGCGCTTTCGGGAGGATCTGTTCTACCGGCTGAACGTCGTGAACATCACCGTCCCCCCGCTTCGCGAGCGCCGGGAGGACATCGGGCTGCTCGTCGCGGCTTTTCTCCGCGAGTTCAGCGAGGAGAACGGGAAGAACATTCTCGGGATCGATCCGAAGGCGAAGTCCGCGATCTACGGCTACTCGTGGCCGGGCAACATCAGGGAGCTTCGCAACTGCATCGAGAGCGCCGTCGTTCTCGCGAAGGGCAGCTCGATCACGCTCATGGACCTGCCTCCGAGCGTCGCGAGCGAGACGGAGGGCGACTACATCCGCATCAATCTCGGCTCGACGCTCGCGGAGGCGGAGAAGGAGATCATCCGCGGAACGCTCAATTTCGAGAAGGGCAACAAGAGCAAGACCGCCGAGGTCCTCGGCATCGGGCGCAAGACCCTTCACCGGAAGATCCAGGAGTACCATCTCGTCGAGGAGTAGGCGCGCCCGGGATCAGACCCTGCCGGTCGACTTGAACCGCTTGATTCGCTGATAGGACTCGTTGATCTTCTGCGTGATCTCGGTGGCGTATTTCTGCTTCGCCGGGTCGGCGGCGTAGCGATCGGGATGGTACTCGCGGACGAGGCGCTTGTAGGCGCGGTGCACCACCTCGTCGTCGGCGCCGACCGGGACTTCCAGGTTGCCGTAGTCGCGCCGGAGCGCCTCGGGAACGGCCGCCGTCCTCTCGCCTTGACGCCGGGCTTCCCGATCGCTTGAGGACGGGTTTTCCCGCGGCCGGTCCTTGCCCGTTCGCAAGTACTCGTCGAGCTCCTCCCACGCCTCGCGGAGGTCGGGGTCGGCCGACCGGCCGCGCTGCCGCTCCGGGCGATCCTCGTCCGGGAACAGGGACCTCAGCAGGTTGCCGACGCGATCGAAGAATTGATCCACGGTGCCATCCTCGCCACGTGAGCATGATACCCGATTTGAAGGTCCCTGACCAGCCGCGGGGCGCCGCCTGAGCGCTCCCTACAGCCCCTGCGGCTCCCCGCCGGGCCGGGGCCCGGCCTCCTCGTCGAGGTAGTAGGTTCCCGAAAAGAGGTACGAGGCGCTCGCGGTCGCAAGCACCTCGCCGGTCGACTCGACCCATTGGACGAAGACGTCCTCGTCGTTGCAGTGCACGAGCGCTTCCCGCTCGGTGAAGCCGTTGAGCGTCGAGGCCACGGTCGCGATTCCCGCCGCCGAGGTGTAGTCGACCGGCTCCCTCTTGAACCAATTCCTCACGAGCATCTCGTCCTTGCTGTAGACCTGGGCGAAGATCGGGTGGATCGCCGGCCGGATCCCCGCCTTGCGCAGCGAGCGCGAGAGGCGCATGAGCTTCTCGCGGCTCAAGCCACCGTGAAAATGCACCGCCGCGTCGTACTGCAGGCGAAGGGGCGTCACGATGTGGTTCCGCCCGTCGACGAGCACCGCCGCGGCGTACTCCCGGTCGGGCTCCTCGCGAATCTCGGCTCCCGACGCGACGTCGAGGGGGACGCCGAGGGAGACGCGAAAATGCGAGCTGTCGATGAAGTCGACGGTGCGCTCGCCGCCCGAGCACTCAACGACGATCTTTTTCCCGCCGGAGACCCCGGCGTCGAAGGCGAGGCGCGCCATGCAGATGAGCGCGTCGTTCAGCCTCCCGGACGGCTCGCCGTCGGGAAGGAACAGCTCGATCCGCGCGCTCTCCTTCACGCCCCGGCTGAGCACGACGACCCCGTTCGCCCCGACGCCGAGGTGGCGGTCGCAGATGCGGCGCGCCATCGTCGGAAGGAGCTCCGCGGGGACGGGCTCGGCCCCGTAGAGGCGGTTGAGGAGGATATAGTCGTTGCGGCAGGTATGAATCTTGTAGAAGTCGAGCTCCACGCGCCGCTACCCCCCGGAATCGAAAAAGCCGCGATGGAGCGCGCGCACCGCCGCCTCGAGCGTGTCGGCGGGAACCACGAGGGAGAGGTTGATGTCCGAGGAGCCGAGGGAGATCATCCGAATCGGCGTGTCGTTGAGCGCCGTGAAGACCTCCGCGACGAACGACGGCTCCTTCCAAAGGTCCTGTCCCACGAGGCAGATGATCGCGAGGTCCGCCTCCACGCGGACGCGGCCGATCTCCTCGAGATCGGCCATAATGCCCTTGAGCCCGGAGGTGTTGTCGATCGTCATCGAGACCGACACCTCGGAGGTGGCGATGAGGTCGACGGGAGTGCGGTGCTTCTCGAAGGTCGCGAAGATGCGGCTCAGGAAGCCGTAGGCGTTCAGCATCCTCGTCGAGGAGACGTGGATCAGCGTGATGCCCTTCTTCCCGGCGATGGCGCGGAGTCCGACGCCCTCCGCCCGCTCCACGATGCAGGTTCTCGGGCCGTGCGGATCGCGCGTGTTCATCACGAGCACCGGGATGCCGGTCTCGATCGCCGGCTGGATGGTCGACGGATGAACGACCTTCGCGCCGAAGTAGGCGAGCTCCGCCGCCTCGCCGTAGCTGATGCGCTCGATGGTGCGCGCCTCGGCGACCACCCGGGGGTCGGAGGTCATGATGCCGTTCACGTCGGTCCAGATCTGAACTTCGCTCGCCTCGAGCGCCGCCCCGAGGATCGTCGCGGTGAAATCCGAGCCGCCCCTCCCGAGGGTCGACGTGACGCCGGACTCGGTCCGGCCGATGAAGCCCTGGGCGACGAGGAGGTGTCCCGGGCGGGGCTTCACCCGCGCGCGGACGAGGCGGTTCGTCGCCTCGTAGAGCGGAGCGGCGGCGGAGAAGCGGTCGTCGGTTCTGATGAAATCCCGCGAGTCGAGGAGCTCCGTCGGGATGCCCCGCTCCTCGGCGCGCGCGGCGACGATCGCGGTCGAGAGGAGCTCGCCGATCGAGAGAATCGCGTCGCTTGAGCGCGGCGTGCACTCCCGAAGGAGCGCGAGTCCCTTGATGAGGGACGAGAGCTCCGCGAACAGCCGATCGAGGCGCTCGCGGGTCGCCTCGAGGCGCTCGCCCGAGACGAGCTCCTCCAGGGTCCTCACGTGGCGCGCGCGCTGCGCCGCGAGGATGGCGCGGGCTTCCTCCTCCCGTCCCGCTCCCGCGGCGTCCCTGATCGCGACGAGGCTGTCGGTGGTCTGCGCCATCGCCGAAGCCACGAGGAGCGGCGCGCGGTCGAGGTAGCTCGACGCGATGTCGAGCGCCCGGTCGATCATCTCGGCGCTCTGGACGGAGGTGCCGCCGAACTTCAGGACGATCATCGGTCGAGGTACCCCTTCGCGAGGTATGCCTCCGCGTTGAGGATCGCCGCGCCCGCCGCGCCGCGGATCGTATTGTGACCCATGACGACCATTTTGATGTCGAAGACCGGGCAGGGCCGGATGCGGCCGACGCAGGTGGCCATGCCGCGCTCCTTCCACACGTCGCGGGCAGGCTGCGGCCGGTCGTTCTCGTCGAAGACGATGATCGGACGCTCCGGCGCCGAGGGAAGCCCCACCTCCTGGGGCCATCCGCGGAAGCCGGCGAGGAGGGAGGCGACGTGCTCGGCCCGCGCGCGGGTTCGGAGCTTCAGCGAAACGGCCTCGGTGTGGCCGTCGAAGACCGCGACGCGGTTACACTGGGCGCTGATCGTGAAATCGGCCGGCACGACGCGGCCGCCGTCGAGCCGGCCGAGGATCTTCAGGGGCTCCGACTCCATCTTCTCCTCCTCGCCGCCGATGTAGGGAACGACGTTTCCGAGGATGTCGACCGAAGAGACTCCCGGATAGCCCGCCCCGGTCACCGCCTGCATCGTCGTCACGTGGACCGCCTCGATGCCGAGCTCTCGGTGGATGGGGCCGAGCGCCATCGCGAGGAACATGGTCGAGCAGTTGGAGTTCGTGATGATCGCGCCCTTGTAGGGCTGGCTTGCCGCGAGCGCGAGGTGGTCGTGGTTGATCTCGGGGATGACGAGCGGCACGTCGGGGTCCATGCGGTGGTTGCGCGAGTTGCTCACGACGACGTGGCCGGCCCTCGCGTAGGCCTCCTCGACGGCGCCCGCGACGGACGCATCGAGCCCGGAGAAGAGGATTCTGCTCTCAAGCCGCTCCTCGGTGGATTTCACGATCAGGTCGCGCGCGCCGGGCGGTATGAAGTCCTCCTGCTTCCAGTTCACCGCCTCGCGGTAGGGGCGCGCGGCGGAGCGCTCCGAGGCGACGACTTCCCTCAGCTCGAAAGAGGGATGGTCGCGGAGCAGGTGCACGAGCTTCTGGCCGACCATGCCGGTGGCTCCGAGGACGGCGACGGGTATCTTACCCATGAGATTCCTCCCGTGCGCGGATCGTTCGGAGAGCTGGGACGGAAGATCAATAGCGCTCCACTCCGAGAGTGACAGTTCAGGAGGTGTTGACCCCGGGAACCAGGCACCGGACTCGTGGCCTGTCCGGTCCTTCGGCGGACCGCTCCTTTCGCCTGCCTCTCGGGACGCCGCTCCTCCGCAGGGTACTCTTAGCCGTCCGCACCTCTATTGATCCGTGCGTGTCGAAACTCGTATCACGGAAGCGTCCGCCGTGTCAAAGGGGGTCGGCGGCCGGTCTCGGCCCGCGCGGAAGGGCCTCGATCGGCCGCCGCTCCATCCCCGGGAATCCGGGCGCTCCCTCGGGCCCTACGCCCGCCCGGAGAGCTCCCTCCGCGTCCTCCTTCTTCGGAGCGCGTCGACGCCGGGAGGACCGCGCGAGCCTCCGGACCCTCGACCGCGAAGCGGGGCCGATTTCGTCATCCGCCCGCCGGACAGCCCCATGAGGTCCGCCACGAGATCGAGATCGCCGGCTCCCTATGGCTTCCGGGGTCCGCGAGCGCGCGGAACCCTGGAAGCGCTCATCGGGAGGCGGTCCTTTGCGGGCAGGCGCCGGCCGGGTAGCGAGAGGACCGAATCGCTCCTCGAGGCCCCTGTCGCGGTCGAGCGGCGGCAATCTCGCGGGAGCCCGAGGAGGCGGCAGGCGCTTCCGCCCCGTCCCGACCTACGGCGTGACCGCGGCTCCCGAGGGCCCGCCCGCGCTTCCCGTCGTGAAGGGCGAGCCGGGAACGGGGGTGAGCGCGCCGCCTGAGCCGATGGAGTAGGCGGAGAGTCCTGCCGCGCCTGCGGCGCTCCCGGAGTTCGTCACGTAGAGGTAGCTCCCGTCGGGGCTGATTGCGATGACGCTCGGCTGCGCGCCGGTCGTGAAAGGCGAGCCGGGAACGGGGGTGAGCGCGCCGCCTGAGCCGATCGAGAAGGCGGACAATCCGCCCGTGCCGTTCGAGCTCCCGTAGTTCGCCACGTAGAGGTAGCCGCCGTTCGGGCTGATCGCCATTCCCTCGGGGCTCGAACCGGTCGCGACGGAGCCGGACAGCGCGGCGAGCGCGCCGTCCGCCTCGATCGAGAAGCCCGACACGGCGCCCGTCGAGCTCGTCACGTAGAGGTAGTCGCCGCTCGGGGTTATCGCGATGCCGTACGGGGACGGCCCGGTGGTGAAGCTGCCGATCGACGTGGGCGCCCCGCCCGAGCCGATCGAGAAGGCGGACAGGCCTCCGGTGCCCTCTCCCTCGCCTGAGTTCGTCACGTAGAGGTAGGCGCCGTTCGGACTGATCGCGGCGAGCGCGGGGTTGTTGTCGGTGGCGTAGGTGCCGATCGACGCGAGCGCGCCGCCCGAGCCGATCGAGTAAGCGGACAGGCCGCCCGCGCCGGTGCTGTCGGCCGAGTTCGTCACGTAGAGGTAGGCGCCGTTCGGGCTGATCGCGATGCCGTTCGGACTGCCGGCGGAGCCGGTGGTGAAGCTCCCGATCGTGGTCAGCGCGCCGCCTGGGCCGATCGAGTAGGCGGAGAGCCCGCTCGCGCCGGCTGAGCTCCCGTAGTTCGCCACGTAGAGGTAGCTCCCGTTCGGGCCGATCGTTGCGCCCACCGGGTCCGGGCCGGCGTTCAGGGCGCCGGAGGAGACCGGGATGGGCTGCCCGGCGAGGCCGATGGTGTAGGAAGAGAGACTCCCCCCGAGGTTGGTCACGTAGAGGTCATGCGGGACGGAGCCCGGGGTGCCGCCGCTCGTCGTCGACGGATAGCCCTGGTAGTCGGGCGCGTCGGGGTCGACCGGATTGGCGAAGTTCCAACAGGCCGACAGGAGCGAGAGAACCGCGCTTGCCAGGCTTAGGGCGCCAATCGGCCGAATGAGACTCCTCATTCCTGGAAAGTCCTGTTCTTGGGCAAGCACGCGTCCTTCCGCGAGAGCGGGAATCCCCGCGCAGCGCGGCGGGATCCGCCCTCGTACGTCCCTTGCTTCTCAGGGTACGCTAGAACCCGCGGCCGCCGCAACCGTGGACGATGCGAGGCTCACCCCTCCCGGTTCCCGGGCCGTCCGCGAAGGAGATCCGCGGGCGCCCTTGGTCGGAGGACGTCTCTCGGAGCCGGGGCGGCCTTGCAATATTCCTCCGTTGTTCCAATAATCGATCCGGAGGCAGGTAAGGTGCGAGACGACTTCTCAATCCGCGTTCGGCGCGCGGCGGAATCGATCCGCATGGTCTCGGATGCCGTTCCCTCCGTCGGCCTGATCCTCGGCTCGGGAATGTCCTCCCTCGCCGAGCGGTTCCAGGGCACCGACGTTCCCTTTTCCCACATCGAGGGCTTTCCCTCCCCGACGGTGGCCGGACATCGAGGCATCCTGAGGCTCGGGGAGCGGCTCGGGGTCCTTGCGGGGCGCTTCCATTCCTATGAAGGCCATTCCCTGGACAACGTCGTGCTCCCGACGTTCGTTCTCCACGCGTTGGGCGCCCGGGTCCTCATCGTCACGAACGCAAGCGGCGCCGTCAACCGGGGATACGCGGCCGGGGAGCTCGTGCTGATCTCCGACCACCTCAATCTCACGGGCTCCAATCCGCTCGTCGGTCACAACGACCGCGAGGCGGGCGAGCGGTTCCCCGACATGAGCGAGGCCTACTCGCGGCGCCTGCGCGACCTCGCGCGCGAGGCCTCCGGGAGGAGGCTGAAGGAGGGCGTGTACGCCGGGGTAACCGGCCCCTGCTTCGAGACCCCGGCGGAGATCCGCATGCTCGAGCGGCTCGGCGCCGACCTCGTCGGAATGTCGACCGTTCCCGAGGTCATCGCGGCGCGCTACCTCGGCATGGAGGTCCTCGGCGTCTCCTGCGTCTCGAACATGGCGGCGGGAGTCGCCGACCGGCCCCTCGCCCACGACGATGTCGTGCGCACCGTCGGACAGGCGCAGGCGACTCTCGAGGGCGTCCTCGTCGCGACGATCGACCGGCTCCTCGCCGCGGAGCGGTAGGAAGCCCGTCGCGAACGATGGACAGCGTTGACGATCGCTTGAGCCTCGCCGCGGCGGCGGCCTTCCAGCGGGGAGTGCGGGAGGCGGGCGGGCAGGAGATCTGCTGCGTCGGCAAGCTCGACGCCGAGGGCGTCGTGGAAAGCGTCACGGTCACCGCCCGCGGGAACGAGGAGGCGGTTCCCGCCCTCATGCCCCATCTCGAGAGGGGCGACGTCGTGATCCACAACCACCCGTCCGGGCACCTGAGGCCGAGCGCCGCCGACATCCAGGTCGCTTCCCATCTCGGCAACCTCGGGATCGGCTTCTACATCGTGGACAACGTCGTGGACCGCGTCTACGTCGTCGCCGAGCCCTACCTCAGGAAGGAGATCGTGCCGCTTGCGCTCGCGGAGCTCGTCGAGACGCTCGAGCCCGGCGGGCGCCTAAGCGGCGTCATGAAGGGCTACGAGTCCCGCGAGTCGCAGCAGGAGATGCTCGAATCGGTCGCGAGCGCTTTCAACGAGGACGCCATCTACGTCGCGGAGGCGGGCACGGGCGTCGGCAAGTCCCTCGCCTACCTCATCCCGGCGATCCGGTGGGTCGCCCAGAACGACGAGCGGGTCGTCGTCTCGACGGCGACGATCAATCTCCAGCAGCAGCTCGTCGAGCGGGACATCCCACAGGTCCTGCGCCTGCTCGGAAGCGACGTTCGCACGGCGCTCGTGAAAGGAAGGGGCAACTACGTTTGCCTGCGCAAGCTCGACGACGCGCTCGGCGAGGACTCGCTCTTCAAGGAGGGCGACGGCGACCTCCTCGCGATACGCGAGTGGGCGAAGACGACGAAGGACGGAAGCCGCTCGGACCTCGCGATCCTTCCCTCCGAGCGAACCTGGTCGAGGGTCGCCTCGGAGGCGGACACCTGCGTCGGGCTGCGCTGCCGCTTCCGCGAGCGGTGCTTCGTGCTCCAGGCGCGCCGCGAAGCGGCCTCGGCGCAGCTCCTCGTGGTCAACCACCACATGCTCTTCTCCGACCTCGCGATGCGCCTGTCGGGGGCGGGGTACGAGAACACCGCCGTTCTCCCGCCCTTTCAGAGGATCGTCTTCGACGAGGCGCACAACATCGAGAACAGCGCGACGTCGTACTTTTCCGAGTCCCTGCACAAGCACGCCCTCGCGCGCCAGGCGGGCAGGCTCTACCGGGTGAGAAAGGGCAGGCCGCTCGGGCTCGCGAGGAGCCTCGCGCGGCTTGCGCGGGAGGAGGCCGCCGTCGACGAGCTCGCCGCGCTCGTGCGCGACGTCGTGGAGCGCGCCGAGGCGCTCGACGCGCTCGCGCTCGGGCTCCTTGGAGGCGAGAGCACCGCGCGCTTCAGCGGCGCGATAACCGAGGAGGTGAGGGCGGCGGTTCTCGATCCGATGAACGAGGTGAGGGCGGTCCTCGTGACCCTCATAAACCGCGTGAGCGACGTCATGAACGGCCTCGACGAGGAGCAGCTCGACTCTCCGGACGCCTACGAGGCGCGGATCATCTGCGACCGCCTCGGCGCCTTCGCGCGGCTGTGCGAGGCTTTCGGGCGGTTCGACGAGACGCCCGACAAGGTGTTCTGGGCGAGCCGGAGCGTCTCCTACGACGGGGAGTCCTTCGCGGAGTTCGTCATGACCCCGCTCGACGTCGCTCCCCTCATGCGGGAGGCGGTCTTCGAGCCCTACCCGACCGTCGTCTGCACCTCGGCCACCCTCACGGTGCGGAACGACTTCGCGTTCTGGCTTTCCCGCGTCGGGCTTGCCGGCTTCGAAGGGCGCGAGGTCGCCACCGAGCGGCTGCCCTCGCCCTTTCCCTACAAGGAGCGGGTCCTCCTCGGCGTCCCCACCGACGCGCCCGACCCGACCGAGCCGGGCTATCAGGCCTTCGTGTCCGATTTTGTCGCGCGGGCGCTCGAGGCCTCCGGGGGGAGCGGGCTCGTGCTGTTCACCTCCTACGCGATGCTTCGCGACACCTTCGACGCGGTGGAGAGCCGGCTCCGCCCGCTCGGGATCACGGTCTTGAAGCAGGGCGACGGCGACCGCGCGCGGCTCCTCAACCGGTTCACCGCCGACGTCTCGAGCGTGCTCTTCGCGACGGATTCGTTCTGGGAGGGGGTCGACGCGCCGGGAGACACCCTGCGGATGGTCATCATCTGCAGGCTCCCCTTCAAGGTGCCGACCGATCCGGTGATGATGGCGCGCACCGAGGCGCTCGACCGGGCCACCGGGAACTCATTCGGCGCCTACGCGCTGCCGACCGCGGTGATGAGGCTGAAGCAGGGCTTCGGCCGCCTCATGCGCCGGCAGACGGACCACGGGGTCGTCGTCATCCTCGACCCGAGAGTCGTGCGGAAGAGCTACGGGGCGGCGTTCATCGCATCGCTGCCGGAAACCCGCCGGAGCATGAAGCCCGCGCCGAGGCTCCTCCACGACATCGAGCGCTTTTTCTCCGAGCGCTGAGCGCTCGGCCGAGATCCACGACCCGCACAGGCGAGCGCCCTCGCGCTCCGAAGAAGGGCAAAAAAAAGCTGTCGCCCGATGCCGGGGACAGCTCTCCATGGTCAAGGGGCCGGGTGAACGCGCGTCAATCCACCACCGCGAGGATATCTTCCCCTTTCACGAGGAGCTTCTCCTTGCCTTCGGTCTTTATGGAGGTTCCCGCGTACTTGTCGTAGATGACCTTCTGGCCGACGGTTACCTTGATCTTTTCCTTGTCGTCGCCGATCGCCTCTACGACGCCGGTCTGAGTTTTCTCCTGAGCTGTCTGGGGAATGAAAATGCCACCAGCGGTCTTTTCCTCACCCTCCTCGGTCCTGATGAGCACTCGATTGCCTATGGGTTTTATTTTCATTTCTGCCTCCACGTGTCATTGAGATGTTGTATGGGTCGCTCGTACGTGCTTTCCGGAAATATACGGACAAATGGTTCGCTGGTCAAGCCATTCGTCGCGGTCTTCAGTTGTCGAACGGTCGGCGGGGCAGTATCTTAGCTCGGGAAGGCCATGAAGGAATCCCAGCGCTTTCTCGCCAAGGGTAAGAGCTGCCTCGCGCGGCGCGAAATGGCTCCGGCGCTCGGCAACTTCGAGCGCGCGCTCAAGCTCTGTCCGGTCGGGAGCCGGCGTCAGCTTGCGGACATTCTCTTCTACCTGGGCGTTACGATGCTGAAGCTCGGAGACCCCGACGCGGCGCTTCGGAGCTTCGCCGCGGGCTCGCGGGTCCTGAAGCGGGCAGGCCGCTGCTACGGCATGGTTCGCCGTCTCGCGAACTGCTACGGCATGGTCCGCCAGGGTTGCCCCGATGAGGACGACCGACGTGCGTTCTGCGCGATCCAGATGCGCCGCTACCTCCAGACGAAACCCTCCGGACGCATCGGCACTGCGGCCGAGCGGGACATGGTGGCGGATCTCATTCATGAGCATTGGCGGGGCCTCAAGGAGGCGCATCCCCTAGCGGGACTCGACGCGCAGCGGAAGCTCGCGCTCTTTTGCGCGGTTACCATCGTGTTCCCGGCGCTCGCGTGCCCCAAGAGCCTCGCCGAGTCGGTCATTCCGGTGAATTTCATCGAAAAACGGCGAATCTCCGCTGCCGAGCGCTGCTTGTGCGGCAGCGGATTGCCCTACATGACCTGCTGCGGGCGCACCTCGGAGGTCTCGGCGCGCTCAGGCGGGGCAAACTGACACAGTTTCGCCGCCGCCGGAACGTTTTGTGTTATATTGACGCAGGTCTCGGCTCAATTTTTCTTGATCAAAAAAATAAGATTCTAATTCATTATCCAAGAAGAACTTACCGGTTGGCGTCAGCCATGATCTTGGCACGGTCCTTGCATAACTGAGAGGGGGGAACCGTGAAATGGCAGCTACAAAGAGATTAGAGACCGACAGCCGCGCAAAGGACGACGAGAACGTCCTCTCCATCTACCTGAAGGAGATCAACCGCATTCCGCTGTTGACGCGGGAGGAGGAGGACCGCTTCGCGCGCCAGGCGGCGAGCGGCGAGCGCTCCGCGAAAGACATGCTCGTCAAGGCGAACCTGCGCTTCGTCGTGAACGTCGCGAAAAAGTACCAGAATCAGGGGCTTCCGCTCTCCGACCTCATCAGCGAGGGGAACATCGGGCTCATGAACGCGATCGAGCGGTTCGACGTCGAGAAGGGCTACCATTTCATCTCCTACGCCGTGTGGTGGATCCGCCAGGCGATCCTGAAGGCGATCTGCGAGAAGTCGCGGATGATCCGCCTGCCGCTCAACCGCGCCAACGAGCTCGTGCAGATCGAGAAGGCGCGAAAGGAGCTGCAATCGGGGCACGCCGAGGAGCCGGAGATCCGCGAGATCGCGCGGACGGTGAACATGGACGAGGAGCACGTGGCCGATCTCCTGAACATCTCCCGCGACCTCATATCGCTCGAGACGCCCGTGTACGCCGAGAAGGACTCTTCCCAGCTCGGCGACTTCATCGAGGACAGCGGCTATCCTCATCCCGAGGAGGTGGTCGTGGACAAGGCGCTTCGCGAGGACATCAACCGCGTGCTGCGCTCCCTGACGCAGAAGGAGTCGGAGATCATCCAATACCGCTTCGGTCTGAACGGCAAGAGCCCCCTCTCGCTGAAGGAGATCGGCGACAAGTACAACCTGACCAAGGAGCGGATCCGGCAGATCGAGAAAAAGGCGATCAAGCGCCTGCAGCATCCTTCGCGATCGCACCATCTCGAGGCCTACACCGCCTGACCTCCCCGCCCGCTCCTGCAAGCAGGAAACTAATTCATTATGCGAAAAGCCCTTAAGTTGACATAAGGGCTTTTTTATTTTACGCTTGTGGCATCGTGTTCATGGGCGCGAGATCCCGTAATTTTTGAAACGGAGGCTTTGAGAACGAGTATGGCGAAAGAGAAGTTCATCTATTTTTTCGGGGCGGGCAAGGCCGAGGGGAACGGCTCGATGAAGGAGCTCCTCGGCGGCAAGGGCGCCGGCCTTGCGGAGATGACGGCTATCGGTCTTCCGGTTCCGGCCGGGTTCACGATCACGACCCAGGTCTGCGACCTCTACTACAAGAACGGCAAGAAGTACCCGGCGGGCCTGAAGGAGGAGCTGGAGCAGAACCTCGCGCGGCTTGAGCGCGCATGCGGCAAGAAGCTCGGCGATCCGACCGATCCCCTCCTTGTCTCCGTGCGCTCCGGAGCGGCGATATCGATGCCCGGGATGATGGAGACGATCCTCAACCTCGGCCTCACCGACCGCTCCGTCGAGGGCCTCGCGAAGAAGACCGGCAACCGGCGTTTTGCGCTTGATGCCTATCGCCGTTTCATCATGATGTACGGCTCCACCGCGATGGGCATCGATCGCGAAAGGTTCGACGAGGCGTTCGACCGCATCAAGGAGCAGCGAAGCCGACGGAGGCTCGCCCTGCCGTCGTCGCGCAAGGTCAACGACACCGAAGTGAACGAGGCGGAGCTCGACGCGCTCATCAGGGAATACAAGTCCCTCTACAAGAGCCGAATCGGCAAGGACTTCCCGCAGGACCCCGTAGAGCAGCTATGGGGAGCGGTAGGGGCGGTCTTCGGGAGCTGGATGGCGGACAAAGCGGTCACCTACCGCAGGGTGGAGAAGATCACCGGCATCGTCGGCACGGCCGTGAACGTCGTGCAGATGGTCTTCGGCAACATGGGCAACAACTCCGGAACCGGAGTCTGCTTCACCCGGGATCCGAACACCGGGGAAAACACCTTCTATGGCGACTATCTCGTGAACGCCCAGGGAGAGGACGTGGTTGCCGGCATCCGCACCCCCATCAAGCTCTCGGAGTTCGAGAAGGCGGACCCGAAGGCCTACAAGCAGCTCGTTCACGTGCGCTCGACGCTCGAGAAGCACTACCACGACATGCAGGACCTCGAGTTCACCGTCGAGGACGGCAAGCTCTACATGCTGCAGTGCCGGACCGGCAAGCGATCGCCCCAGGCGGCGTTCAAGATCGCCGTCGATCTCGTGAAGGAGAAGCTCATCAGCAAGGAAGACGCCGTCCTTCGCATTAAGGACAAGGACATCGAGGGCATCTTCTATCCGATCATCGATCCGTCGCAGAAGGACGACTTGAAGAGGAACTACCTCGTCACCGGAATCGACGCGGTGCCGGGAGCGGCGTCGGGCAAGGTCGTGTTCGACGCGAAGACCGCCGAGGAATGGACCGCCCGCGGGAACGCGGTCATCCTCGTGCGCCGGGAGACGTCGCCGGAGGACGTCGGAGGCATGCATGCCGCGAAGGGCATCCTGACGGCGACCGGAGGAAAGACGAGCCATGCCGCGGTCGTCGCGCGCGGATGGGGAAAGTGCTGCATCGTCGGGTGCGAGAAGCTCAATATCGACTACGGCGGGCGGCTCTTCAAGGTGGGCGATCGGGTCGTGCGCGAGGGCGACGAGATCACCCTCAACGGATCGACCGGCGAGGTCTACCTCACCGCGCTGAAGCTCGTGAAGCCAGAGCTTCCCGCCGCCTACAAGACCGTGCTCCAGTGGGCCGACGGCATCCGGCGCCTGAAGGTGCGCACGAATGCGGACACCCCCTACGACTCGGAGCACGCGCGGTCGCTCGGCGCCGAGGGCATCGGTCTCTGCCGAACCGAGCACATGTTCTTCGACACCCCGGAGCGCCGGGAGGCGATCCAGGAGATGATCGTCGCCGACGACCTCGAGGCGCGGAAGAAGGCGCTCGCCAAGCTCCTTCCGATCCAGACGGAGGACTTCCGCGGGATCTTCAAGGCGATGAACGGACTGCCGGTCACCATCCGGCTCATCGATCCGCCGCTCCATGAGTTCGTTCCGCACGACGAGGACAAGCAGCGCGAGCTCGCCGCGAAGATCGGCGTGCCCTTCGAGAAGGTGAGGCTCCGCGTCGAGCAGCTGCACGAGGCGAACCCGATGCTCGGCCACCGGGGCTGTCGCCTGTGCATCACCTATCCCGAGATTCTCGACATGCAGGTCTCGGCGATCATCACCGCCGCGTGCGACTGCGCGAAGCAGGGCGTCAAGGTCGAGCCTGAGATCATGCACCCGCTCGTCATCGACCGAAAGGAGCTCAAGATTCTCGAGACGCGCACGCGCGCCGTCGCCGACCCGATCATCAAGGCGTCCGGCCAGAAGGTGAGCTACCTCGTCGGCACGATGATCGAGGTTCCGCGCGCCGCGCTTCTCGCCGATCAGATCGCCGAGGTCGCCGAGTTCTTCTCGTTCGGGACGAACGATCTCACGCAGATGACGCTCGGGATGTCGCGCGACGACGCCGGCCGCTTCCTTCCCGACTACGTCGACGAGAAGAAGGCGGGAATCCTCAAGGAAGACCCGTTCCAGTCGCTCGACCAGACGGGGGTGGGGCTCCTCGTGAGGATGGCGATCGAGAAGGGCCGCTCCACGCGCCCGAATCTCAAGGTAGGCATCTGCGGCGAGCACGGCGGCGAGCTCAAGTCGGTGAAGTTCTGCCACGCTGCCGGGATGAACTACGTTTCCTGCTCGCCGTTCCGCGTGCCCATCGCCCGGCTCGCCGCCGCGCAGGCAGTCGTCGAGGAGAGGCTTGCAGCGGCGTCCGCCGCGAAGAAGGCACGAGCTCCGAAGGCGGCGAAGGCGTCCCGGAAGGCGCCGAAGGCGGCGGCGCTTCGCGCGCGGAAGCCGGCCGCGAAGGGGCGGCCGGCTCGTCGGCTCGCTGCGGCGAAGGTGGCGGCAAAAAGGGTCCCGGCGCGGAGCTTGACCGCGCGAAAGGCGCGAAAGCAGCAGCCGAAGCGGCCTGCCGCCCGGAGGCCCGCGGCGCGGAAGGCGGTCGCGAGGAAGCCCGCCGCGAAGCGGAGCGGACGCGTCGCCTCGCGTCGCTGATCCCGGGCGGGACATGCTCGATCACGGGCCGCCTCGAGGGGGGCGGCCCGTTTCACGTCCGAACCCGCGGCCGTTTCGGCCGAAGGCGCTCTTCGCGAGCCTCGAAAGGACCTATGGATTTCAGGGTTGGTGGCCCCTCGAGTCGATGGCCTCCCGAACCGGCTACGACGCGTTCGGGTATCGGAGGCGGCCCCGCGCCAGGGTCCCGGCGCTTCCGTCCCGGCAGCGCCTGGAGATCGCGCTCGGCGCGATTCTCACCCAAAACACCGCCTGGGAGAACGCGCGGAAGGCGCTTCGGGCTCTGCGCGATCGGGGGTTGCTCGAGCCGCAGGCGATCGAGGGCGTTCGGACCGGACGGCTCGCCTCGCTTATCCGCTCCGCCGGGTGCTACAACCAGAAGGCGCGGAAGATCAAGATCGCCGCGGAGTTCCTGCGGCGCGGCGGCTTCCTCGGCTCGCAGTCCCCTCCTCCGCGCGACGGGCTGCTCGCGCTCTGGGGCGTCGGCGAGGAGACGGCCGACTGCATTCTCCTCTACGGCTACGGAGTCCCGTCCTTCGTCGTCGACGGCTACGCGAGGCGCATCCTCGGTCGCCTGGGCCTCATCGAAGCGACCGCGAAGAGCCTGGAAATCAAGCGGCTCGTCGAGACCGCGCTTCCCGGCGATCCTGAGCTCCTCGGCGAGTGCCACGCGCTCATCGTCCGGCACGCCAAGGAGCGCTGCAGGAAGCGCCCGCTGTGCTCGGGCTGCCCGCTTCGGCGCCGCTGCGCCTACGCGCGCTCACTCCCCGGAATCGAAGACGGTCTTTCCTAGGTTGAACGACGAGAGGTCGATCGAGTTTCTCACCTTCGCGATGTCGCGCTGCTCGCGGTCGAGCTCGCCGAACTCGTAGACGAACGCGCCGCCGTCGATCTGTTTCACGTCGGCTGCCTTGCGCGCCGCGAGCTCCTTGATGCTCCGATCTCGGAAGCTCTCCCATCGCGAAGGCGTCTCGTCGTAATCGGCGGGCTGAATTTTCCGCGGATCGACGAGGAGCGGATTCTGAAGGATCCGATCGAAGAGGCGCTGGAGAAAATTCCGCTTCTTGACCGACTCGTTCCGCGCCTTCTCCCGCGCGCGCCTCACGAGGGGAATCAGGAAGAAGAGAGCGGAAAAGACGAGGGGCACCGCGCCGAGCGCGATCGGTATCACGGCGAGCGGATCGACGCCGACGAAGTGCGCGAGCAGAACGGAGGTCACCTGGTAGAGGTAGGCGAAGCCGTCGCCCTTCTGGGGGATCACGACGACCGTCGAATAATACAGGAAGTAGCCGCCGAAGAACAGGTTCACGATGTTGAAGAAGGTGATCCAGCGGTTCGCGCTCGGCTTGTTCCCGCTGAAGGCGTGGAGCGAAAGCCTCGGAGCGGTTCGGGGGACCTGGGAGAGCGGAAGGTCGCGCGATTTCAGCAGTCCGGGGAAGCGGTAATGGAGGGTTCCGTCGGAGGTCACGTCGGGCTCTCCTTCGAACTCGAGGAGATAGGTATTGATGCGTTCCTCCGCGGCATCGGCGCCGAGGCCGGTGATCGCCATGAACTCCTCGATCGTGATGAGTCCCTTGTTTCCCTGGAGGTAGTGAATGACCGCCTTCTTCTCGACCGCGTCGAATCCCTTGTTCGGGTCGCCCTCGCCGAAGACGTACGAGAAGACCGAGCGATGGAGCGGCCGCCGCTGCCGCCGCTCGCCCTTCACGAGCCCGCTGTACAGCCAGATCTGGATGAAGAGCTCGATGACCCTGGTCGTCAGGTAGAAGCCCATGAAGCCGCCGAAGCCTCCGTCGCGGCCCCGCGAGCGGTTGTCGCTCGAGTTGGAGCTGAACGAGCCCGCGACGGAGGCGAGAACGGCGATCACCAGGAGCGCGACGAAGACGAGGAAATACCCGACGAGCATCACCATGATCCAGATCTTGAAGAGCAGCGAGAGCACGCGGAGAAGCGCGGAGCCCGCCGAGCGGAGGAAGCGCCGAAGCGCCGGCGCGAGACCCTTCGTTTGGCTGCGCATCCCGCTTGGAAAGTAGTAGAGGATCTCCCCCGATTCGGTCACCTTCATGTGGCCGCGGTACTCGTGCGAGACCACTTTCATCGTCTCTTGAACCTGGTAGGTGGGCAGACCCGTCGAGGCGACGAGATCGGTCACGGTCGACTCAAGGCGCCGCTTCTTGAGCGCGGCGACGATCTTGCTCTTCACGGACTCCACCTTGAAGTCGTATAGCTTCTTCTCTGCCACTGCTTCCTCCGTCGACGTTCCTTCGATTATACCGACCCTCGGTCACTAATACAATGGAACGCGCGCCGGCGCGATCGCGATCGCTCGGATGCTCACGAACGATCGGTCCGGGCCTGGACGGCTGGCGCTTGACACGTGCCGCCCGCCGTGGATAGATATGCCACGACATCCTTCTCCCACTGATTGATGCGCGCTATGGCGGCGGCCCGCTCCATCGTCTCCAATCAGGACATAAAGGCGGTAGAAACGTGATCAGTACGGGCGGCGTCACGCTCTCGTTCGGCGAGCGAGTCCTCTTCAAAGATGTCACGATAAAGTTCACCCCCGGCAACTGCTACGGGGTCATCGGCGCAAACGGCGCGGGAAAGACGACCTTCCTCAAGGTCCTCTCAGGCGAGATCGCGCCCGATTCCGGAGAGGTCGTCGTGTCCTCAGGAGAGCGGATCGCCGTGCTCAGGCAGAATCAGTTCGAGTTCGACGACTCCACGGTGATGGGCGCGGTCATCCAGGGCCACCGCAGGCTCTTCGAGGTCATGACGGAGCGCGAGGCGATTTACGCGAAGGAGCGCTTCAGCGAGGAGGACGGCATGCGTGCCGCTCACCTCGAGACGGAGTTCAGCGAGATGGGCGGCTGGGAAGCGGAGTCGGAGGCCGCCACGCTGCTTTCGGGCCTCGGAATCGACGAAGCGCTTCTCCAGCGCCCGATGGGCGAGCTCGAGGCGGGCCAAAAAGTCCGCGTGCTCCTCGCCCAGGCGCTCTTCGGAAACCCCGACATCCTCTTGCTCGACGAGCCGACCAACGGGCTCGACCTGGAGTCGATCGGGTGGCTCGAGGAGTTCCTGCTGAAGTTCAACAACACGGTCGTCGTCGTCTCCCACGACCGGCACTTCCTGAACTCGGTATGCACGCACATCGCCGACATCGATTTCGGCAGGATCCAGCTGTACGTCGGTAACTTCGATTTCTGGTACGAGTCGAACCAGCTGCTCGTGAAGCAGCTCAAGGACGAAAAGCGCAGGCGCGAAGACAAGATCGCCGAGCTCCGCGAGTTCATCCTGCGCTTCAGCTCAAACGCGTCGAAGGCGCGCCAGGCGACCTCGCGCCAGAAGCTCATCGAGAAGCTCACGGTCGAGGACATGAAACCCTCCTCGCGGAAGGCGCCCTACATCAATTTCAAGCCCGAGCGGGAGTGCGGGAGGGACATCCTCGCGGTCGAGGAGCTCTCGAAGACGGTCGACGGCGAGAAGGTGCTCCGCGGGCTGTCGCTCTCCATTCGGAAGGGCGACAAGATTGCCTTTGTCGGCCCGGAGCACCTCGCGAAGACGACGCTGTTCGAGATCCTCTCCGCCCGCTCGACCCAGGACTCGGGCTCCTTCAAGTGGGGCACCACGATCACGGTCGGCTACTTCCCGCGCGAGAGCTCCTCGGCCTTCGAATCGGAGCTTCCGCTCATCGAGTGGCTCAGGCAGTTCTCCCGGCAGCAGGAGGAAGGCTTCGTGCGCGGCTTCCTCGGCCGCATGCTCTTCTCGGGCGAGGAGAGCCTGAAGCCGGTCAACGTCCTTTCCGGAGGGGAGCGGGTTCGCTGCCTCATCGCGAAGCTCATGCTCGAGGCGCCCAACGCGCTCCTCCTCGATGAGCCGACCAACCACCTCGACCTGGAAGCGATAGCCGCCCTCAACGACGCGCTCATCGACTACCCCGGCGTCGTGCTGTTCACCTCCCACGACCACCAGTTCGTGGACACCATCGCGAACCGCATCGTCGAGTTCGTCCCGGGAGGCTCGCTCATCGACAAGATGATGAGGTTCGACGACTACCTCGCGAGCGAGAGCGTGGGGGAGGAGCGCGATCGGCTCTACCGCGGACACCTGAGCCTGTCGCTGTAGCGCGCGGAGCGCTGTGCGAAGCGCTCCCTCCGTGGTACGTTCATCCCGATGAATCGAACGCTCGCGCTCGCGATGGCCGCCTTCGGCGGGCTCGCCGCGGCGCGCCTGCCGGCCTGGAGCGTATCGTGGCGCGAGGCCACGGGAGGAGAGCTTCGGGGAAGCCCGGCGCTCTCGCGCGACGGCACCCTCTATGCGCTCTCCGACGACGAGTACCTCTACGCCTTCGACTCGAAGGCGCGCGACCCGGCGGACAGGCTCCGCTGGAAGCGCCGGCTCGGTTGGCTTCCCGCCGACTGTCTTTCGGTCGGCCTGGACGGCACGGTCTACTGCGGCCTGAAAAACGGCGATTTTCTCGCCTTCAACCCGCGAGGCGAGCTCCTGTGGCGCCTTCGACTCGGCGCGCCTCCCGCCGGGGATCCCTCGATTTCGGCCGACGGCACCCTCTACGTCGCGACGGCCTCGGGAACGCTCCTCGCGGTCTCGCACCTCGGGCGCGTCGAGTGGAAGGTCACGCTTCCGGGAGCCATCGTGCTCGCGCCGGAGATGGACGGCTCGGGGGAGATCTACCTCGCGGCGGCCGACCGCAGGCTGTACGCGCTCACCCAATGGGGCGAGTTCTCCTGGTCGCTTCCGCTTCCGGAGGTCGCGACCGCGCTCGCGATCGGCGACCGGGGCCTGCTCGTCGCAGGCGGCCGGGACGGTCTCGTGACCGGAATCGATCCGGAAGGCGACATCGTCTGGCGCTGTCGCGCGGGAGGGGGCGGCGTCGTCGGCGTCTCGATCGGGCCCGACGGGATCTCCGCCGCGACGGACCGCGGCGAGATCGCGGAGCTCTCGGAGACCGGCAAGCTTCGCTGGCGGACGAAGACCGGCGGACGTCTGGGATCCGCGCCGCTCCTCGACGGCTTCGGGATGGAGATTCTCACGTCGACGGGGTCCCTCTGTACCATCGATACTGCGGGCGCGCTCTCCTCGACTCCGCTCGGGACCTCCGGGCCTGCCGCGCTTGCGCGCGACGGAGCGCTCTACGTCGGAGGCAGGGACTGGATCGTCTACGCGCTTGCGCCGGCCGCCGCGGCCTGGCCACGCGGGCCGTGGCCCGAGGACGGCCACGACGAAGCCCATACGGGGCGCACCGACGCCCGGGGACCGGGCGCCGGCGCGGCTCTCCTCGACGGCATCCCGGACTACCTGTACCTGCGGAGCCTCTCCGCCGAGAACACGCGCGAGCTCGATCTGCTTCTTCTCTCCGACATACGCTCGCGCATCGCCTCGGGCCGGCTCGGCAAGAGCACCTGGTACGTCGTGAGAATGCTCGAGCGCCTTGCGGGGGCCGGCCTCGTCAATCCCGCGTACCGCTCGGGCAGGATCGTGAACGACCTTCCCGACGTCCGCGCCGAGGCGGCCGATCTCCTCGGCCTCGTCGGCACGTCGAGCTCCAGCCGCTCGCTCGTCGAGGTGATCGGCGAGGAGTACGACAGCGTCGCGCTCGCGGAGGAGATTCGCGCCCTCGGCCGGATCGCGACCGACCGGGACGGCGCGGCGACCCGCGCGATCGCGAGCGCCTTCTACCGGAAGGCGCTGTTTCCCCCGGACGACCGCGTCGCCGAGGCGGCGGTCGGGGCGCTCGCCGGCATCGCCGCCTATCGCGGCGGGATCGCCGACCCCTCGGCGATCGAGGTTCTCGCCTCGATCGCGCGCGCGGATTTTGCCGACTCGACCCGCGCCCAAGCGCTTTCGGCCCTGCGAAAGGTCGCAAACTAAGATATAATCGCACCAGGAGAATCAGCATGAAAACGGGGTTTGCCGGGCTTCTCTTCCTGGCCGCCGCGTCGTTTGCGAGCGGCCTTCAGGTCGACAAGGACGAGCTCTCCAAGGGCCAGGGCGCGAACATCACGTTCATCAACTACGTGGGGCCTCACCGCACGATCGACTCGGTGGCGGCGATCGTCGGCATCGGACGGGCGCTCGGCAGCCGGGTAGGCTCCAATCCTGGCGAGTTCGGCTACGCCGGGAAGTACCGCGTCATCCATGCCGTCGGCGCCCCCGAGGACGGCAAGCTCGACGCCGACGTCTTCATCATCGAGCCGACCGCGGAAGTCGACGACGTGGTCAACGTCATCCGGATCGTGAGCGGATATCTCCAGGCGGCATACGCCTATTCCCCCGCCGACGCGGGAGTCCTTGCCCGTTTCGTCGTCTACTACAACGCGGCGTTCCGCGGCGACCTGAAATACTTCGCCACCGTGTACACGGGCCTCGTCATGAGCTACCTCTCCGCCGCCGACGCGGGGATCTCGACGCGGTACTCCGACTGGCCGGGAAAGACGCGGATGCTCATTCCCCTCTCCCTCGGCGCCGAGAAGGGGAGCCTCTCCGCGGTGGGGGCTTCCCAGCTCGCCGCCCCGAAAGTCATCCAGAATCTCGAGTCCGCGCCGGGAAAGGCGCTTCCTGAGCGCAAGGAGCTCACCGAGCTCCAACAGCGGGGCGTGGAGCAGGGGCAGGCGCAGGTCGCGGCGGAATCGGCAGGCATTCGACGCGAAAAGCGGCAGCTACAGGCGCAGGAGCAGTCGCTCGGCGCGGCCGAGCAGGCGGCCGCGAAGGCGCAGGCCGCCGCCGCGGCGCCGGGGGCGACGCCTGAGCAGAAGCAGGCCGCAGCCGCGGCCGAGGCGACGGTCCAGGCCCAGAAGCAGGCGACCCAGTCGCAGTCGCAAACGATCGCGCAGCAGGAAAGCGCCGTCGCCGCGCAGCAGCGGCAGATCGCCGCCAACCAGCAGGCGATCCAACAGCAGCGCGCGACGATAGCCTCCGACGAGCAGGCGGTGATCAACCAAAGCCCGACGCAGCCCGCGACCGCGCAGCTCGCCGCCCCCGGCCAGGTCCTCTTCATCTATGCGGTGGCGGGCTCCTCGGAGCACCTGGGCAAGCTCGTCCTGATCGATCGGGTCTCGGGGAAGCTCGTCTCCCAGTCGGACCTGAACTCGGTTCGCGGGAGGACCTACGTGCGGCTCGGCGGCTCGATCGTGGTGGTCGCCGGCCGAACCGGCGGTAACGGCGCGGTCAGGCTCGTCGCCGTGGACCCGGGGACCCTCGCGGTCGTCACGCAGGGAGCGAACGACCTCGCCCCGACGACCTACCTCGCCGCGACCGCCACGGCGGTGTACGCGGTCGTCGAGTCAGGCGGCGGCGCCTACCTCGCGCGGTTCGACTCGACGCTCGCGCTTCAGGCGCAATCGGAGGAGAAGGTCGACCCGAGCACCTACATCACGGTGTCCGGAGAGCAGGTGTTCGTTCAGGACGCCGCCGGAAATATCCTCATTCTCGACAAGGACGATCTCAAGGAAAAGAAGAAGACCGGCTGAAGGCGCCGGGGTTCCTGGGACTGGGAGAACCGCATGGGGAAAGAAGGCGAAGGGAGCCCCTTTGAGGGTCGGAGCTTGACGGTCGTGAACGACTTCTCGATCGACGAGCAGCTCTACCTCTACGAGCAGACTCGCGAGCTCAAACGGGCGCTCGGCGCGGGGGAGGACGTCGGACGCTTCGCGATCAACGAGCCGAGCATGGGGCTCTATCTCATTTTTCTCGAGGACAGCACCCGCACGAAGGAGTCCTTCCGAAACGCGGCGCTTTTCCACGGGGTGAAGGTGAACGACTTCAACGTCGCGGGGTCGTCGTTCAACAAGATGGAGAGCGTCACCGACACGATCAAGATGCTCACCGGCTACAGCGAGCGCTCGGTCTTCGTCGTGCGGAGCAAGCTCGAGGGGACCTGCCGGTGGCTCGACGACGCGATCGGCGCCTACGCGGCCAGGATCGGGAGGAAAGCGCCTTCATTCATCAACGCGGGCGACGGAAAGCACGAGCATCCGACCCAGGAGTTCCTCGACGAGTTCAGCTTCCTCGAGCAAAAGCGCTGGGATCGGAGCGCGATTCACCTCGCGCTCGTGGGAGACCTCGCCCACGGCCGAACCGTGCACTCGAAGGCGGACGGGCTGCGGATCTTCAAGAGCGTCCGCGTCGACCTCGTCGCGCCGCGCGAGCTCGCCCTTCCGGCGCATTACGCGGAGCGCATGGCGCACAACGGCTTCGGCGTGCGCCAGTTCGACTCGATCGAGGACTACGTCTCCCAGGGCGATCTTGCCGACGTCTGGTACTTCACGCGCCTGCAGCTTGAGCGGATGGGGGAGGAGGTGCTCGAGAAAGCGCCGCTCCTTCGCCGGGCGGTGACGTTCAGACGGGAGTTCCTCGACAAGCTCGGGCCCGAGACGCGGTTCTACCACCCGCTCCCGCGCCACCGCGAGGCGCCTGAAATTCCGTCCTTCCTCGACGATCTCCCTTTGAACGCGTGGGATTTTCAGTCGATCAACGGCTACTACACCCGGATCGTCGAGATCGCGATGCTCCAGGGAAAGCTCGGCGCGGACTTCTCAGGAGAGCCGAAGCGGCAGCCGGTCTACACCGACGACTTCGTCGAGGAGGTCGAGGTCAGGCAGACCAAGGCGCACGACTACAAGGTCGGCATCAAACCGGTTGAAAACGGCATCGTGATCGACCACATCGGACGGGGGGAAAACATCGCCCGGACCTGGGATCACATCGATAAGGTCCGTAGGATCATGAAGCTCAACTACCGGAGCTCGCACGGGGTGTACCATTCGAGCAGCGACAGCATGTACAAGGGGATCGTCTCGTTGCCGGACATCCTCTCCTTCGACGAGCGGCAGATCAAGATGCTCGCGGCAGTGGCGCCCGGCTGCACCCTCAACATGATCGCCGGGAGCCGCGTCCGCAAGAAGTACCGCCTCCACATGCCCCCGCGGATCTACAATCTCAGCGTCATCTCCTGCAAGAACGACGCCTGCATCTCCAATCCGCGGCACTTCGAGCAGGTGAGGCAGGAGTTCTACCGGGCGGAAAAGTCGTCGTTCGTCTGCCGCTACTGCGAGCGACCGCACGATTTCGGCGAGATCTGGGATCTGTAGGAGAGGTCCGAAAAAAGGACGCCCGTTCCGGCGCTTTAGCCCACGTGTTTCGCGTAGTCGGCTTCCGAGAGCAGGCCGTCGAGCTCGGCGGGGTTGTCCACGCTCATCGAGAAGATCCACCCCTCGCCGAGCGGATCGGCGTTGATGGTCTTCGCCTTCCCCTCCTCGAGCAGCGCCGAGTTGACTTCGAGCACGGTTCCGTTCGCCGGCGCGTAGATGTCGCTCGTCGACTTCAGCGAATCCATCGATCCGACCGGCTCGCCCTTGACGAGCTTCGTGCCGGCGGGAGGCGGCTCAAGGTAGACGATCTCGCCGAGCTCCTTCTGCGCGTATGCGGAGAGCCCGACGCGGTAGCCGGCGCCTTCTTTGCGAATCCACAGATGGTCCTTCGTGTACACTACGCTCATGCGATCCTCCCTTGGTGCGCTGCGTCGCGCTAATCGAGGAGCGGATTGTCGGCCGCGCTCGGCTGCCTGCGGGGCGCCGGAGTCGCGGCGGGCTCGCCCTGCCCGCCGCCGTTGTCCTGACCGACGGTCTGGCCCGTGCCGAGGAGGCTCTCCTCGGAGCCTTCAGGCGGCGGCGGCAAGTTCTGGTCGGGGGAAGCTCCGCCGGAGTCCGGAGCGGCCTGGATCGCCTCGGCGTTCTGCAGCTTCTGGAGAATCTCGTCGTCTCGCGCCTCGCGGAACGAATCGACGTTGTCGAAGCGGTGCGGCTCCGTTCCCGCAATGAAAATCTCCTCGTGGGTTCCCGTGGATTCCGCCGTGGGAAGCAGCCCGGAGGTGTTGTCGACCCGCTCCTCGACGAGCCCCGAGGTCGGCCTCGTGAAATCGATTCTCGGGAGGCCGCGGTCGATGTCCTTCATGTAACGGGCCCACACCGGCCCGGCGGCCGTCGCCCCGGTGAGGCTCAGGCCGAGGGACCCGCCCCTGCGGTCGAAGCCGAACCAGACGGCGGTGGTGTAGTAGGGCGAGAAACCGATCGTCCACGCGTCCGACCAGTTCTGCGTCGTTCCGGTCTTCCCGGCCATCGGCATCCCGTCGAATCCGCCGACCCTCCACTTCGCCCACGTCAGCGTCCCGTCGTTGACGACGCCCTCGAGGAGCGAGATCATGACGTAGGCCACTTGGGGGGAGAGAATCTGCGCGGCCGCCCCCTTTCGCTTGAGCTCCGTCATGACCTCTTTCTCCGGCTCGAGAATGATGTTGCCGTCGCGGTCCTGAACGTACTTGATGGCGACCGGCACCACCTCCTCGCCCTGGTTCGCGAAGACCGCGTACGCCCTCGCCATGTTGATCGGCGCGAGCGGCGTGATGCCGAGCCCGAGGGGGTAGACGTGGGGGAAGACGTCGGGATCGTTCCGGTACTGCTCCATGCCGAGCAGCTTCGAGGCGCGGTCGATCGCCGCGTCGAAACCGATGCCGTCGAGAACCTGGAGGGACGGCACGTTCATCGAGTCGCCGAGCGCGTTCCTGAGGAGCACCGAGCCCTTCCACTCGCCGAGGTAGTCGTAGGGACGATAGGGCGTGCCGTCGGCATTGTAGAAGACGATCGGACCGTCGTAGATCCTCGTCGCGGCGGTGAACTTCCCCGAGGAAAGCGCGGCGGAATAGTAGAGGGGCTTGAACGCCGAGCCCGGCTGGATCTTCGCGTCCACGGCCCGGTTGAACTGCGAGGTCGTGTAGTCGCTGCCGCCGACCATCGCGAGGATCTCTCCGGTATGGTTGTCGAGCGTGATGAGCGCGCCCTCGACCTTGGTCTCTTCTTCTTTCTGGACCTTCTCGCCGTGGGCGGCGAGAGCGGCGTTTTCGACCCCTCCGAGCCCGAGCATGAGCGAGAGGGAGTCGACGACCGGGTTGATCCGCGTGAGGTAGCTCTCCATCGCTTCATGCTCGCTTCGCGTGCCGTTCGTCCGAGCCACGCCGTTCAGATCGAAGGACAGGGCGAGCAGGTTGACCACCGGGTAGTAGGTGTGGTTCACGGAGGTGAAGAGGCGCTTTGCCTGGGCCTGATAGATGTCGTTGTACCGCGCGGTCGCGTCCTTCATGAGCGAGTCGGCGGTCTCCTGGTAGTCGAGGTCGAGGGTCGTGTGGACCGTAAGCCCGTCGCGGAGGTAGCTCAGCTTTCCGAAAAGGTCCTCCTCTAGGGTTTGACGGACGTAGTCGGTGAAGTAGGGAGCCTTGCTGCCGTTCTCCGACGCGAGGGACGGAGTGTTCGACCGCGTATAGTCGTAGTTCGCCCAGTAGTCGTTGAAGGACTCGTCGGCGTCCGCGCGCGTTACGTAGTTCTTTTGCACCATCTCGTCGAGCACGAGACGCTGAATCGTCCTCGCCCTGTTCGGATACTTCAGCGGATAGTACCGCGCCGGGTTCGCGAGCTGGATGACGAGCATGACCGACTCGGCGAGCGTAAGATCGCGCGCGGAGTGCCCGAAGTAGAACTGGGAGGCCGCCTCCACGCCGTAGTTGTTCCGGCCGAAATACGCGGTGTTCAAGTACATCTCGAGAATCTGGTCTTTGGTGTACCTCTTCTCGAGCTGGATCGCGAACCAAAGCTCCTTGATCTTGCGGAAGATCGTCTTCTGCGACCGGTCGGCGAGGAGCGTGCCGGCGAGCTGCTGGGTGATCGTGCTTCCGCCGGAGACGTACTGACCGGTCACGATGTTCCAGGCCGCCCGGAGGGTGCCCTTCAGGCTGAAGCCGTGCTCATGGAAGAAATCCTGATCCTCGCGCGTGATGAGCGCGTAGATGAGGTACTTGGGCAGCTCGTCGAGCGGAACCGGCTCCCGCTTCTCGGCGCCGAAGAACTGGGCGATCAGCTTCCCGTTTCGATCGAGAATCTGGGTGGGAAGGAAGGTCTCGCTGTTGTCGAAGCTCCCGGACTCCTGGACGTTGTCGGTCGCGGCGATCGATATGCCGACGCCGATTCCGAGGCCGACGGCGACGAAGATGGACAACGAGAGGAGAATTTCCGTGACGAGCCGCCGTCGTTTGTAGATCGCCATGTTTTTCTACCGTATGGAGGGCGATTCGTTTTGTCAAGAATGCGCACCCGCCGCCCGCGAAACAAGACAACCGCGCCCTGCCTGCGTAACCGAATCGGCCGAAAAAAAGGCCGATTCTTGCGAATCGGCCTACTCTTTGTGTGTCGGCACCTATATAGTAAACTGGGAGGGGAACTATTAAGATCCCGACAGCTTTATTATCGACTCCGCAGGCCAGAAATTTAGTTTTCTTCGACCAAAATGTCAAGAAAAAGCGAAATTTTGTAGCTTTTACCTCGCTGGACTATGACGTTCTTGGTA
>JASHNV010000059.1 GCA_030041455.1 Spirochaetia bacterium
TGCATCGTGGTCAGGGGCGGATCCATCACCGACGAGAGCGGGAGGTTGTCGAAGCCGACGACCGACACGTCGTCGGGAATCCCGAAGCCGTGCTCGCGAAGCGCTTTGATGCATCCGTAGGCGATGATGTCGTTGGTGCACACAAGCCCCGTCGGCATCCGATCGCGTCCGGAGAGCTGCTCGCCCATGTCCTTGTAGGCGCCCTGGAACGTCGAGTCCACCGTAAAGATGTTCCGCTCGCTCACCTCGAGGCCGAGCGCTCTCGTCGCGTGATGGAAGCTCTCGTCGCGGAGATGGAAGTTCCGCGTGTTCACCGGGCTCCGAGCGAATCCGATGTCGCGGTGGCCGTTCTCGAAGAGGTAGGTCACGATTCTCGATACCGCGTCCCGGTTGTTCATGTCGACGAAATCGAAATCGAGGAAATCGTGGAAGGTGTCGAGGAACAGCACCGGGACATCGACCCCGCCGAACTGGGCGATGTCGTCGGCTCCGAGCTCGGTCCCGAGCGCGACGACGCCCCGGAGGCTCGGTCCGCCGATGCCCGCTACGATTTCCTCCACCGGGACCCGATCGAAGGTCGCCACTTCGAGGCTGAGCTCGTGGCCCAACGCCCCCTTCGCGAGGCCGTCGATGTAGTCTGCGATGAAGACGTCGTGATCGCGATTGACGGTATGGCCGTGCATGGCGATCTTTAGGAACCGAATCGTTCCCGTCGCCTCGAAAGCGCCGTACGTATCCTTTCGCGTTTGACCGTACTCAAGGTCCCGCGCGATTTTGATGATCCGCTCGCGGGTCGGGATGCTCACCCCCGGCTTCCGATTCAGGACGAGGGAAACGGTGGCTTGGGAGACGTTCGCTCGCAGCGCGATATCTTTCAGTCGAGGTCCCATGCTGGCCATGCTATCCGACCGCGCGGTCGGGTGTCAACCGCGAAGCGAGCGCGTAGCTTAAACTGTTAAACGACGCTCCGCGGAGCTCCCCGCCGCCGGACAGGGCTTACCGCGCGGGATCTCGGCGGTTCCCATCGCCGTCGACGTCTAAGTCATTTCTCAGGAAGGCGTTGCGCCGGCCGAGCCGAGACCGCGGGAGCGCCCGCGGTCAGCCGCCGCGAGCGCTCGATCATTCCGGTCGGTCATCCCAGCGCGAGCGGAGCCGAGATTTAAACTTGGTAAGTACTCTTAAATGCCTGTTTAACGCCTGAGCATGAGTTCGGCCTCAGGCGCCGGGGATCCGATCGCGGAGCTCGAGGAGCGGCGCCGCGAGGCTCCGGGCCTCGCAGCACCTCTCCTGCGCGGAGCTTGAACGTGGACCGCCCAAGGCGCGCTGTTTTCCACTTCGCGGGAAGCTGCTATGATCGGGCCGCAGAACGATGAACACAAAACCGCTCAAGATCATGTTCGTATGCACGGGAAACATCTGCCGCTCGCCGCTCGCCCAGGCGCATTTCGAGCGGCTCGTGAGACAGGCGGGGAGGGAAGCCGACTTCGAGGCGGACTCCGCGGGGACCGACGATTGGGAGGTCGGCCGCGAAGCGGATCCGAGGATGCGCCGTACCGCATCCGCCCACGGCCTCGCGATCCACCACGTCGCTCGCCAGCTCACCCGATCCGACATCGAGGAGGCCGACCTCGTGCTCGTCATGGACCGGAGCAACGAGGCCGCCGCGCGGCGAATCGCGGGCGATGAAAGGCTTGCCGAGAAAATCGAGCTCTTTCGCGCCTACGACCCGGAAGCCGGACCCCGCGTGGAGACTCCCGATCCCTACTATGGAGGTCCCGAGGGCTTCGAGCTCGTCTATCGCATCGTCGAGCGCACGAACGGGCGTCTCTTCGACGCGCTCTGCCGGGGAGGACTGGCGGATGCCGGCCGGGCCGGACGGCGAGCGTGAGGCGCTCGCCGCGCTCTTCGGTCCGAACGCGCTCGTCGTGGATCGCAGGCCGATCGGAGGCGGCTGCATAAGCGCCGCGCAGGTGCTGACCTTAAGCGGCGGCGAGCGCGTGTTCCTGAAGGGAAACTCCGCGCGCATCGACGGCCTGTTTCGCCGCGAGGCCGAGGGGCTATCCGCCCTCGCGGCGGCGAAAGGCCTTCGCGTGCCGCGGGTGCTCGCCCTTCGCTCCGAGGCGACCGCGCAGCTCATCCTCCTCGAATACATCGAGGCGGGGGCGAAGGGAGCCGACTTCTGGGAGACCTTCGGGTCCGGGCTCGCCGAGCTCCACCGCGCCTCCTCCCCGAAGGGGTTCGGCTTCGAATCCGACAACTATCTCGGATCGACCGAGCAGAAGAACGCGTGGTGTTCGGACTGGATCGAGTTCTTCGGCGACCGGCGGCTCCGTTTCCAAGCCGAGCTCGCCGTGCGGAGGGGAGGCGCCGATCGAAGCCTCGCGGAGGGCGTGGAGGCGGTGATCCGCCGCCTGCCGGAGCTCCTCGACCGGCCTTCCCGGTCGTCCCTGCTCCACGGCGATCTCTGGAGCGGAAACTTCATGGCGGACGAGAGAGGAAACCCAGTCCTCATCGACCCGGCGGTCTATTACGGCCATCGAGAGGCAGACCTCGCGATGAGCGAGCTTTTCGGGGGCTTCGACGCGAGGTTCTACGCCGCATACCGCGCCGCCTGGCCGCTTGAGCCCGGGTATCGCGAACGGCGGGACCTGTACAACCTCTACCACCTCCTCAATCACCTGAATCTCTTCGGACGAGGCTATCTGCCCCAGATTACCGAGATCGTCCGTCGCTTCGGCGGATAGCATGGTCGGACTCGAGGGGGTGGCGCGCGGAACGACCTCGTCGAGCGGCGACGGCATGGTTCTTGGGAATCAGGCGACGGGTTTCGGCCGAGCGCGACCTCTCTCGGCCTCTTCCGCGGGCTTTCGGAGGCGTTCATCCGGAAGCGCCATGCGGGGCACTGTCCGCCCCGACCATTCCCGGAGCGCGAGCCTGGGTGGGGAAACGAAGGAAGCGGCCCTCGCCAGGATCCTCACGCCGTCGAGCGCTCCCTGGGACCCGGGATGCGCAGGCGGCCGCCGCAATCCTCGGAGACGTTGCGCACCCGACCGCGAAGTTCACGAGCCCGCGCGGCTTTCGTCGTTCTCCGGCCCCGCCTCCGTCAAGCCGGCTTGGAACAGGGAGGCGACAGGAGGTGCGGAGCGTGGCGTTCGACCCATTGAGCCTTCCCTGCCGTTCGTAAGCTCCCAGAATCAGATCGCGTCGTTCGCGCGAGCGTCCCCGTTCGCCGGTTCGGTCGGCGCCCACTTGATAAACCCCTGGGGCTCGCTCGGCTGAGGCGGAGCCTGGAGGCCGACGGAAACGCAGCCGGCCAGGACGCTCGCGATAGCTAGGAGGCCGCACCCGCGGACGATCGCGGCAATTCCGATGTCTTTCATCCGCCTATCTCCTCGTCGTGGATGACCCGCGCGTGCCGGCCTCCTGGCGAGCGCCTCAGGGTTCCCTTTCGCGAGCGGCACCAACCGCGATCGACCGGGAATCGTGAACGTGGACGGAGAGCCCGTTCCGCAGGCATCGAGGCTCCCATCTTACTCGCAGGCCGCCAGCTCGACAAGATTTTTCCGGCGGCAAACTTCGTCGTGGACAGCCTGAGCTTGAGACCCCCGGGAAACGTTTCCTCCGAGCCGGCGCAGGACCCCGGAGGGAACCCCTCGGCCCCTCGGTGCGTCAAATGCGAAATCGGAGTGGGGGAGAGCGTGAAGCCGTCAATTCCTATCTTTTTGACGTTCCTGGGGATGGTCGTCGTGTTTTCGAGTTATTCGCAGGATGGCTCGGCCTCCGCCGATTCAACCGCCGCCGCGCCGCGTGCCCCCTTTCCGTCCGTAGCCGATGTCATCAGGCTGACGGACACCGGCACGCAAAAGGACGTCGTGATCGCCGACGTGAATGGCTCACATCAGCTCTATAACCTTTCGGCGGACGATATCGTGTCGCTTCAACGCGCAGGCGTTTCCTCGGACGTCATCGCCGCGATGCTCACGCACGACAGCCTTCTGGAAGACCGGTCAGGGCAGCGAGCCGGCGCGCCGCAGGGGGCCCTGCCCGCCGGGACACAACCGGAAAGCGACCCCGCGGCATCCGCCATGCCGCGCTTTCTCGGGGCGGATTCGACGACCCCGCCGACGACTCCGTTTGATTCCGGGCTGACCGTCGTGCCGACAACGGCTCCTCCGCCCCGGCTCGTCGAAGGTGAGCCGGTCGGTCCCGACCCGGGGTACGGCTTCTACTGGGTACCGGGCCATTGGATCTGGAGCAACGATTGGGTTTGGATCCCCGGCGGATGGCATCGCCGCTAGTCTGACCGTGGTCGGACCTCTCTCGGGAAGGCCCGCGTGCCAAGAGAGCGGCCGCCGCGAGAGAACACGTGGGAGAAGGGCCGGGATTCCCTTCACCCGCGTGCGAGCGTGTCCGAGAGACCGCGCCGTCCGCCGAGAGGTAGTCGCCGCGGGCTCCGACCCAGGTCGAACTCGGAGGCGAAACGGCCCACGGCGATTCGAAGAAAAAATGACCGCGGAGTACGTGGCGCATGGTAGTATCTCACCTGCCAGAGCGGGTCGTGACCTGCTCATCGGGAGTTTTACGAATGAAACGATCATGCACGATTGCCTTCGCTATGCTGGTATTTTTCGCGGGATGCACGGATCAGTTGAATCCGGGCGGATCGGGAATTCTCATCATTCAGATTCCTGCCTACACATCCTTTCCCTACGCGATAAATGGGTCGTCCGTCGGTTCGAACGACCTTGTCGCCGAAGCCGCCGCTGCGGCCGAGCCCAACGTAGAGCCGCCGGGAACCTACACGGTAAGCGGTAGCTACACCTACCCTACGGCGTGGTCATCGAGCGCGCCGTACACGCCTACGGCGACTGCAACGGTGACTGAAAGCCAAACCTTCACGGTATCTCCCGATACTACCACTACATGGACGTTGCCGAACCCGAACCCCGAACCCTGACAGCCCGCCGCCTCCGCTCGGGCCTTTACGCGACCATCGACCCCTGGCGCGGCGCCTCCCCTATGCCGCTCACGCCCCGGACCTGCAGCCCGCTTCCCGCCCGGCATTCGTTTGGCGTCTCCAACGGGAGACAGCGCGGGGCGTCCGTCTCACGGAGCGCGCCAAGCGCCGTGCGACCTTCTCCGCTCCTTGTTGTGATGATTCGTGCTCGCCGATTTTTCCCCGTGGCGTCCTTTCTCGAGACAAGCCCCGCCTGACGTGACGGCTCCTCCCGCGGCGTTCCGTATCGCGATAAAGCAGGCGTCATCAAGGAGCCGAAACGCTGGAGCCCGATTGCTCCGGTCGGCCGGGAGGCGTGCCGCGCGACGCTCGTTCCGTGACCGGGAGCGGACTTTGGCCG
>JASHNV010000060.1 GCA_030041455.1 Spirochaetia bacterium
GTGATTCCCGGCCGAGGACGATCGCGAGCCCGCTCATGATGATACGGGAGCGGGCCACCGGCAGACCGTGGTCGAGATGGACGCGACGATCGCGAACCTGCCGTCGCTCGACGCGGCTTCGATCTCACGGTGAATCGACGTAAGCCCTTGATAAACCTGCTGCATCGCACTCCATCCAATTTCGGTGCTGGAGTCACGGCGAAACAAAAAAACACGGGGCGGCATGAGAGGATATGTACCATAGCAGCGAGGCGGCGGCGGGGATTCGCTCCGCTTGTGTACGAGCTCGGTGTCCGCCTGCGTGTGATTCCCGGCCGAGGACGATCGCGAGCCCGCTCATGATGATACGGGAGCGGGCCACCGGCAGACCGTGGTCGAGATGGACGCGACGATCGCGAACCTGCCGTCGCTCGACGCGGCTTCGATCTCACGGTGAATCGCTCTCGACAGGCCGCGAGAATCCGATCGGAAGCACAACGTTGACACTCCGTTCGGGAGAACGCGGGCATACCGCCTTCCGTCGCGTCAGAGGGCGGCCGTGGGCGCCTTTCCGAGGAAGCACGCGCCTCCCTCGATCCCGCGCTCTTCCGATCCCGGGCCTCGCCTCGGACACGCCAGCCCGCGGGCCTACGTTCCCTTCCCGTCTGGAACGTTCGCCCGAAGCTCGTCGATCCAAACCCTCGCCTCCGCGTCGCTCGGCGCCCGCCAGTCGCCCCGGGGCGAGAGCGATCCGCCGGAGCCGACCTTCGGCGAGTTCGGGACGCAGGAGCGCTTGAACTGGCTCGTCTGGAAGAAGCGATAGAGGAAGAGCTCGAGCCAGCGCTTGATCGTCGGGAGGTCGTACTCGTGGCGCTTCGCCTCGGGCATCGGCTCGGGCCACAGTCCGCGCTCCCGGCTCCGCCACGCCTGGTAGGACAGGTAGGCGACCTTGCTCGGGCGGAAGCCGTGGCGCGTCACGTGGTAGAGATTGAAATCCTGAAGCTCGTAGGGACCGACCGCTGCCTCGGTGTTCTGTAGCGACCCCCCCGTATCGGAGGCCGGGACGAGCTCGGGGGAGATGTCGGTCTCGAGGATGGAGACGAGAACCCGCTCGGTCGCGGTCTCGAACTGATGGGAGTCGACGACCCATCGGATCAGGTACTGAATGAGGGTCTTCGGCACCGAGGCGTTCACGTTGTAGTGCGACATATGGTCGCCGACGCCGTAGGTCGACCATCCGAGGGCAAGCTCGCTTAGGTCTCCGGTGCCGACCACGAGGGCGCCGTTCGCGTTCGCGAGCCTGAACAGGTGCGCGGTGCGCTCGCCCGCCTGGACGTTCTCGAAGGTGACGTCGTAGACCGGCTTGCCGGAAGCGAAGGGGTGCCCGATATCGCGGAACATCTGCATGCACGAAGGGCGGATGTCGATCTCGCGCCCGGCGGCGCCGAGCGACTCGATGAGCCTCAGCGCGTTGTCCCGCGTCGCGGCGCTCGTCGCATAGCCGGGCATCGTGTAGGCGAGGATATTCGCGCGCGGAAGTCCGAGGTTGTCGATGGTCTTCGCGGCGACGATGAGCGCGTGGGTGGAGTCGAGCCCGCCTGAGACGCCGATCGCGACCTTCGTGATCCCGGTGTGGCGCAGCCGCTTCGTGAGGCCCTGGACCTGAATGTTGTAGGCCTCGTAGCAGCGCTCGTCGCGGCGGGCGGGATCGTGCGGAACGTAGGGAAAACGCTGGATCGCGCGGCGGAGGTCGGTTACACCCGCGGGCAAGCCGAGCTCGAAGGTCACCGTGCGCACGCGTCCCACCCGGTCCCGGTGCCGCTCGACGCTGTCGGCGAAGCTCGTGAGCCGCATCCGCTCCTGGACGAGGAGCTCGAGGTCGACGTCGGAGACGACCGCCTGCTCGCGCGAGGCGAAGCGCTCCGACTCGGCGAGGAGCTCGCCGTTCTCGTAGATCAGCGCGTCGCCGTCCCACGCAAGGTCCGTGGTCGACTCCCCGAAGCCGGCCGCCGAGTAGAGGTAGGCGGCGACGCACGTGCCGGACTGCGCGGCGAGCAGGGTCCGGCGGTAGCCCGCCTTCCCGATCGTGACGTTGCTCGCCGAAAGGTTCACGAGCACGGTGGCGCCGGCGAGCGCCGCGAACGTGCTCGGCGGTATCGGCGTCCAGAGGTCTTCGCAGATTTCCATGTGGAAGCAGAAGTGCTCGAGATTTCGGGCGCGAAAGACGACGTCGCTTCCGAAGGGGACTCGCTCCCCGAGGATCTCGACGTCGGGCGCGATCGCCGCCGACGCGGAGGCAAATTGACGCTTCTCGTAGAACTCCCGGTAGCTCGGAAGGTAGGTCTTGGGCGTCGCTCCGAGCAGGCGCCCTCCCGCGATAGCGAGCGCGCAATTGAAGAGCTTTCCCTCCGCGCGGAGCGGGGCCCCCACGACGAGCACCGTCCTCATCCGCTTGCTCGCCTCGACGACGGTCTTCAAGCCCTCGATGGTCGCCTCAAGGAGGGCGTCCTGCTGGAAAAGGTCGTCGTTGCTGTAGGCCGAAAGCCCCATCTCGGGAAAGAGAGCGAGGGCGGCGCCCTCGGTCGAAGCCCGCTCGCCGAGCGCGACAATGCGTCCGGCGTTGTGCTGCGGATCGGCGACTTTGAGCTCCGGGACGCAGACCGCCACGCGAACGAAGCCGTGCGCGTAGGGTGAGAGGAAGTCCCGCGTCTGTTTCATCGGAAAAGGCTATCGACGGTCCCCCCTGCTGTCAAGCGCGAGGGGTTGACAGGTTCGCGGCGTTCCGGCCATAATCCCTATCAAAGTACTGGTATGAGTAGTGAATGGCAGCGAGCGGCCGCGCGAAAAGAGACAACCTTCGCCGCCGCGCCTCCCGCCGGGCGCGGAGATCCGACGTGAGACTCTCGACGCGCAGCACCTACGGAGTCCGCATGATGGCCTTTCTCGCGAAGGTATACGGAAACGGGCCGGCGCTCCTCCGAGAGGTGGCGGAAGGCGAGGAGATCTCGGAGAAATACCTCAGCCAGATCGTCATCCCGCTCCGAGGCGCGGGGCTCCTGAAGTCGGCGCGCGGCGCCCATGGCGGCTACCTTCTCGGCCGAGCGCCGGAGGCGATCACGGTCCGGGAGATCGTGGAAGTCTTGGAGGGGGGATTCGATCTCATCGATCCCGACGAGGCACGCGGCCCGACGGCGCAGACTACCCACCGCGTCGTCGTGTCGATCTGGAAGGCATTGAGCGACGAGATCGCGAGGACGCTCGAGTCGGTGACGCTCGCCGACATCGTGAAGAGGGCGCGCGAGCGCGGCGAGCTGCCCACCATGTATAATATTTAGGCGGGAAGGCTCCCGACCCGCGGCGCCCGACCGGAGGACCATTATGAAGATTGCCGAGAATATCACCGAGCTCGTGGGAAACACGCCGCTCGTTCTCATCACGAAGCTCCCGGGCGCGGAGAAGGCGCGCATCGCGGCGAAGCTCGAGTTCTTCAATCCCTGCTCGAGCGTCAAGGACCGCATCGCCGTCGCGATGATCGTCGACGCGGAGCGCCGCAAGCTCCTCGACAAGAACACGGTCATCGTCGAGCCGACGAGCGGCAACACCGGAATCGGGCTCGCCTTCGTCGCGGCGCAGCGCGGCTACAAGCTCATCCTCACGATGCCCGACAGCATGTCGCTCGAGCGCCAGAAGCTCCTCACGCGCCTCGGCGCGGAGATCGAGCTCACCCCGGCGGAAAAGGGGATGACCGGCGCGATCGCGCGGGCCGAGGAGCTCCTCAAGGCCTACCCCAAGAGCTTCATGCCCTCGCAGTTCGACAATCCGGCGAACCCCGAGATCCACCGCAAGACCACCGCCGAGGAGATCTGGCGTGACACCGACGGCGCGGTGGACATCTTCGTCGCGGGAGTGGGGACCGGCGGCACCCTCACCGGGGTCGGGGAGATCTTGAAGAAGCGGAAGCCCTCGGTCAAGATCGTCGCGATCGAGCCGGCGACCTCTCCCGTGCTCTCGGGAGAGAAGCCCGGGCCTCACAAGATTCAGGGCATCGGTCCGAATTTCATTCCGGCCGTGCTCAACCTCTCCGTCGTCGACGAGATCCTCCGCGTGTCGAACGACGCCGCCTACGAGCTCAGCCTCAAGCTCGCGCGCTCCGAGGGCATCCTCGCGGGGATCTCAAGCGGCGCGGCGGTCGCCGGAGCGCTCGAGCTCGCAGGGAGGCCCGAGAACGCGGGCAAGCTCATCGTGACGGTGCTGCCCGACACCGGCGAGCGCTACCTGTCGCTGTACTGACACGCTAATTACCTGAAAAGAACGCGCGAACCGAGGTTCCGCGAAAAAACGACTCGAAGAAGGAAGGACGCGTATGGCTACTGGACAATCGTATCGATTCGAGACTCTCGCGCTTCACGCGGGCCATGAGCCCGACCCGGCGACCACGGCTCTCGCCACCCCGGTCTACCGGACGACCGCCTACCAATTTCACGACACCGCGCACGCCGCCAATCTGTTCGCGCTCAAGGAGCTCGGCAATATCTACACGCGGATCATGAATCCGACCCAGGATACCCTTGAGAAGAGGATCGCGGCGCTCGAAGGGGGAGCGGCGGCGCTCGCCGTCGCTTCGGGGACCTCCGCGGTCTTCTATAGTATCGTCAACATTCTCCGGCAAGGCGACGAGTTCGTCTCGGCGAACAACCTCTACGGCGGCACCTACACGATGTTTCACGACATCCTGCCGCAATTCGGCATCACCGCGAAGTTCGTCGACGCCGTAAACCTCGACGCCTACCGCAAGGCTATCACCGACAAGACGAAGGCGATCTTCATCGAGACGATCGGCAACCCCCTCCTCGAGGTCGTCGATTTCGACGGCATCGCCGAGATCGCGAACGGCGCGGGCATTCCCGTCATCGTCGACTCGACGTTCACCCCGCCGTACCTCTTCCGCCCGATCGAGCATGGCGCCACGGTGGTCGTTCACTCGCTCACGAAGTGGATCGGCGGCCACGGCACGGGCATCGGCGGAATCATCGTCGACTCCGGGAAGTTCGACTGGAACCGCAAGAAGTTCCCGCTCTATTCGGAGCCCGACCAGAGCTACCACGGCCTGACCTGGGGGAAGGACCTCGGCGGCCTACAGCCGCTCGCCTTCATTCTCCGCGCCCGCACGGTGCCGCTGCGGAACCTCGGCGCCGCGATATCGCCCGACAACGCGTGGATTTTCCTCCAGGGGATCGAGACGCTCGCGCTTCGTATCGAGCGCCACTCCCAGAACGCCGTCGCCGTCGCGAGATACCTCGAGAAGCACCGGAAGGTCGAGTGGGTCCGCTACCCCGGCCTCGAGAGCGATCCCACGCACAAGAATGCGGTCAAATACCTGAGGAACGGCTTCGGCGGCATGGTCGTGTTCGGAATCAAGGGCGGAAAGGAGGCCGGCCAGAAGTTCATCGAATCCTTGAAGCTCTTCTCGCACGTGGCGAACGTCGGGGACGCGAAGAGCCTCGCCATCCACTCGGCGACGACGACCCACTCGCAGCTCTCCGAGGAGCAGCAGCGATCGGTCGGAATCGGCCCCGAGCTCGTCCGCCTGTCGATCGGCATCGAGCACGTCGACGACATCATCGCCGACCTCGACCAGGCGTTCGGCTGAGGCGGACGCCCGAGCCTGCGGGCGGCCCTCCACGCCGGAGCGCGCCGTCCGCGAAAGAGTCGTGCCGCGCGCTTCCTCCCGGAACGAGGGAGTTCGGGCTTTCGCCGCGGGGGTGGAAGCAGGTCCGGGCAGGAGGCTGCGGCATCCGCGGGCCCATGCGCCCACGATCTCGCGACGCCTCGCGCGCGCGAAGGCGACTCGTTCGCCTCCCTTTTCGGGTGTATCATGGGTTCCATGGCGATCAGGCGCCCTTCGCGCCCCCCTCGAGGGGGCGCCCCGAATCTCGTCTCGCCGCGACCGGGCTCGCCTGAGGCCCCGAGAGCCCGCTCGGCATGAGCGCGCCGGACCGGCGCTTCGACGTCCTTCTTTTCGACGCCGACGGCACGCTCTTCGACTTTGAGCGCGCCGAGGAGCACTCCCTGTCGGCGACCTTCGCGGGTATCGGTATCCCGTTCCGCGCCGAGTACCTCGGCGAGTACCGAACGGTCAACGCCGAGCTCTGGAGAGCGTACGAGCAGGGACGGATCGGCGCGGATTTCCTCCGCACGGAGCGTTTCAGGCGCTTTTGCGAACGGATCGGCGCGGACGCGGACCCCCGAGACTTCGCCGAGGGCTTCCTCCGGCACCTCGGCGGGAGCGGGTTTCTCATCGATCACGCCTTCGAGGTCGTGAAGGCGCTCGCCCGGGACCACGCGATGGCGATCGTCACGAACGGCTTGAAGGAGGTCCAGCGCTCGCGCTTCGAGCGCTCCGGCCTGAAGCCGTTCTTCGAGGCGATCGTCGTCTCCGAGGAGGTCGGGAGCCAGAAGCCCCTTCCCGCGATGTTCGAGGCCGCGCTCGCGCGCCTCGGGCATCGCGAGCGCGAACGGGCGCTCATGATCGGCGACAGCCTTTCCTCGGACATCCGCGGCGGCGCCGACTTCGGGATTCGCACCTGCTGGTTCAATCCGTCCGGCCGGTCCGCCGGAGCGGAGACGGTTCCGACCTACGTGATCGCCGATCTCCGCGAGCTCCTCGCGATCTGCTCGGCCGAGGCCCCGGAGCGGGCCGATGCCCCGGACGCCTGAGGGCTTGATATCGAGGGGGACACGAGATCAAATTCCGGCTACGTTACGTGGAGAAGAGCACGGCTCGATCGCTTTGGGAGGGGAGAGGTGCTGTACGAGATCCTCAAGGTCCGACAGATTCCCGGCGAGCCCTATCGACGCTGGTTCACGGACACCCTCTACGACCTCTACGTGTGGTATGCCGACGAGGCGCGCCGCGAGATCGTCGGATTCCAGTTCTGCTATGACAAGAACCGGCTCGAGCACGCGGTGACCTGGCACAAGGGAAGAGGTTTTCGCTTCAACAAGGTCGACCAAGGCCTCGACGACCCTCTGGGCAACCAAAGCCAGATCCTCAGGGCCGACGGTCGCGTCCGGCGGGAAGCGCTCGTCATGACGTTCCATAGCGCCGCGAAGGAGCTCGATCAGACGATGGTCAAGGCGATTCTCGACGTTCTCAAGACCTTCCCCGAGTGATCCGCCCGCGAGCGCGCACTCCGGAGTTGCGCCCCGCGCAGACCGAGTGATATAGTGGATACGTGCGCGGGAGCGTGGCATGCAAATCACCAACGAGACGAGGATCGGGTTCATCGGCACGGGGGTAATGGGTCTGAGCATGGCCGGACACCTTCTCAAAGCCGGCTTTCCGCTCGCGATCCACAATCGAACCCGTTCCCGCGGCGAGCCGCTCCTTCGCGCGGGGGCAAGCTGGGCCGAGAGCCCCGCGCGCGTCGCCGCGCAGAGCTCGGTCGTCTTGACCATGGTGGGGTTTCCCTCCGACGTCGAGCAGGTCTACCTCGGGAAGGACGGTCTTCTCGCGGCGAGCGGCCGCGGCTCCATGACGATCGACCTGACCACATCGAGTCCCCGGCTCGCGAAGCGTATTCACGAGGAGGCCTCCCGAGCGGGGGTTCAGGCGCTCGACGCGCCGGTCTCCGGAGGAGATATCGGCGCGCGGGAGGCGCGGCTCGCGATCATGGTGGGCGGGGACCGAGACGTTTTCGAGAGCGCTCGCTCCCTCCTCGGCCTCATGGGGAGCCCGTCCTACATGGGCCCTGCCGGAAGCGGGCAGCACGCGAAGATGGTCAATCAGATCGCGATCGCATCCAACATGGTCGGGATCGGCGAAGCGATGGCTTACGCGGTGAGATCGGGGCTCGACCCCCGGGCCGTCCTTGCCTGCATTGAGCACGGCGCCGCGGGGAGCTGGGCGCTCTCCCATCTCGCCCCGAAGATGCTCGCTGGAGACTACGCGCCCGGCTTCTACGTCAAGCACTTCGTGAAGGACATGAAGATCGCGATCGAATCCGCCGAAGAGCTCGGACTCGACCTGCCCGGTCTCCGCCTCGCGCGAGCGCTCTACGGGCGCTTGGCGGACTCGGGCGGCGCCGAGCTCGGCACGCAGGGACTGTTCAGGCTGTTCTCGCAGGGATAGGAGCACTCGAACCAACTATGGCGTCTTCAGACCTTGTCATGGCGATTCTCAGAGGCTACGCGTCGAAGACGAAGCAGATAACGTTCAAGTTTCCTCAGTTCGCCCAATTCGTGCGCCATTACGCCGAGGGCCATCAAGCGCAGCACGCCGCTCTCAGGGCCTTTCTCGAGGATACCGAGGCGAAGCTCTCCCCCGTGCTCGAAGAGCTCGCCGAGGCGGACAAATGCACGCTCGAGTTCGACGGCCTCGAGATCAAGTCCATCACCATCTCGGGGTTTCTCGTCGAAAAGATACGGGCCGTCTACAAGCTGATCGAGGAAAACCCCGACGTTCCGTTTCCGACCGAGGAAAGCCTCGGGCTCGCCCTTCCGGCCAACGTCACGACGGTCAACATCAAGACCGAGTTCGTCAAGTGGCTCCAGGCGCAGCCCCAGGAACCCGAGATCCTCCGCTTGAGCTTTCCGGAGGACATCATGAGCATCGTGGTGACCACCGACCTGCTCGATCGCAAGCTCCTCGAGTACTCGGTGCTGAAGATCCGCGCCTACCTCTCGACCGGGCACAACGTCGGCTACGCCCAGCAGAAGCTGCGCGAGGCGTTCACGGCGCTCAAGGATCAGGTCGTTCAGTCGATGCTGCGCGAGATCGTTTCGCGGCCCGGGCAGGTCGTCGAGAACCTCCTTCGGCCGACCGAGTTCGGATTCTCCTTCTGGGCGCACCTCGCGAGCCTCATTCTGAAGGAATTCAAGGTAAAGACCGACAAGCTGCCCCAGGAGTTCGGGTATTGCCACGCCTGTTACCTGATCGGGCTCTACAACGTCTACTTCAAGGGCCTCGTCCAGCGCGAGCAAGAGGTCGAGTCGACACTGAAAGAGGTGGAGGCGAAGATAGCGGGCGAGCCGTTCTATTTCACCGCTTCCGACATCTACAGCTTCGCCGACGACAAGGGGGTCCCGGTCTCGAAACGGTGTCCCCCCGACAAGCTTCAGGAGTTCATCGGAAAGCTCACGACGGCCGGGAAGGACGAGCTGCTTCCGGAGGTCGTCAAAGTCCGCACCTCGAACAAGAAGGAGTTCTACATCCACCGCTCGGTCATCCTGCGCCTGACGCTGAGCAAGGCATTCGCGGCGGCGCGCGAGTACAAAAAGCAGTACTCGGCCGAGTGGTTCGAGGAGCTCGGCAACTTTCGCCGGCTTCCGATCATGGTGAAGGACGATATCTTCATCGCGGATCTGAAGAAACGCATGGCTCGGGAAGATCCGCTCCTCGACGCGCTCCTCAATTTCGAGCTCCTCTACCTCGCGCGCAAGGGGCTCGTGATCGAAGACGAGGTCACGAGGCGGATCGACGCCATCCTCGACCTCAAGAAACAGGCACTCATTCCCCTCGATCAGCTTCTCGGGCTTGACCGGAAGGAGCTCTTCGCGGAGGCGAGGCTGAAGCTTCCGGTCTGGAAGACGATACCGCTCCTGAAATTCCTCGTCAACTTTCTCGACCGCATTCTCGGCGGACCGTCCGCGGGGGTTCGAGAGCGACCCGCGCGAAAGCGGCGCCGCGCGGGCAGCTCGGAAAGCGCGGTCGAGGAAATCGACGGCGAGGAGGGAAGCTCCGCCAAAGTGCTCGTCGACATGCAGGAGCTCGCCTCGTTCAATCCGGAAGGCGAGGGAGGCGGAGTCGCGGAGCTCTCGCGCGGCGAGGACGCCCGGGCGGAGGCCCGCGCGGAGCGGGGCTCCCGTCCCGTCGCCGCCGAGGAGCGCGGCGACCCTGCCGCGTCATCCGGCGCCACGAGCAAGGAGCGGGTCGCCGCCTACCGGAGCGCGATCGTCGGTCTCAAGGAGGCGCTGATCGGCAAAGATGTTCCGATCGACGTCAAGCTGAAGGAGCTCGCCGAGAAGTGGAATCCTCTCGTCGCCGTCAAGGCGAAGCAGGACCTCATCGAGGACGTCAACTCGTTCGTCAGGGACGCGGTGCGGCGGATCCGGCGCTCGCTTCTCATCAAGCCGCCCGATCTCGCGCGCGTAAAAAATCTTTCCGCTCAGGTGGCTTCGAACGAGGCGTTCGCGCAGATCAAGCGAAAGGAAGAGTTCAGCCTCTATATCGAGCTCTACATGATCAAGGTCCTTGGAAAAGTCTAGCGGCCCGCAGTCGGGCGATCGCGACACCCGGGCAGGCGCGGGCAAGACGGGAAAGCTTCCGAGGATCCTGACGGTCGCATCGGTCCTCGCCGCGACGATTGGCTGCGACCAGGTCACCAAAACGCTCGCCCGCCAGTTCCTCGCGCATTCGCCGCCTCATCGCTTCTTGGAAGGCGCCCTGGTGCTTGTCTACGCCGAGAATCCGGGGGCCTTTCTCGGCCTCGGCGCCGGGTGGCCGCCGGAGGCGCGCTTGGTGATCTTCACGTTCCTCTGCCTCTCGCTTGTCTGCCTCCTCCTTTTCTATACGCTCCGCGACAGCGCGCTCGGCCTTCGAGCGACCGTGGCGCTCTCGCTCTTCGCGGGAGGCGGCGTCGGGAATCTGCTCGATCGCATTCTTCGCGACGGGCGGGTCACCGACTTCCTCAACGTCGGGCTCGGCCAGCTTCGCACCGGTATCTTCAACCTCGCGGATTTTTTCACGCTGTCAGGCTGCGCGCTCCTCCTCCTCGCCCGGCTCGCGGGCCGCGGGAGATCGTAGCATCGAAGAGCCGCCTGGACCGGGCGGATGAGTCGCTAGCCGATCCACGCGAGCAGGTTCTTGGGAAGCGGCTTTCGCATCGCCCTGAGGAAAATCGTGGCCTTGCCGAGAAAGATCAGGAGCGCCTGCAGGTAAACCTGGAGCTGGAGCTCAACGCCGATCTGAAATCCGCGGTCGACCTTCTTCTCGAGGTCCTCCTCGGATAGCGCGGAGACGGCCGCTTTGAAGCCGGCGTCAAGCTCGGAAAGCCATTCGCGCAGGCGTTTCAAGTCGGCCTGGATCCCCGCCTCGGTGTTCCGGTAGGTCCAGTCCTGCTTGAAGGTCTTCAGCGATTCGATGTACGAGTGCTCCACCTCGCCAAGCTCGCGGATGAGCCCGCCGAACGTCAAGTTCAGTCCGCCGGGACTGAACGCGAGCTCCCCGTCGCTCAGGAGATCGAGAACCTCCGTCCGTAAGCCGTGCGTTCCGTCGATCATCGACCAGTGCTCCTGCAGTTTCGGTATCATCCTGTCCTCCGATCGAGGAGTATATCATCGATCGGAAAGGCTTGCTCCCTCGAAGGCCCTTCCCCAGGCCGGTCTCGCGGGGCGAACCCGGAAACATCACGTACCTCGCAACACGGTCAAGGGCGGAAGCCGAGCTCGACCCGCAACCCGAGGATTGCGCTCACGAACCGTCCCCGATCTTCGAAGGGCGCGGAGGCGTGCTCACGAGAAGCGCCCGCTCGCGGTTCTTTCGAGATCCGATCCGACCGCCTTCCGGGCATGACGGACAACCGGGGCACGTCTGCCCACACCATCTTGGCATACGTGCCTCCCTCGCGGTGAAAAATCGGCGAGCGATCGTGCGGCCGCGACGCGCGGCCCATCTCTTCATGCTCGGCGCATCGTGTTCGCATTTTACAAAAAATCGCTTGACGCCAACTCTCGGCGAGCGCCATGCTCGTGCTCGTCAGCACAAATCTTTTCCATACGGAGGTGTTCCCATGACGAACACAAAAGTCTCGACGACTCTTTCTCGGACCCGGCTCTTTCCCGCGACGAAGTGGAGCGAGATCTCCGCTCTTGTCGCCGACGCGTTTCGGATGACGCAGGAGGAAAGGGAGCGGTTTCACGGCAGCAGGATCGCGAAGCTCATCGGCGCCATACCCTTCCTTGCCCAGTGCGAGGACGCCGAGCGCACCGCCGTGGCGCATCTCGGGACGTACCTGCTCTCCATCCGCGAGACGAAGCGCTATTTCAACGCGAACCGCGAGGACCGCGTGTCGGTGCTCGCGCGGCTCCGGCTGGGGTCCAATTTTGAAGGCGGGGAAAAGGCTATCATCGACCGAGGTCTCAGCCTGCTCGCGCTCAATATGGTGTATGATTATCGGAGGGACGCGGAGGAGGACGTCTTCCTCGGCAAGTACAATCCGGTGTCGGAAGGCGACATCGACTTCGCGCTCGCGATCGAAAATCTCACCCGCACGATCGAAGCAATTCCGTGCGGGGAAATGGAGGAAATTCTTCCTGTTCAAGCGGCGGCTGAGGATTTTTGGAACGGGGAGCCGACAAGTATTGAGTGCGACTAAATCGACTTCTCTCTGACTACGCCCATGATCCGCAGGGACTCCAGAAGTTTGTCGGCCTGATTGCCGGCGGCGGCGCCATCGTCATAGCGCTGTTCAATATTGATACCGAGATGGTGGCGTTCCGGCACAACGTGAGCAGAGCGCTCCTTCACCCGGCTGTAGCCGCGCTGTTTCTGTTCGGGGTGATCGGCATTGCGACGGGCTTCTGGAAGTCCCGTATCGCCCAGTTGGCGCATGTCGTCAGTTTCCTGGCCACGGCGTTTCTCGCCCAGAGCGAGGCGCATCCCGGCGATCTCACGAGCGCCCTCTTCCTCATTTTTGCCCTGGTTTTGATCGTCGAATACGGCCTCGGACCAGTCGGCGTTATCGTCTGGTGTGCCGTGGCCGTCATCGGATATCCCTACGTCATGGTGCTGGGGTATGAGCAGCAATCGAAGTCCATCTTCGTTCAAACCGTCGTCGAGCTCCTCGGGGTCGCGGTGTTCGTCGCGCTGTACGGATCGATTTTCCTGAAGCACTGGCTGCGATACCGAGAGGACGCAGATCTCCTCGAATCCCGCGTTCGCGAACGAACGGCCGAGCTCGAGAAATCGCTTGCCGAGCGCGCGGTGATGCTTCAGGAGATCCATCACAGAGTGAAGAACAACCTCCAGATCGTCGCAAGTCTCCTTCAGCTTGAGGCGAACAAATTGACCGACGAACGCTCCCGGCAGCCGATGGAGGCGAGCATTCAGCGCATTCACGCGATGGCGCTCGTCCATCAGACGTTGTACGGCACCACCCCGCTCGAGAGCATCGAGCTCGGCCAGTACATCGAGAGACTCGTCGACGCGATCCAGGGCGTATCGCGGGCCGCGGTTCACTTCACGTTCGAGATTAGCGGCCCAATCGTTGTCGGCTTGGACTCGGCGATATCCCTCGGTCTGCTCTTGAACGAGCTGCTAACGAACTCAATCAAACACGCCTTCCCGACCGGAGGCCCCGGAAACGTCAGCGTTCAGGTCAATTCCAAGGATCATTTGCAGATCGTCGTCGCGGACGACGGGATCGGAATAGGAGAAGGCCTTCGTCTTGACCAGACGTCGAGCCTTGGCTTGACCATCGTTACGGCCCTGACGCAGCAGCTGAGAGGGAAAATCTCGCTCGAGCGCCTTGCCGGGACGCGATGGACCATTACGCTCCCCCTCGAGCACGTTCTGAAGGTCGATTATTGAAGGCCTTGTACGTTGACGCGTGCCGCGATGTAGGATCCGTCGAGGCGCTCCGATGAGACTCTTGACGCGAGCGAGCGGTATTTTCGACGACCGGAAAGCGATGCTCAACCTCTTCCGAGACCTCGCGGACCGCTTCTCGCGGACCCCGGGAAATCTCCAGAGACTGGTCGGTCTCGTGTGCGGTTTGACCTCCTTCGTCGTCATAATCTTGAACGTCCTCGTCGAAGCGAAGAAAACCACACCCCATTTGCGTCCGATCGATCTCCTCTCCAACATTTCGATCTCCCTGGTTCTTCTCACGGGAATCGTGGGCCTCGTAAGTGCATACTGGAAGAGCCGAGCGGCGTTATGGTTCCAAATCGCGATTCTCTTTCTCATCGCGGCGCTTTCGTCCCTGACCGCGTATTCGGGCAATCTCACCGGAGCTATCTTCCTCATCTTCGGACTCCTGCTCGTGGCGGAGTACGAGCTCCGCGGAGTGGGGGTCTATCTCTCGGGCGCGTTTGCCGTCGTGGCCTATCCGTTCATGCTCGCGATTGGATACTCCCGGCATACCCGCGGCTACCTGTACGCGACGGGGGCGTCGCTGCTTGTCGTTATCGTCCTCGTCATCTTGTACGGCGGGGTGCTCTACCGGCACTTCTGGCGCCACCGGCAGGAGGCGCTTCTTCTCGAGAAGCGGGTTCTCGAGCGCACCGGCGAGCTCAGCCGTGCCCTCGACGATCGGGAGCTTGCGGTCTCTGACCTGAAGCGCGCCTCCGCGGAGCGCGAAAAGACCGTGGAGGAGCTGAGGCGGGCGCTCGCCGAGCGGGACGTCGCGATGAAGGAGCTCAACCATCGCGTCAAGAACAACCTGAACCTCGTGCTCAGCCTCATCCATCTCGAGGTGAACAAGGTCGAGGAGGACGGCGTCCGGCAGATCCTCGAGGCGAGCACGCGGCGAATCCGAGCGCTCTACCTCGTCCACGAGATTCTCTTTCAAACCGGGCAGCTCGGGCAGATCGAGATCAAGAGCTACGTCGAGAGACTCCTCGCGGAGCTCGCGAGGACGACCGGATCGTCGGTCGTCCTCGATGTCAGCGTATCGAGCGAGACCGTCGTCGACCTCGACTTCGCGGTCCCGTTCGGTCTGCTTCTCAACGAGCTCGTAGTGAACGCGGTGCTGCACGCCTTTCCGAACGGTCGGGGCGGGACGGTCACGGTGCGCCTCGACGCGGAGGCCTCGGTTCGGCTCGTCATCGCCGACGACGGCGTCGGCTTGCCAGAGGATTTCCAGCTCGAAAGCGCGCGGAGCCTCGGTCTTCCCATGGTCGCGGCCCTCGTCGATCAGCTCGACGGCCGCCTCGAGCTCGACCGGTCGAGCGGAACGACCTGGCGGGTCTTTTTGCCTCAAGGGCGGTAGATCGAGCCCTCTCCGAACGGCGTCAGTAGTCCGCCTGCGGCCGCGAGGTGAGCGCCTTGGTCGAGAGCAGGCCGCAGGCCGCCATGATGTCTTGACCGCGGGATTTGCGAATCGTCGTGATGATGCCGCTCTCTTTGAGCCGGCGCTCGAAGCCGAGCATCGTCTCGTCGCTCGAGCCGTGAAGGGGCGTCCCCGGTATCGGGTGAAAGTGAATCAGGTTGACCCGGCACCGGATGCCGTCGAGCACGCGCACGAGCTCCTTCGCATGGCGGGGGGTGTCGTTCAGCCCGCCGAACATGATGTACTCGAAAGACACCCTCCGCCTGCGCGCGATCGCGCTTTCCCGCAGCACGCCGAGCACCTCGGCGAGCGGATAGAGGTTCTCGACCGGCATCAGCGTCCGGCGTTCGTCCTCGAACGGCGAATGAAGGCTCACGGCGAGGTGGCAGTCGGTGCGCTCGAGAAAGACCTTCATCGCGGGAATGATCCCGATCGTGGAGACGGTGATTCGTCGAGGGCTCAGCGCGAACCCCCAGTCGGCGGTGAGAACCTCGATGCTCGACAGGACGTTCGCGAGATTGTCCAGCGGCTCCCCCATGCCCATGTAGACGATGTTCGTGATCCGGTCCGACTCCGGGAGACTTCGAAGCTGGTTGAGAATCTCCCCGGCCGATAGCTGCCCCTGAAAGCCCTGCTTTCCCGTCATGCAGAACAGACACCCCATTTTGCAGCCGACCTGGGTCGAGAGGCACAGGGTAGCCCGCCGTTCCTCCGGGATGAAGGCCGCCTCGACGAACCGGCCGGGGCCCGCGGCGAAGAGATATTTCTTCGTCCCGTCGCTTGAGATCGTCGTCCGTTCCGGCGGCGCAAGGCCTACGACGTGCTCCTCGGCAAGCGAGGCGCGAAAGGTCTTGGAGAGGTTCGCCATCCGCTCGAAGCTGTCGACCCGCTTGCGGTACAGCCACTCGGCGAGCTGCCGCGCGACAAAGGGAGCCTGGCCGAAGCGCCTCGCCGTCTCGCCGAGCTCCTCGATCGTTCGTCCGAAAAGGGGTTCTTTCGCCATCGAAGCTCCGCGCGTCCTAAAAGTATATCTCGCTCGAAATGTTCCCGAACGGAACTCCCCGCGCGATGAGCAGGTCGCGAACGTCGACCACCATCTCGGCGCTTCCGCAGAGGAGAAAGCGCCCGCTCGTCGGCAGGTCCTCCTGTTGGCCGAGCCAGGCCGTCAGCCTTCCGGAGAAAATGCCGTCGCCGGCCTCCTTCGTGCAGCAGCTCACGTAGCGCTCCTTCAGGACAGCGGCGAAGTACTTCCGGTAATACAGACCGCTTGCGAGGCGGCTTCCGTGGACGAGATGCTTGCGGCCTCCGAGTCCGGATTTGGCCATCGAGACGAACGGGGCGATTCCGGTGCCGGTCGCGATCCACCAGCCTTCCTCGTCGCCGTCGAGAAAAGCGCCGGATGGAGGGGAGACGAAGAGGAGGTCTCCACCGCGAAGGGCCGCGAGGAGCGGAGTGAGCTCGCCTCCGGGAACGACGTCGTAGAGCAGATCGACGAACTCCTCGTCCTTTCCGCTCGAGATACTGTAGTAGCGCGGGGCGATCCTCCGGTCGACCGTAATGCCGACGACCTGCCCGGGGAGGAAGTCCCGTTCCCGGGGATACTTCAAGAGAAAGACCCCCGCCGCTATCTCGATGTTCTCGGTGACTCGAGTCTCCCGCAGACCGGTCTCGTCCGACGAGCCGAGGAGAGCTCCCGAGGTCGCGCGACGCTTTGCCATGGTCGGATAGAATCTACCGTATTTTTACCGCGACGCAAAGGCGGGGCGTTCGGCTCGATCGGGCGCTCCCGAGGCCTTCCGGTCAGCGAGGCCGTTTGATCTCTTCGAGCTCCTGGAGGGTTCTCGGCCAGTCGCCTTTGAGCAGGCGGGAGAGGCTGCGATCCGCGAGAAGCCTTCCCTGGGTCTGGCAGGTCGGGCAGTAGTCGCACTCGTTCTCGGCGTACACGATTCGCTGGACGGGGGTGGCGCATACGGGGCACGGCTGGTTGTACTTGCCGTGCACCGCCATCTCGCTCCTGAAGGCGGTAACGTTCCGCGGAAAACTCTCGCCCGCCTCGCGGCGCAGCCGCTCGGCCCACTCGGCGAGGACCTCCCGGGAGGCGGCGTGCAAGCGAGCGGTCTCGTCGCGATCGAGCTTCGAGGTCATCTGCAGCGGCGACAGCCGGGAACGGTGGAGAATCTCGTCCGAATAGGCATTCCCGATCCCCGAGAAGAGGCGGGGATCGGTGAGGGCCCGCTTGAGCGTGTGGTTCTCCGCGAGGAGCCTCGCGCGGAACTCCTCCGCCGTCGCCTCCGTCACCTCGACGCCTCCGCGGTCGAAGGCGGCAAGCGCCTCCTCCCCCCTCACGAGGTGGAGCGACGCTCGCTTTTTCGTGCCGGCCTCGGTGAGGATGAGCGTTCCGGTGGCGAAGCTGAACGCCGCGAGACCGATTTTCTTCGGGGGAGCGGCCGCGCCCTCCGCGCGCCCCTCGGGCGCGTCCTCCCACTTCAGTCGGCCCGCGATCATGAGGTGTATCACGATGAAGAGCTCGCCTGTGAGCTCGATCGCGATCTGCTTGCCGATCCGACGGACGCCGAGGACGGTCCTCCGCTCGAGCTCGGACGCCTGAGGTTGGACCGATCGGAGCAAGAACGGATGGACGATGCGGAGGCCGCGATACTCCGCGCCGAGGATCCTTCGGGCGAGCGCCTCGACATAGACGGTCACGTCCGGGTACTCGGGCATGCCGCGATTGTACGCCGCGGCGTTCGGCGGGGCAAGAACCAACGCCAGGCGATGGCAGCCTCCTCGACGACGGACTGGTGAAGTCTGTCCTCAGAGGAGCTCCTCGCTCTTCGCCACCCATTCCTTCCACACAAGTTCGTATTCCGGCGCTGCGCGGACGACCGGTAGGAGCTGGCTCGTCCAGGCTTCCCGGTTCCATGCGTAGAGTCGCTGGGAGCGAACGCCGTTTGGATCGGGAGCGAGGCCGCGAATCTCGCATTTGCGTTGAAAGAGTTTCAGTAGCTCTTCCCGGCTGAAGCGCTCCTGCTTGTGGCAGGTGATGTACCAGAGGTCATAGAGGTCGCGTGGTCGAGGCCACCTGGCCTGCTGCTGGAGGAGCGCCCGCGCCTTCTCGGCCACGATTTCGATCTTGGCGTACGCGGGGAGCGAAAACGGATCGAAGCCTGCGTAGGCAGGTTCAACTCGCCGGTCTACCGGCAAGGCGAGAAGCGGCTCGTCAAATGCCAGATGGACCTTGACCGTGGGGAGCGCTTGCCTGCGGGATCCGCCGCGTGAATATTCGATTGGTATCTCGACTTGGACGGCACCCTTATCTGAGCGTGGCTCCTTACACTTCAGCACGATCCCGGTTTCCTCACCGAGGAATACAGCAACCCGCTTCAAGAGGGCGAGAGAAGAGCCGACGTTATCACCTGTGTCGGCACACGTGAAGTCGATGTCCTCTGAGAAGCGGTATCTCGGATAGTAGCAGTGGCGCAGACAGGTTCCGCCTTTGAAAATCCATTTTGTTTTGACTCGCGGAGCTCGCGAGAGTCCCGACAGGATCAAAAGGATGACATAGTCCTTTTCAGCCTGATCAAATCGCAGGCCCTCAATTGCCGCAGCACGGTGAAGCTCCGCGCTCGTAATCATGGAGCGACCGTTGCGTTGACCAGGAGCCCCCAACGCCGATTATGAGTTCCCTGGGCCGGAAGGGTCGGATCGAGGCGGGGGTAGCCAGTCGAAGGTCCTGCCGAGTTCCTAAGCGCTTCCGGATTTCCGAGGGCAAGCCTCTCCTGGAGAAAACCGAGCCGCTTTGCCACGGCAGAGGTCCCCATCCTGAGGACATAGTCGTGCAGCCGCTTCTCGTCGATGGCAGACCACGACTGTAAGAGGGCGTGTGCGATCATCCCTACCCCACCCACGTATTCGGGCAGGGCTAACCCGTCGACTAGGGTCTTCTCGGGATCGGTAATTTGGAAAGGGCTCTCGTTGATCCACTCGGTGCGAAGCCCGAAGAAACGCTGCGGCCGCTGAGAGACGATTCGATAGGAAACACCAAGCGACTCTTTTGACGGTCTGCTTACCTTGTGGTCGGTGGTTATGAAGACTTGCCGGGGGATTTGCTCGGTAAAGCCGTGATAGTTCATCGCCGAGAAGTAGGCAATGGCGGCGGGCTGAACGAGCGTCATGGCGACCAGGAACTCGTGGAGCTGCGGGGTTCCGGTCGTGCCCGAGGAAAGGGGGATCGGCACGTAGAGGCCCGGCTTGATCCGCGCGATCCAGCCCTTCTTTTCAAGGCGCGCGAGGAATTGCCGAACGTACCTTCCCGTGGTCGGTCCGAGAATTCGCTCAGCCCCCTTGACGGTAAAGGGCCCCTGGGGCCCCACCTGGGCAAGGAAATCGGCCTCAAGGCGCCCGAGAGAGTCTCTTGTTCTATGCAGACCCCGACCTGTCACCCCTGGAACCTACACTTGATAGATAGAATATAACACTTCACGGGCAGCGTCAATCAGCATACATCCCAACCGGTGCCGGCCATACTCCAGCCACTCGATAGCGCTTTCAGGTGCAAGTTTCCAACCAGCCATCTCGGAGTTCGCCGCACCGCGCTCCGCCAGCGGGGCAGGGGAGGGGGGCGGACTTCCACCATTCACCTCTTCTGTCCACTACGCCGAAGTTTGTCCTATCCCTCAGAATAAGGCTGTCGAAACACCAAGTTCCCCTAACCAGGAGCGACGAAGCGGCGTAATGGTCGTGGAGCGAAGGGGCACTCCTTGTAGGAACGTTTTCGAAGGGGGGAGCACGACTCGAATGGCGCAACGCCTCCATGAGGAACCTCGGACACCCATGTCGGATGAGGAACGGGTGCGAAATTTCCCGAGAAAGCTCTCTCGCAAGGCCAAGGCCATGGGCGCGTGGATTGACGCGCCTATATGGAGCCGGGGCGCCCTGATTCAGAACATGTCGCGCTCGCTGCGGACCGGCATTCGTGACGACACCGTGCCGTTTGCCAATGGCTTGCAACTCAAGGTGACCTACGCTACACTCTGTCTTCATACGACGGCCGTTCCTTCTGCACGTATTTTGTTTCCCACAAACACGTTACCAGAAGAGCGGCCCTTTTTTCGACCCCGCCCACGGGAAACTCGGGCTCGGGAGCACAAGGAGACCATCGTGGCGTATAATCCGTCGGACGCACGTTACCAAACCATGAGATACAATCGGAGCGGACGGAGCGGGTTGAAGCTTCCGGCCATCTCCCTCGGACTCTGGCACAACTTCGGAGGCGCGAGCTCGCTCGAGTCCGGGCGAAAGATGATCCGCGCGGCGTTCGACCTCGGGATCACGCACTTCGACCTCGCGAACAACTACGGACCTCCCCCCGGGTCGGCGGAGGAGAGCTTCGGGAGGATCCTCGCGACCGACCTCGCGGGTCACCGCGACGAGCTCGTCGTTTCCACGAAGGCCGGCTACCTCATGTGGCCGGGGCCCTACGGCGAATGGGGGTCGCGAAAGTACGTCCTTGCGAGCCTCGATCAGAGCCTGCGGCGCATGGGGATCGATTACGTCGACATTTTCTATTCCCACCGCTTCGATCCGGAGACGCCGCTTGAGGAGACGATGTCGGCGCTCGACCGGGCGGTGCGCTCGGGGAAAGCGCTCTACGTCGGCATCTCCTCCTACTCGGCCGCGAAAACCCGCGAGGCCACCCGGATCCTCGCGTCGCTCGGAACGCCGTGCGTCATTCACCAGCCGAGCTATTCCATGCTCAACCGCTGGATCGAAAGCGAGCTGCTCGACGTCCTCGGGAAGGAGGGGATCGGCTGCATCGTGTTCTCTCCCCTCGCCCAGGGGATGCTCTCCGACAAATACCTGAACGGGGTGCCGCCGGGCTCGAGGGCCGGGACCCCCGGCACGGCGCTCAGCGCGTCGCTCCTTACGAAGGAGAATCTCGACCGCGTCCGCGCGCTGAACGAGCTCGCGCGGGCAAGGGGTCAGAGCCTCGCCCAGATGGCGCTTGCGTGGTGTTTGCGGGACGGGCGGGTCACTTCGGCGCTGATCGGCGCGAGCAGCCCGGCTCAGATCGCGGAGAACGTCGCCGCTCTCGGAGGTCCCAGCTTCACCGCCGAGGAGCTGTCCCGAATCGACACGCTCGCCGTGGAGAGCGGCATCAACCTGTGGGCCCGGTCGAGCGGCGCGGGCTGAAGGCGGCCGCTTGACGAAGAGTCTGCGCCTCGCGAAGTCAGCTTGAGGCGGGCTTCCGCTCGGCGGTTGCCGTGGGGTGCTCCGCCCAGACCTTCTCGAGGACTTCGAGAAACAGCTCGGCGGGCTGAGCCCCGGAGACCGCGTATGTTCGGTCGATGACGAAGAAGGGGACGCCTTCGATTCCGAGCGCTTCCGCCTCGCGGATGTCGCTTCGGACCTCCTCGGAGAACGAGTCGCCCGCAAGCGTGCGCCTCACCTCCTCCGGGTCGAGACCGATGGCCGACCCGAGCTCGACGAGGGTCTCCCGATCGGCGAGATTTCGACCTTCCGTGAAGTAGGCGCGAAAAAGCCTCTCCTCGGCCGCATCCTGCAGGCCGCGAGCGGAGGCGAGATGGACGAGCCGATGCGCGTCGAAGGAGTTCGCGACCCGGACCCTATCGAAATTGTAGGCGAGGCCGAGCTCCTTCGCCTCCTCCGTCAGACGGTCGTGCAGGTGAGCCGTGCGCTCGACGCTGATTCCCTTGCGCTCGGCAAGGTACTCGTTCAGGGTCCTTCCGGGAACGTTCTCGATCGACGGATCGAGCTGAAAGCTGCGCCACAGCACGTCCACTTCCCCCCGGTGCTCGAAGCGACCGAGGGCCCGCTCGAATCTTCGCTTTCCCATGTAGCAGAACGGACACATCGTGTCCGACCAGATTTCTACGCGCATGTTTTCGTTCCTTACCGCCGCGGGCTTCGCGGCGAGACTCCAAGATACTCATCCGCGCCGGTTTTGGCCACCGGAGCCGTCTCAGGCGGGTTTCAGGGGCCGACGAGAGGCACCCCGCCGTACGTGATGCTCCGGAGGATGGCGTCGACGTTCGCGACGGCGGCGGGTGGGAGCCGGGCGTACTGGAGGCCCGCGGCGTAGCGCTGCCCCTCGTGGGTGACCCAGGCGAGGAGCTTCACGAGCGCCCTCGCCTGATCGAGGCTCCTGCCCCCGTACTTTTGCTCCCGGTAGACAATGATCCAGGTGAGGTTGGCGATCGGGTAGCCGTCGGACGCCGAGGTGTCGCCGAGATCGATCCGCATGTCGGCCGGGAGCCGCCCTCCCGCGGCGGCGGCGGTGCTCTCAAGCGACGGGGAGGTCCAGGCGCCGGCCCGATTGCGCAGCGTCGCGCACGGGAGGCCGTTCTCGAGGGCGTAGGAGAGCTCGACGTAGCCGATCGAGCCTGAGGTTTCCTCGACGATCCCCGCGACGCCGGCGTTCTGAGCCGCGCCGAGGCCGACCGGCCAATCGACGGCCGTCGCGTTTCCAACCTCCCGTCGCCACGCCTCGCTCACCTTGGAGAGGTAGTAGGTGAAATTGAAGGTGGTGCCGCTCCCGTCCGAGCGGTGCACCACGATGATCGCCTCGGCCGGAAGGGCCGCCTCCGGGTTCAGCGCCTCGATCGCGGGATCGTTCCACCGCGTAATCGCGCCGAGGAAGATCCCGGCCACGACGGCGCCGGTCAGCCTCAGAGCGGGATTGCCCGGCAGGTTGTAGGTGACGACGACCGCTCCGAGAACCGTCGGGATGTGCACGACCGGCGCGTCGAAGGCCGCGAGCTGTTTGTCCGTCAGGTAGGCGTCGGAAGCGCCGAAGTCGACCACCTGGTTCTCGAGGGTCTTGATGCCGCCTGAAGAGCCGATCGATTGATAGTTCACCCGCACGCCGGTGAGCTTGTCGTACTCGTCGAACATCTTCGAGTAGATGGGGAAGGGGAAGGACGCTCCGGCGCCGACGAGCTCGATTCCGGAGAGGGACGAGCCGGCGGAATCGGCCTCCTCTCCGTTGCCCTCCGCGAACAGAGCGGCCGCCGCAAGGAGCATCCCCGCCGCCAGTGAGACCGTTCCTGCTGAGCTCACGATCGTTTTCTCCTTGAACCTATCTCGCCGTCGGATTGGCGTCATCGCGCTACGATCCCATGGGCGTTATGGCCCGGCGCGTCTAGAACTTAGCCGGCCGCTCCGTGAGGAGCACCCTGATGTCCATTTTCTTGTCGCCGCGATAGAGCGTCACCGTTACCGGTTGGCCTACCTCCGTCGAGCCGTCGAGGTAGACCGTGAGATCGCGGAAACTGTCCACGGAGGTTCCATTGATGGCGGTTATGATGTCTCCGCCGACGGGAACCTCGTAGTTGCCGATCTCCACCGCTCGATTCCCGCCCCTGATGCCGGCTCTGGCGGCCGGGCTGCCCGGGACGACCTGCACGACGAGCATGCCGGCGCTCACGGGCAGATCCAACCCGGCGGCGTCTTTGAGCGTCTGCGCGGTCTGCGCGTCCACGTCCACCCCCTCGACGCCGAGCCAGGTGTGGGCATACTTGCCCTTTGCGATCAGCTGGGAAGCGACCCTCTGGACGGTGATCCCGGGAACCGCGAAGCCGATTCCCGCGCTCGTGCCGCTCGGGCTCAGGATCTGGGAATTGATCCCGATGACGCGCGACTGGAGGTCGAGGAGGGGACCGCCTGAGTTTCCCGGGTTGATCGGCGCGTCGGTCTGGATCGCCTCCCCGATGAAGCGCCCGTCGGGGCTTTGGATCACCCTCCCGAGCGCGCTGATGACGCCGAAGGTCATGGTCCGGTCGAGGCCGAACGGATTCCCGACCGCGACGACGAACTGGCCTACCTGGAGCCGCGAGGAGTCGTCGAAGCCCAGGGGCGGCGGCAGGCTGTCGGTCGGGATTTTGACCACGGCAATATCGGTGGTGGGGTCCGTGCCGACCACCTTTGCCTTGTAGGCCTTGTGGTTCGGCAGGGTGACCGTGATGGAGTCCGCGTTCTCCACCACGTGGTAGTTGGTGACGACGTCTCCGAGGTTGTCGTAGACGAATCCGGAGCCGGTTCCCTGCTGAGGCACGGGCTGGCTGAAGAAGTCGTAGCTCATCACCTGCGTGGTGATATTGACGACCGAAGGGGAGGCGCTGCGGTACACCGCCTCGACCTGCGCCTCAAGCTCGTTCGCGGGCGCGGCCGGCGCCTGCGGGACGCTGGCCGCGGCGGGCTCGGGAGCGGCTTGCGCGACCGCCACGGTCCCAGCCGGCTTCGGCGCGCAGGAGCCGAGCGACAGAACCACGAGTCCCGAGGATAGGAGGGCGGCGAGCAGCTCTCGAGTCTTCATGGCTGTAATGTACTTCCGGACGGCCAAAAGGGCACCAAAATTGCCAGGGACGCGACGCTTTCGGAGGGAAACGTCAGCTCGCGACGCCCGAGGTGCTCGCGCGGCCGGGGAGCCCGGCGCCTTCCGGTCCGATCGTTCTCGCCCGCGAATCCGAACCGCCGGGCCTGATTCCGAGCGGTGACAATTCGCCCGTCGGGCGGTAGACTAGAGTGGAAAGGAAGGCACCATGAACGAAAAAGCGCTCCGCGAGCATCTCGTTTCCTCGCTCTCGGGCAAGGGCGCCCATATCAGCTTCGACCGGGCGGTCGAGGGATTCCCGGTCAAGCTTCTCGGCGCCCGGGTGCCGAGCCTCGCGCATACCGCGTGGCAGCTCGGCTACCACGTGTGGCTCTGCCAGTGGGACATTCTCGAGTTCATCAGAGATCCGGGCTATCGCTCGCCCTCGTATCCGAGCGGCTACTGGCCGAAGGAGGACGGGCCGTCCGGGGAGCGGGAGTGGACCGAGATCGTCGGGAAGTTCCGGGCGGATCTCAAGACGTTGATCGCCATGGTGCGCGACGCCAAAAGCGACCTTTTCGAGCCGTTCCCCCACGGCGAAGGTCAAAACCTCCTGCGCGAGGCGCTCACCGTCATCGATCACAATTCCTACCATATCGGACAGTTCGTCGACATCCGGATGCTGCTCGGCGTTCCGGTCAAGGACTGGTGAGGCTTGGAGCACGGCGGCGCCTCCGGGCTCGGGCGCGATCGAGAGCTCCGGGCGACCGAGACCGTTCTCGTCCACTCGCCCGGTCTCAAGCGCTACGCCCACTACCTCTTTGCGCTGCTGTTCCTGCTCTACATGTTCGATTACATCGACCGATTGGTCGTGACCTCCCTCTTTCCGTTCCTCAAGGCGGACCTCGGGCTTTCCGACGCGCAGTGCGGGGCGCTCGTCTCCGGCGTCTACTGGTCCATCGTGGTGTTCACCTTTCCGGTCTCGATTCTCGTCGACCGATGGAGCCGCAGGCGGAGCGTGGGGCTCATGGTGCTGCTCTGGAGCCTGGCCGCCGCGGTGTCCGCCCTCACGCGGACGTTCGGTCAGCTCTTCGTCGCGCGCGCGACGGTCGGGCTCGGCGAGGCGGGATACGCGCCGGGCGGCAACGCCCTCATCTCCGGAATGTATCCGCCCGAGAAGCGCTCCCTCATGCTCGGCATTTGGAACGCCTCCATCCCGCTCGGTTCGGCGCTCGGCACCGTGCTCGGCGGCCTCATCGCGACGCGCTACGGGTGGCACAGCGCCTTGGGGCTCGTCGCGCTGCCGGGGCTCCTCCTCGGGCTCCTCTTCCTCTTGACCGCCCGGGATTACCGGACCGTCGAGCTCACGCGGAGCCTGGCGACCACCGGGACGGTCGACCGCGGGATGCGGCCCGGAGAGATCGCGAGGCGCTTTCTCGGGACTCCGTCGCTCCTGTTCACCTACGTCGCGTTCGCCTGCAACACGTTCGTGAGCACCGCGCTCCTCACGTGGCTCCCGACCTATTTCCACCGCTACGACGGACTCGGCATGAGCATGGCCTCGATCAAAGGAGCGACGGTCCTGCTCCTCGCGGTGGTCGGCGCTCCGTTGGGCGGCATCGTCGCCGACGCGTGGATGAAGCGTCGGTTGAACGCCCGCCTGCTCCTCGCCTCGATCACGTGCGTCGCGTCGTCCGGGGTCCTGTTCGTCGCGTTCGCCTTCCTCGACGGAAGCGCGCAGTACCTCGCGCTCCTCGCGGGCGGGCTTCTCGCGGTCGCCTACGTTCCCGCCGCCGCGGCGGTCGTCCAGGACGTCGTGCATCCAGGCCTTTGGGCGATTTCCTACGGCGTCGCGGTCGTCGTCCAGAACCTGCTCGGAAGCTCCGTGAGCCCGGTGGTGGTGGGCGCGCTCTCCGACTCGCTCGGCCTGAAGGCCGCTATTCTCCTCGTTCCGCTCTCGTCCCTTCTCGGCGGGGCGCTTTTCTTCGCGGGATCGTTCTTCTACGCAGGCGACATCCGCCGCGTCGAGAAGGTGCGTATCGAGATGGAGAGGTGAATCGTCGTCGCGACTTCCCCTCGCGGCGCGCTCTTCCCGCGCCGCGAGGGGAAGGCACGGGCTCCCGGAGGTCGGCTCGCGGGAGGCTGTGCTCGGAAGCGCCCTTTACGAAGCGGAGGTCGCGGCGCCATACTGTCATCATGACTTGAGCAGGGGGCACGACCATGGCCGAGAAGAAGCCGGAAGGGAAGCCGAGGACGCCGCGCGCGAAGAAGCCGGCGCTAACCCTCGACCAGCTGCGGCGCGAGATCGCGGAGCGCGCGCATGAAATCTTTCAGGAGCGGATCTCGGGCCGCCGCCGCGGAGGCGACGAGCTTTCCGACTGGCTTTCCGCGGAGGCCGAGGTGAAAAAGCGCCACGGCGTCACGTAGGGGAAGGCGGCAGGCGGCTCTCGGCAGGTCTCGATCCCCGGAGGTTCCACCCGGCCGGTCCGGGGGAAAGGCGCACGAGCGGTTCCGGTCCCTCGATACCCTTCAGGACGGCCTCGAACGTCTCGATCCGCGCGTCGAGGTTCGCGAGCATGCCGGGGATCTCGTCTCCGGCGCCCATCCTCGCGCTCAGCACAATGTCTCCGCCGTCGCTCAGCGCTTGGATGCGCGCGGCGATGTTCACCGTTCGGCCGAAATAGTCGAGACGATCGTTCGAGTTGACCGCGATCGCCGGACCGTGATGGAGGCCGATCTTGATCACGATGCCGTCGGCCAGGCCCGCGTTGAACTCGTCGACGTGCGATTGAATCGCGAGCGCGGCCGCAAGGCCGTCGGTCGGCGTCGGGAAGACCGCCATGACCGCGTCGCCGATCGTTTTGACCACCGACCCATGGTTCCGCGCGATCCATTCCGTGAGGAAGCCGAAGTGCCTGCGGACCTCTCCGTAGGCCCTGGCGTCGCCCGCGGTCTCGTAGAAGGAGGTGGAGCCGAGGAGGTCGGTGAACATGAGCGTGACGCTCTCGACGCCGATCTGCTGGCCGGGTGAGAGCACCTCCGAGGAGAACATCCGGCGGAACTCTTCCATGGTGGTCACCATCGCGGCGGTCACCGCGTCCCTTCCCCAGTCCGATCGCTCGCAGGCGATGACGATGTCGCGTGAGCTCTCGTTGCGCACGAGGATCTCGGAGGCGCTCGCGTCGAGCTCGACGGCCGGACGGCCCCAACCGTCCTCGCCGTAGACGATCTCCGCGGCCGGACGCCGGCCGTCCTTTCGGACCTCGACGATCCGGTTGGCCTGGAGAGCCCTCATGCGATAGGCCGAGACCTCGGAAGGCACCTCCACCACCGTCGCGCGTCCGCGCTCGGCGATCGCCTGAACGTAGATATGGGGCGTGATCTGCGGTCCCCCCACGCAGTAGACCTGCTTGACCGCCTTGCGGATGTCGGGATGAACCGAGAACGTGAGCTCCACGGAGCGGTCGAAGCTCGCGGTGTAGTCGATCGCGCAGAAATCGCAGTGGAACCGCTCCGGGGTCTTTCCGAGCGTCGGAGCGTCGACCTTCGCCACCCGGCAGTTGGGACAGATGAGGTGCCAGCTCAGGTTCGTGACGCCGGCCTTCGTCGCGTAGAGGAACCACCGAAGGACCTCCTCGCGATCGAGTCCCCAGCGGTCGGCGAGGACGAACGGTTTCATGTCGATGACTTCGTCGTCTCCGGACCTCGCGATGTGGTCGCGGAAGCGCTCCGTCGCCTCGATCGCGACCGGACTGGCGGCAAGCTCGCCGAGGAGTCGGTCGGCGACTCCGTCGTTCACGCGGTAACTCGCTTTCGGGGACGGCAGAAGGCGCTCGGCGAAGCCGCGGTTCAGCTTGAGGTAGTCGCTCACGTACTTCATCGTCTTCACCATCGAGCCTCGACCCACGAGCGGAATGGCGAGGAGGCCGACGAGGTTGCGCGGCGTGAACTCCGCGAAGAGCTCGATGAGCGTCGAGCGGCCCGCTTCGGCGCCGTCGCGCAGCCGAACGCCGCCGTAAAATCGCTCCATCGGACCCCCGAGGTACTTTCGCACGACCGAGTAGTATCTCCCCCGGGACCACTGAAAGGGGAACTCGCTCCAGCGCAGGCTCACCGGCCCCGCGACGCGGGCGACGAGCGTCCTGCAGTAGCCCCCGTCCGACCGGACGGCGCCGCCCGCCTTCACGGCAAACAAGCCGATGACCCGGTTCATGTGGTCGGTGTTGGCGACAAGCTGCCAGACTCTGTCGCGGCTCAGCGGCACCTCTCGCTCGAGCTGGTAGGTTCGCGGTTTGAACGCCATCTGCGCCTTCCTCTCTCGATGGTACCATGCCGTGCGCGGCGTGTTAACCGCGCGCTTCCCCGGCGCCAGAGGCTTTCGCCTGGGCCTCGGACGCGGAACCTCGCGCGCCGGAGTCGCGCCGTTCGACCGCTTTCCGATGTCCAATGTCTCGATTTTGTCAGGTGACCGGTTGCGTGCGAAGGGCACGCGTGGGAGACGGCGCCGCGCCGAGCGACGCCGTCGCGGGAGAAAAATAATTTGCGTTCCCTTCGAATAGGGTACACAATGAACGTACACCCCACTTCGAAAGGAGATGAGAATGAGACGGACTCTTGCTATGACATTCGTGCTTGCCTGCACGCTTGTGGTCGGTGTCTCCGCGCAGACGTTGGTCCTCAGCAGAGACTTTACTCAGAGCGGGCCGGCGACCCCCTCGTACGGCGACTGGGCGGTGAACAATGGGAGGCTGTACCAGAATAACGTCTATTCGCCGCTCGCCAAGATCAACCTTGCCGCCTCGCAGTCGGGCATCATGCAGTACGCGTTCAACGTTCGGTACGAAGGCGGCGGCGAGGATCGCAAAGGAGGCTTCGGCATCGAGGTCTATATCGACAACGCGTTCGACGGGCGTTCCTGGGGAGACGGCCACTCGTATCTCCTGTGGCTCAACTACGACGAGCACCCCACCTATGGGGGGGCCGGCTTTCGCGCCCAGGTCTATCGCAGCACGTCGCCGACCGATATGACCCTCATGCCGGGCTACGACATCGCGCTCGATCCCTCCTACCTGACTCAGGATAACCTGTCGATGGTCGTTCCCGTGACAATCACCATCAACAGCGACACGGGCGACGTCACGGTCAAGGATCCGACGCGGGACAATTGGGAGTACGCGTTCAACCTCGGCGCTGCGCCGGGATCCGGAAGCTATATCGCGCTCAGGACCAACAGTCTCGCGGTGAGCTTCGGCAATCTCACGGTGACGCAGCTGCAGTAGCCGGGGTCCCGGCGTCACGGGAGATCTCGAGAGACCGGAGCCGAGCCGAACGGGTCGAGGCGCGCTCGTTCGGCGAGCAGGCATGATCGCAGCCTTCTCATGCGCCCGCGGGTTTTTAAGGAGGCTCATCGTTCGGCGCCGTTCCGCGACCCCCGCGCGATCGCGGTCTCTCGGGCTATCTCTTCGACGGAGGGGGCTCGGCGGAACGACACGGGAACTTTTCTCCTCGACGTTCGTCAAACCGAGTCGCGGGCCGGCGGAGAGACGCCCCGGGTCGCCACCCGACACTTCGGAGGAGACAACGATGAGAAGACGATTCCGCCGGCTGCTCGGCCTTTCAGCTTTGATCCTGCTTGCCTTCGGGGGGGCTGCCGCGGCGTGGTCCGGTCCGACTCTCCAAGTTTCCACGAGCGCCGCGCCGGTCAGCTCGGGCGATACGGTTTCGTTGCCGGACACCGCTCCCGGAAGCTTGAGCGCTCCGCTCACCATCACGATTCTCAACGTCGGCGATCAGGACCTGAGGTTTCTCGGCGCTCGACCCGTAGCGGTCTCCGGACTCGGCGCCAAGATGTTCGAGATCGTGCCCCAGCCGCGAGGGCCGATAGCGCCCGGCAGCTTCGCGAGCTTCGGCATCGTCTTCGCGCCGACCGCCGCCGGAACCCACGACGCCACCGTGACGATTCTCTCCAACGATCCGAACGCGCCGGGCTTCACCTTCTACGTCTCAGGCGACGGAATGTGAGCCGGGGGCGCGCGCGGTGTCCCGCGTACTTTCCGCCGCGGACATCGAACCGATGCGCTCGGCTGTCCGCGCGGCTCCAGGTATGATATAGTTCGCGAGTGGACATTGATCTCGCGCACGCCCACCGACAGTTTCCCGCGGTCGCCGAGTATCTGAGCAGCATCTACATACTCCTACGCGACTACGGCTACGTGAGCAACACGCGGCTCGCGGAATGGACCGGCGTGAGCGGCTCGGCCGTCACGCAGGCGCTATCGCGGCTGAAGCGTCTCGGCCTCGTCCGGCAAAAGCGCTACGAGAACGTCCTTCTCACGGAGGACGGACGAACGCTCGCGGTCAAAGTCCTCCGCCGCCACTACTTGATCGAGCATCTCCTCGTCGCGGTTCTCGGCTATCCGTGGGACAAGGCCGACGAGGAGGCGAAGCTCCTCCAAAGCCAGATTTCCGACGATCTCACCGAGCATCTCTATCAGAGGCTCGGCTCGCCCCAGACCTGTCCCCACGGCAATCCCATGCCCGGCGCGGCGATCGAGGCGAAGCTCCTCGCAGCCGCGAAGCTGAGCGAGGCTCCCGAAGGCCACGTGGCGCTCATTCTGCGGATCACTGAGGAGGGAGAGCAGATCCCCGAGATGCTCTCGTTCTGTTACAGCAACGGGATCCAGCCAGGCAGGCGTTTCACGGTACGGCGCGCCGACGATGAGCACCTCGGCCTCAGCGCCGCTGCCCGAAGCGACGACGTCGAGAAGCGGGGAGAGATTCTTCTCGCGACGGCTCTTGCCGAGCACATCCGTTACGAGAACGGCTGACGTCGACGGCGAAAGCCCGGGATGCCGCCGGTTTCGGGCATGATCGCGCTCGACGGTTCCGGCCGGCGACCTTCTTCGCGGAGGATGGACGCGGTCGGGTTTGCAAGGCGCCGGTGCGCTCCGCTCGGTCGCGAGCCCGGCAAGCGCGGGGCTCCCGGCGAGGAGCGGCCGTCGGCCCGCCTGGGTCGATTCGCGGGCATCCGCTCGCGGTCCGAGTCGACGCGTTTTGACAGGCGGCCTCCGTCGGGATAGACTATCGTGAGAAGGATCATGAGGCGCGGTTGGCGGTTTTTCGTCTTCTTTCCGGTTGCCCTAGCGTCCGCGTCGTGCTCGAGCTCTACCGAGGCGACGACGGCCACCGGCGTGGAGCCGCAGCCCGACACCATCGGCGAGCTCGTTGGGACCTGGACAAACGGGCCCGATTCCATCGTGTTCACGTGGGGCACGGTCACCCAAACCGGGATGCCGGGTATCGGATCCTTTACCGTGACGACGAACCAAACCGACGGCGACACCTTCCTGTCGATTGAGTTCTCGTCGGGAACCTCCAATGTGCTCGAGGAGGGGCAGTTTACGGTGACGGGGAGCACCCTTTCCATCACGGGAGTCACCGTCGACGCGGAAGGCGACTCGACCCCTCTGTCCGCGACCTTTACCCGATCGTAGCCGCGGCAGGAGCCGCGAGACCGGATTGAAGGCGGTCGGCCGAGGCGCCTGAGTCCCTCCGCGCGGCCGACAGGTCCCGCTTCGCGGGATTGAGCCTGATCTTCTCACACCCTGGCAATAATCGGGGAAGCGGCGGTTGGTCTTCGACGAATAGCGGCTTGTTTGAAGCACTTCGTGTCTGGTCCGAGGCCCTGGGGCTGCGTGAACGTCTCGTTGTGCGGCCAAATGAGGCGGTGGTCATGGGAATGTCGGTGTTCTCCTCGCCGGAGCAGACCTTTCCCTCCGTTGACGGCTTCGGGGAGTCCTATGCTTGCCTACGCGAGGCAGAGGTTCTTTCCGGCGAGGCTCCATATATCCCAAATACGGGAAGGCCACGGGAGTCGTATCCAGATTCTGCGATCCGTCATCTTGACCAGGGCTGACACCTTCAGCAGCTTGAATCGGATGGTGTTTGTCTGCCACGTGTGGGCGTCGGTCTTTCCGAGCGCCTCTTCGCGTAACACGACGAAGAACAAATTTGCAATCGAAGAACAAATGGAGTCCAAGCCCGACCGTCGATTACCTCATGATCGCGCATGGACCGGCCGGGAATCGACAGAATCCCCTGCGCGGAAGTCGTGGTTTCGCAATCGCCTATACCCTGCTTACAAGCCAATAATCTCGTTCAACCCCTCGAGGGCTTGCGTGATTTCGCGCAACGAAGCCTTGCCGAGACGTTTCCCGACTCGTTCCGCCGCGAGGGTGCGGATCTGACTCATCTTCGCCCACGACCGTTTCGGCAGCGTGCCTTCAGCGAGCTCCAAGGTCAGAGGGAAGCCGGCACGTTGCTCTTGGCTCGTGATCGCCATCGCAATAACGGTCCCCGATCTTTCATTGAACACGTCCTGACTGAGAATGAGCACCGGGCGCTTCCCCGCCTGCTCGCTTCCTCGAACCGGGTTCAGGTCAGCCCATCGAATCTCGCCTCTCAATATTCCGGCCATTGTGTGTGGTCGACCCCGAGCCCTTCTTCCGCAAGCGATCGCTCAAACGCAGGATCGAGTTTGGCAAGCTCATCGACAAGCCGCGTCCGGCCTATGCGAGCGAGCTTCTCGAGAAGAGCTTCTTCCACGACGCGACTACGGTTCACGTAGCTGCGATCCCTAACAAGACGATCAACCTGGGCAACCAGTTGGGCGTCAATCGTAACGGCAATCTTCGATTTTGGCATTTTTTCTCCCTGAGTATGACGATACATCATACTCAGCCGGTCGTCAATGCTGTCTTCTGCTCGACCGCTCCCATTGCTGTTGCATCTCGCGAAAGACCTCTTCATTCTCTGGAGAGAAAATCACTGCTCTGGCTAGGTGCCAGAACCAACCATCGGAGACCTTAAGGATATACTCTGGGGCCCCGCCCGCCCGAACCGATAGAATACCAGCCTGCTCGGGCATGAACTCGATATCTACAGGCAACCCTCCTTCATGGACGAGCTCGCAACGAAACCACGTATAGAAAATCTTCTCTACCGGCCAAAGCACACTTCGATACTCGACCGCGATGCGAACTGAACGTGATGCCTCTAAGAACAGACGAAACGCATCGCCGTCGTTGACAGCCGATCGATTGGGGTAGCGTTTTCGCGCGCTCGCGGCAACGGCTATCAAGATTGATAGGAAGGCCCCCTCTCGTCGGTTTTGCTCCCAAAGGAGTATTGCGTCATCCACTCGATCTTTTATGCTCACGTCAGTAATATTCGCCCCTACCCTAGGCCAATCCCCTTAGAGCTCGATGCCACCATCGCTTCGTCCGCCGCGGCCTCGCTCTCGGTTTCGCCGTTCGCGTTGCCGACCAAGCTCAATCTATCGCTGTCGTTCTTGCTCTTGTGCCGTAAGCCGGTCTGCTCCTTCCATTCCTTCCCGGTCGCCTCGACCGCAAGCCATTGCTTCACGAGCCCTGGATCCTTCTCACTCGCGTCCCCGGCCGGCCTCCCGGGCACTATGGTCCCGAGAGAGCTCCTTCCTGAGCCGAGCAGCGGCTCTCGGAATGCGGAGGCGCGTTGATCCTGGTCGGCCCGGGTTCGCTCAAGTCCTCCCGGATTCCCTTCCGTTG